>JALYVZ010000289.1 GCA_030852965.1 Actinomycetota bacterium | reverse complement strand
GCCGCGACCGGGTGGGACTCGGACCGATGAGGAGACACGGCGCCCTCTTCGGGGGTAACGAACAGGTCAGCCAGCCGCACAGCCGTGGTCGGCGGCACAGCCGTGGTCGGCCGCATAGCCGTGGTCGGCGGCAGGGATGCGGAGAATCGCGGTCTGGGCGACGGGTGGGTCAACAAGGCAGTAGGCTGCTCGACGTGGACCGCCCCGGCGGCGACCGGCTCGGGACCCACCGGCTCGGCGTCGGCCTGCTGAGGATCCACCGGCTCGGGACCCACCGGCTCGGCGTCGGCCTGCTGAGGATCCACCGGCTCGGCGTGGACCACTCCGTCGACGATCGGCTCGTTGACGATCTCGCTCACCGGAGTCTCGGCCCCCGACGGCAGTCCGCCGTGATAGGCCGGCTGCCAACGCAGCGAGGCGGAGTCCGACGAAGCCCGTAAGGGGCGCGCCTTCTCGAGCGGGAGCCTCGGCTCCATCGGTTCCCTTTCGGTGTCCCGTACACCGTCAGACATCAGCATCACCATCGCAGTCCATTCGCGCACCAAGAGGCATCTCTAGTCACAGGCCTACCGGCAGTAACGAGCATTGCGTGACATGGATACCAGTTCATCTAGCTCGACAGTGCGTTTAGACTCTCTGTCGAGTGAGTTTACTTACGTTCCGCATCCGTTCATCAAGGTCGGCGCGAGCCGTGCCGCCGACACATTCGTCAGAGCTGCAAAAAAACATCAATGTAATTCCGAGGCCGACTACGCGCCGTCACTCCGGTGTGCCCTGAGGGTTCCCGGATGGATCACCCGTACGGGCGATCATCTGCACCCACGGCCGCCCCTGATCGCAACCACCACCCAGCGGCAGGGCGGGCGGGCCCGACGTCCGTCCGTGCTGCCGTTCGGGCGCTCGGACTCCGCGGCGGATCCTCCGTACGACACGTTGTCGCGGGCCTGATCACCGGTAGCGTCGGGTCGTGGCCAGGCACACGCACGACGGCATCGACGTGGTTGCCCCGGCCGATCTCGTGTTCGCCTCCTTCGTCATGCACCACCTTCCCGATCAACGGCGCGGGCTCGCCCGACTGGCCGCACTGGTGTCGCCGGGTGGTCGGCTCGCCGTCGTCGAGAACGGGCTGGGGCAGCGGTGCCTGCCATGGGATGTTGGGGTGGGCAAACCAGGTCTACAAGGCACGCTCGCCGCGGCGCTCGGGGAGTGGTTCCGCGGCATGCGCACGGGAATCGACGGTGCGGTCGACTGCCCGCCGGCTGGGCGCGCGCGATGTGGGACGCCGGCCTGATCGAGGTGAGCACCTTCAGCTACCTCATCGACCAGGCCGAGCCGACCGATGAGGTCCGCGCCGCGGTGGTGCGGTGGCTCTCCGGGCTGCGGGAGGTAGCGGCGGCCTGGATCGACGAAGCCGACCGCCGCGCCGTCGACCAGCTCCTCGACCCTACCGGTCCGCATTACGTCGGCCGCCGCGACGACGTGTTCGTGCTCGCCACCCACACGGCGCACGTCGGCACCGCCGCAGGCCCCGGATCGGGCATCGCGACCCCCGCGAGGCTCCGCACGCAAGACGCAAGAGCGTCGTTGAAGGAACGGGCGCTCTCACGCAATCCGAATGCCACCGGAAGCCACGGTGCGTGACCTTCCCTGAGTCGGCGCGCTCAAGCCGTCTGGCATTTGTTGCCAGCTACTTGCATCACCTACTCTGAGTGAGCTGGTCCACAGACGGATGGGGCGGTGCTTGGTCTGGGGCCTGTAAACGGTGCGACCAGGTCGCGGCGGACGACTACACCGGGCTCGTGTCTAGGCCGGCTCCAACACGAGCACCGGGATCACCCGCTCGGTCTTGAGCTGGTACTCGTCGTAGGGCGGGTAGGTCGCGACGCCCCGGCCCCACCAGATCGCCTTCTCCTCGCCGGACACCTCACGCGCCCGGTAGGTCCCGACCGCCGTGCCGTCCTGCACCTCGACCACCGGCTCGGCGAGCAACGCCTGGTACCAGTGCGGGTTGGTCGGCGCGCCGCCCCGGGAGGCGATCGCGGCATAGCTGCCATCGTGCTCGACCCGCATCACCGGGGTCTTGCGCGGCTTCCCGCTGCGGGCGCCGCGGTAGGTCATCAGCACGATGGGCCGGTCCTGGACAGTGATGCCGTCTGTGGTGCCGGTCTCGATGATCCGCTCGACCTGCTTGCGGACCCACTCCGTCGGGCTGGGTTCGTAGTCGCTCATGATCGGTTCAACGCGGTCCGGCCCGCCAGCATTCCATGCACTGCGCCTCAGCGCGCCACGCCCTCGACGTCCGCTTCCCGGCGACCGCCGCCCCGGTCGGCGCGGAAACATGAGAGCGATCCGGGCGTACGGCCCAAACCGTTGCGCCGGGCGGCTCAGCGTTCGTGGTTGTCGCCGCTCCTGGACGTCCGGTTGCCGACGGCGAGTGACCGGAGCTCTCAGGTTTGCCGGGTCTCCCGCCGCGACTGCCTAACGTGTGTGCTGTTCGACACGAGGTGAGCAACCCCGCTCACCCCTCGTCTCCCACCCGCCCCCGGTCGACGCTCCCCCGCTCGCCTCCCCACGAGCGGCTCGGCCCGGCGGATCAGTGTGTGGGTTGAGGAAAGGCAACAACAGTGCACGAGCCCTCCCGACCACCGCATCGCCGCGGACGTCACCGCAAGCCCTCCACCCCCGCACACGGCCCGGCGGGCATCAGCTATGCCGTGATCACCACCGGTGCGTTCGCGGTGGTCCCGTTCGCGCTGTCGAGCGCGCCGGCGGCCGCCGCCGAAGCCGCCCCGACGGTCGACTGGGGCCCGATCACCAGCTGCGAGTCGGGCGGGAACCCGCAGGCAACGAACGCGTCGTCGACCGCCAGCGGGCTATACCAGTTCCTGGACTCCAGCTGGGCCGCGTACGGCGGGAGCAGGTACGCCCACCGAGCCAAGGACGCCACCCCCGCCCAACAGACCGAGATTGCGAACACCGCCTACCAGCGGTCCGGCCTGTCCCCGTGGAAGGCCTCCCAGCACTGTTGGAGTGGCAAGGTGTCCACCGCGCTCGCCAGGCCGGGGCCGGCCACCCGGCCGCAACCGGTGCACACCGCCGCTCGACCGTCGGGACCCCGGCACGCGCTCGATATCCCGACGCCACGCACAGCGCCACGCGCCACCCCGCAGCCAGCTCCAAGCACCGACAGCTATCAGGTGCGTGCGGGTGACACCCTGACCCGGATCGCGGCGAGCCGAGGGATGTCCTGGCAGTCGGTGTGGGCGGCGAACAAGGATTCCGTGGCACAGCCCAACCTGCTGCACCCCGGCGATCAGCTACGGCTACCGCAGCTGCGGCCCACCGGTACCGCCAGCTGAGACCCCGCCGGGCCGCCCGCGACCCGCCGGCGCCGTCCGGCAGCGTGGTCGCGCCGGCGTGCAAAGGCTCGGATCAAGATCATCCGCTGCGGATGCGACTCCGCTTCTTCGCTGGTCAACCGTCCTTCATCGATCAGGCTCTGCACAAGGGCGTCGTCGTGGCTGAGCTGCAACAGCTCACCATCGCACAGCAGGTAGGCGCGTGAGTTACCGACGTGCACCAAGGCCAGCTCGGCACCTGACCAGGCAAGAGCGGTCAGAGTGGTTCCCGCGCCTTCCAGGGCCGGGTCGGAGGTGGTCATGGTCGCGACCTTGTCGGCGGCCTGTTCGACGGCGGTGCGCAGGGCATCGAGCAGCGCACCTGCGGACGCGGTCGAGGTGGCGAGCGTGTTCAGCGCCGCCGCACTCGGCATGGCGGTCTCGGTGGACGGGCCGAACCCGTCAGCGACGCCGAGCAGTCCGTCACCCGCCCAGACCGCGCATTCGAGCGAATGCACCGATCGCCAGCAGCGCCATGACCGCGATCCTCTCGTCGCCGAGCGACGCGCTCGGCAGCGCCCAGCGTGTTGCTTGCCCCTTGGTCAAGGTCAAGCGTCGGGTTCGTCCGGCTCCGCGTCAGCTAAGCACTCCGATCCATTTGTGGTAGCCGGTCCCGACCCGCCGGGGCCTGCGGGGAGCCCGTGCCGTCGGCGGGCGCGCATCCGTTGAGACCGTGCGCGGGTGCTCGACCGGCGGGCCCGGTCTAGCGGGCTCGCGCCCGGTCGTCGGTGGTGTCCAGCCGCAGGATCAGGTCAGTGCGTACGGTGTCGAGTTCGAGGGCGCGACACAGCCGGGGCAGCGCATGGGTGGTGATCCGCTCGCGCAGCGGCCCGATCGGGGTGCCGGTCTCGGTGGAGACGATCAAGTGCAGCTCCGGCTGCGGGCGGGCGCCGGTGAGGGTCGCGATGGTCTTCGCTACGCCGGGGTAGGCGGCGATGTCAGCGGCGACCGCATCGGCGGCGGCGTCGGTGTCTAGGCGGGTGCTGCCGCGCCCGGGCTCGACGGGGAGCCGCCAGGTGGTGGTCTTGGGTCGGCGCAGCGCCTGGGCGAGGAGCCAGCGCAGGCACAACAGCCCGACGATGACCGCGACCGCGGAGCTCAGGTAGGGCACCCACGGCGCAGTAACGATCTCGGTGGGGACCAGCCGCGCGGAGGGGTCCAGCCGCGGTAGGACACCGCGGAGCGCGCCCAGCCCGAGCAGCAGCCCGAAGATCCCGGCGAGGCCCAGGATGAGCCCGAGCAGGCCGAGCAGGGTGCGGTTGAGCCGGGCGGGCCGGTTCGGGGTGCTCATGTGTCGCTCCTGGTGGCGACCCGGACCCGGATCCGTGGTGCGCGGGCCAGGGCGAGGTCATCGAGACGGTCGGTGATCGCGGCCCGGACCTGCTCGGCCAGAGCCGCGGACTCGCGGATCGGGGTGCGCACGGTCGCGGTGACCGCACCGCCACGGACCCGGACGGTGGCGGTGGCGACCCCGTCCACGGCGCCCGCGGCGTTGCGCAGCGCCGTGGCCACGCTGGTGCGGGTCGCGCCGCTGGTGGGCTGATCTGCGGCGCCAACCAATGCCAGCACGGTTGGGGCGCCGGGGACCACGGCCGCGGCTAGCAGCACCAATCCGAGCAGCAACACGATCAGTGCGACTACCAGTGTGAGCGGATGGCTCCAGGTGAGCGTCGCCGCGAAGGCGGCGGCGGCGGTGAACGGCAGCCATGGTGGTCGCCCGGTCAGCAGCTGCACGCAGGACACCACGGTCAGCGCGGCCGCGGCGAGCAGCACGAGCGCGACCAGGGTGGCGGGCAGGGTGCGGCGGGGGCGGCGGATCATCGCAGCACCCGCGGG
>JALYVZ010000288.1 GCA_030852965.1 Actinomycetota bacterium | reverse complement strand
TCGGACGAACTGTGCCGAACGGAGTCAGGTCAGGACTTCTGACCCATCAGCACCTTGTCGATCACGAACACGGTGGCGTTCTTGGTCGGGATGTTGCCGCACAGCACGTGCGCGGTCGTCCCGGCGCCGTCGGTGACGGTCAGGGTGTCGCCGTCGCTCTTGATCTGCAGGGAGCCGCCGGCGAGGGTGGCGATCGAACCCGACGGCTCGGCGAGCAGCCCGGCCTTGTCGTAACGGCGGGCGATCACGTGGTACTTCAGGATGTTGCCTAGGGCATCCTTGTTGGCCAGCAGCGCGCTGAACTTCGCGTCACCAATCGACTTCTTGACCGCGTCGAACGCGGGGTCGTAGGGCGCGAAGACAGTGATCGCCTTCTGGCTGTTGAGGACATCAACCAGGTTGGCCGCCTTGACCGTGCTGACCAGGGTCTTGAGCAGCGGGTTGGTGCTGGCCGCCGAGGCGACCGGCATCGGGCCCATCGAGTCCAGCGAGCCGGGCGCGTTGCCCTTTGGCAGCTGGCTGCAGGCCGCGCCGAAGGTGTCCGAAGCGGTCGTCACGCCATCGCTGCTGCTGGCGGCGCTCGACGGCGGGGCAGCCTCGGGGGCGGGGGCGAGTGTGCTCGGAGACTCGCTGGAGCTGCAAGCCGACACCACCGCGACCAGGACCGCCATGGCGCTGATCGCAGCGAGTCGCTGAACCTTCCTCACGGGACTTCCTCCTCAACGATCCGGTAGTCCAGACGAACGATCACCCACATGGCGCAGAGCGTATCCCACAGCTCAATCAGCCGGCTGCGCGGCTCGCTCGGCACAGATCCACGGACCCGCTCAGCGCGCGATGAAGGTGACCATCGGCCAGCCCGTCGCCCCGTCGGGCACCGGATCGACCCGCTCCTCGGTCTGCACGGTGCCGGCTCCGTCGGTGGCCCTGCACTCGATGAAGTGGTTGCCCGGCGGCACCCGCAGATCGGCCCGCCACATCCGCCAGGCGTCCCGGCTAAACTCCTCGGCCAGCTGGGCCTGCTGCCACGCGCCACCGTCGAGGCGCACCTCCACCCTGGCGATGCCACGGGGCTGCGCCCAGGCGATCCCGGCGGCGGTGACCCGGCCGGCTGGCACGGTGTCCAGCCCACGGGGCCGATCGATCCGGGAGGCCGTCTTGATCGGCGCCTGCTCCGCCCAGCCGCGGTCGAGCCAGTAGGCCCGCCGACGGTCGAACGTGGTGAGCTCCAGGTCGGTGAGCCACTTGGTGGCCGACACGAACCCGTACAGCCCGGGCACCACCACCCGCACCGGATAGCCGTGCTCGACCGGCAGCGGCTCACCGTTCATCGCCAGCGCGAGCATGGCGCCGCGATCGGGCTCCATGACCACGTCGGTAGGGGTGCCGCAGGTCCAGCCGTCGTGGCTGGTGGCGAAGATCTGGTCGGCGCCCGGCTGCACGCCGGCCTCCAGCAGCAGGTCCCGCAACGACACCCCGGTGAAGCTGGCATTGGAGATCAGATCCCCGTTGATCGGGTTGGACACGCAGGCGAGCGTGACGACTCGCTCTTCCAGCGGGCGTCTCAGCAGTTCGTCGTAGGTCAGGTTGAGCTCGCGGGCCACCATCCCGTGCATCCGCAGCCGGTAGTCCTTGGTGTTGAGCAACGGGATCCGCAGCGCGGTGTCGATCCGGTAGAAGTCCCGGTTCGAGGTGATGTAGGTCGGCGTGCCCACACCCGTGAAGTCGACACCGGCCGGGATCGGTGGCGCCGGGCGAGCCGGTTGCAGCAGCGGCCTCAGTGCTTCCCGGGCGGCGGTGTCCGGGCCCCCGCCGGCGCCGAGCAGCTGCCCGACTGCCCCGGCACCCACAGCGCCGGCGCCGACCACCGCCGAGCTCACGATCAGCTTGCGACGAGTGAGCTCGACTCCCGCCTCGGAACCGTTCCGATGGAGGCCGGCAGGCGACGGATCGGCAGGCGGCGATCCGGCAGGCGACGGACCGGCAGGCGACGGACCCCCGGCCTGTGCGGCCAGCCCCTCGGCCTGGTTGTAGAGCCGGAAGTACACGCTCAGGCCGCCCAGCAACGCGACCAGCGGCGCCAGCAGGTCGGCCGGCCCGAACACCGGCGAGAAAACCACCGCCGCCATCCCCACCAGCCCGAGCACGATGATCACCGCCCGACCCAGCGAGCGGGACCGGTGCGCGGCCAACCCGGCCAGCACCCCCAGCACCACCAGTGCCGTGGCGATCCCGACCAGCAGCAGCACCTTGTCCGCGACGCCCTTGGGCAGCCCGACGGACGGGAAGTCGAGCGACTTGCCGATCTCGGTGAGCCACGCCGGGGACAACCGCACCACGGTGTCGGCAACGGCTTGGAACGGCGAGGACAACGGAGAGAAGATCCCGGCCACCAGGTGGCCGACGCCGACCGAGGCAGCGATCGAGACGACCTCAATGAGGACGGCGTGCGTCCGGCGGATCGCGACCGGCGCGGAGCTCGGTGGCGCGGGGGCGATGGCGGTGGTGCTCACAGTTGTCGTTCGTAACCGGCGCCCGGGGGGTTCGCATCCCCAGACCCGGAACCGTCATCCGCCCGTAAGACCAGGGCGGCCCGGAAGCGCCGCTCCTCCACCCGCCAGTAGCCGTGCTCCCGGTCGTCGATCAGGATCACCGGCACCCGGTCGCCGTACTCCGCGCGCAGCTCGGGGTCGAGGTCCACGTCCTGGCTGGCCCAGCCGACCCCGAGCTCGCCGCAGATCCGCGCCACGGCCTCGGCCGCGGTGTCGCACAGCGAGCAGTTCCGCCGCGTCATCAGGGTCACGTGCGGGCGCCCGAGGCTCACCGAGACCCCGAGCCCCGGACCGCCCGCAGGGCGGCCCGGGTGACCTTGCCGGTGGCCGAGTGCGGCAACCGGTCCACGAGCTCCACCACCGTCGGCACCTTGAACCGGGCCAGCCGGGTCGCACAGTGCGCCCGCACCTCCTCCGGCGTCAGCGACACCCCCTGGCGCGGCACCAGCACCGCCATCACCGCCTCTCCGGTGCGCTGGTCGGGCACCCCGACCACGGCCGCCTCGGTGATCGCCTCGTGCTCGGAGAGCACCTGCTCCACCTCGCGCGGGTAAACGTTGAAACCGTTCACGATGATCAGGTCGGTGGCCCGGTCGACCAGGTACAGATCACCGTCGGCGTCCAGGTGGCCGACGTCGGAGGTACGGAACCAACCGTCCTCGTCCGGCCCGCCCGCGCCGTCGGGCCAGTACCCGGAGAACAGGTTGGGGCCCCGGACCGAGACCAGCCCGGTGTCGTACCCGTCGCCGTCCGAGCCGAGCTCGTCCTCATCGTCGTCCGTCGACTCACCGGACCCGCCCAACGGCGCCCCGGTGGCGACGTCCACCAGCCGAAGCTCGACGCCGGGCAGCGGCCGGCCCACCGAGCCGGGCTTCGGCCGCCCGCTCACCAGCGTCGTGGTGAGCACCGGTCCGGTCTCGGTCATCCCGTAACCCTCGAACAGATCCAGTCCGGTGACCTGGTTGAACCGGCTGAGCAGCTCTCCGGCCAGCGGCGCCCCGCCGGCCGTGCACAGCCGGACGGTGGCCAGCCCGTCGCGCAGCCGATCGGCCGGCAGCTCCAACAGCGCCCGGTACATCGACGGTACCCCGGCCACCACGGTGACCCGCTCACTGCGGATGGCGGTCAGTACGTCGTCGGGGTCCACCCGGTCGACCAGCACGCCGGTCGCGCCCGCCCAGCACACCTGCAGCAGCCCGGCGCCGAGGCCGTAGATGTGAAACAGCGGCAGGTGCAGCAGGACCCGGTCGGCCGGACTTACCGGCGTCGGTCGCAGGGCGGCGGACTGAGCCCGGTTGGCCAACAGTGCGCGATGCGACAGCCGCACGCCGAGGGGCACCCCGGTGGTACCCGAGGTGTAGCCGAGCACCGCGATGTCCTCACCACCCCGCGACACCGGCGGGCTCACGGCGGCGAGTTGTGTCACCGGCGGCGGGTTCACGGCGGCGGGTTGGGTGAGCGCGGGTTCGGTTGCCGAGGGCACCGACGGCGGGGCCAGCACACTGGCACCGGCGACCGCCGCAACCGCCGCGACCGCCGCATCGCCGGGTTCGACGACCAGCGCCGCCGGTTCGCAGTCGGTCACGATGACCGCAAGTTCCCTGGTCGTCGACTGGGTACCGACCGGTACCACGATCGCACCGGCGCGCAACGCACCGAGCAACGCCAGGCACAACGGGACGCCCTGGCGCAGCCGCACCAACACCCGCATCCCCGGACACACTCCGGCGGCGGCCAGCCGGGCAGCCTCGGCATCCACCGCCGACCCGACGCCAGACCAGGTCATCGCGTGCCGCCGGACCGGATCGACGAACGCCAGATGGTCCGGACCACGACGAGCGGCGGCGGCCACCAGCTCGGCGAGGTTGCCGTTGAGATCCATCTCAGAAGTCTGACACGCCGATGACCTGGGAGAGCTCTCGACCGTGCGGTGCGACAGATTGAGCCCGAAGACAACAGTTCACCGCTGATTGTCCCGTTCGTCGGTCACGAACACCCGCTCGCCGCAACTCGACACGCCGGTCGACCACCCACCGAAGGCAAGGCCGCGCCGACCGCGCCCGAGTGGCCACTCACCGGGTATCTGGCCCGAAACCACGGGTGGCGGTGAGAAGGTCTCGACGTTCGGCCCTATGCTCCCTGCACGGTCGCCAGACGGGGGTACGGCCGAAGCAGGGCACCGTCGATATGAGGGAGCGCCAGATGCTGTACCAAACCGGCAACGAGCCGGACCCGTCGCGAGTTCCGCACAAAGCGGGCCGGGACGGCTCAAGCGCCCCACGCATGACCCGGCCGGCGACCGCCGACTGCTGCTCGACCCCTCGGCTGGCAACCTCCAGCCTGGGTCGGGAATCGTGACCCAGCCGTATCGCCCCATGCGACTGCTGCGCTCGGAACAACGTTCCCCCGCCGCGGCGGACGGTGGTCAGTACCCCAGTGCCCGGGTCGGCCACGGCCCGCACGCCGATTCGGCGACCCAACAGGTAGATCCTCGGGTCGCGCGTGCGTCGGCGTCGGCGCACCTGGGTCGGTTGTCGCCAGCGGACCCTTCCACCCGGGCTGGGATGCCGGTGCTGCCACGCCCCCGCCCCGATGAGGTACCGGCTCCGCCGCTGCCCGAGCACGCCGGACCGGCCCCGGACCCACGCGGCGGCGCCCACCCGGGCCAACGGACAGCCCCGGCC
>JALYVZ010000287.1 GCA_030852965.1 Actinomycetota bacterium | reverse complement strand
CCGCGAGCCCGCGCAGCGAACGGGCGGCGGCCTGGTGGGCCAGTACCGCCCACGCCCCGGCGTACGGCTCCCCGGTCAGCGCGCAGCCGTGCGGGCAGGGGAACAGCCCCGCCCGGGCGGGCAGCAGTTGGGTGCCGTGCGCTGGGCAGACGTACTCGTGCCACCAGCCGCCCCGACGGTCGGGGATGTCCAGCGCGGTGCTGGGCACCAACGGCTCACCCACCGAGGGCTCACCGGGCAACGGCTCATCCAGCAACGGGACTCACCGGGGCCACTGGCCCCCGTTGAGGTCGAGGGTGGCGCCGTTGGCGAAGCGGGCGGCGGGGGAGGCCAGGTAGACCACGGCGGCGGCCACGTCCTCGACGGTGCCGCCCCGACCGATCGGGATGCCGGCGACCTGGGCCTTCTGCCCCTCGGGAGGGGTGAAGGTGTTGTGGAACGCGGTGTCGGCGATGAAGCCGGGAGCCACCGAGGTGACCGTGACGCCCTTCGGCCCGACCTCCTTGGCCAGCGCCTTGGTGAAGCCGATGACGCCGGCCTTGGCCGTCGCGTACGCCACCGCGCCCGGGCCACCGCCGTTGTGCCCGGCCAGGCTGGCCATGGTGACGATCCGGCCGCCGGACTCGATGAGCGCGGGCAGCGCGGCGCGGCTGGTCAGGAAGGTGGAGGTGAGGTTGACGTCCAGCACATGGTGCCAGTGCTCGTCGGTCATCTCGGCCACCGGCTTGCGGGCGACCAGGTGTCCGGCGTTGATGACCAGCACGTCCAGCCCGCCCAGAAACTGTACGGACTCGGCGACAAAATCGTTCACCGCGGCCGCATCGCGCACGTCCCCGGACACCACGATGGTGCGGCGGCCCACCTTGGTGATCGCGTCGGCGGTCTCCTGGGCGTCATCGGCCGAGCTGCCGTAGTGCACCGCGACGTCGGCGCCCGCGTCGGCGAGCGCGAGCGCGATGGCGCGGCCGATTCCGTGCCCGGCCCCCGTCACCAGGGCGCGCGCGTCAGTCAGCCCGGAGCTGAGAGCAGGGGTCACGGCAGGTGGCTCCATTCACTTGATTCCGGTGGTGGCCAGGCCACGCACGAAGTAGCGCTGGGTGAGCAGGAACAACACGATCATCGGCAGACTAGCCAAGGTGGTGCCGGCCATGAGCAGGTTCCAGTGCGTGCCGAAGCTCTCACCCGAGTTCTTCAGCACGGTCAGCCCGAGCTGCACGACCCGCTTGTCGTCCCGGGTGGTGATCAGCAGCGGCCAGAGGAAGTTGTTGAACGACTCCTGGAAGGTGAGCAGCCCGGCGGTGATGAAGGCCGGTTTGACCAGCGGGCTGGCGATCTGGGCCCAGATCCGCCACTCACCCATCCCGTCCATCCGTGCGGCGTCCTCCAGCTCGCGTGGAATGGACAGGTAGAACTGCCGGAACAGGAACACCGCGAACGGCGTCACCGCGCCCGGGATGATCAGCCCCCACCAGGTGTTCACCCACCCCGAGCCGCCCTCGCCGATGATGTTGTTCCCGCCGAACAGCGGCATGGTCTTGGCGATCAGGAACTGCGGCACAATCTTGGTGTACGTCGGGATCATCAACATCGCAACGAAACCGAGGAACACCAGCTCCCGGCCCCGGAAGCGATAGCGGGCCAGCGCGTAGCCGGCCAGCGAGGCCAGCAGCAGATTCAGCGTCACGTGGCCCACCGAGATGATCAGGCTGTTGCGGAAGTAGAGGTCGAACGGAGCCGCCTGCATCGCGTCTGGGTAGTTGGACAGCCGCCAGCTGCTGGGCAGCCAGTTGGGCGGGAAGCTGGCCACGTCCTTGTCGGTCTTGAACGAGGTCAGCGCCATCCAGACGAAGGGCGCGATCATGGCCGAGGCGGTGAGGATCAGCAGCAGATGCGTGGACACCCGGGTCAGGGTGCTGGTCCGGTCGTGCCCGGCGGCGCGGCCCGCGGTCCGGCTCACCGTGCGATGTGCCGGGCGGCTCACCGTACGGTGAGCGGCGCGCTCAGTCATCGTCGTCACCGCCGGTCAGCGTTCGGTTGAGCAGGGTCAACCCGAACAAGAACACGAACAACACCACGGACTTCGCGCAGGCCAGGCCCATCTGGAAGTTGGAGAACGCGCTGCGGTAAACCTCGTAGGTCATCATCGTGGTCGCGTTCGCCGGGCCACCCTGGGTGAGCACGTAGATCTGGTCGAACGCCTGGAACGCGCCGATGATCGACACCACGCTGACGAACAGGGTGGCCGGGCGCAGCATCGGCAGGGTGATCCGGCGGAACCGCTGCCAGGCGCCGGCCCCGTCCAGTTCGGCCGCCTCGTAGAGCTCCTCCGGGATGTTCTGCAGGGCCGCCAAATAAATGATCATCTTGATGCCGATGCCCTGCCAGATGCCGACCACAATCACCGAGCCGAGCGCCGATCCGGGGTCGAACAGCCAGGCCGACGAGCCCAAACCCAGCCCGGCGAGAACCTTGTTGGCCAGCCCGCTCTGTGGGTCGTAGATCTGCAGCCACACCATGGCCACCGCCACGGTCGCGGTGACCTGCGGCAGGAAGATCGCCGCCCGATACCAGGCCCTGGCCCGGATCTGCTGGTTGAGCAGAACGGCCAGGAACAACGCCACCGCCATCGCCACCGGCACGGTGAAAAAGGTGTAGACGGCCGTGTGCCAGATCGACAGCCGGAAGACCGGGTCGGCGAACGCGCGGGCGTAGTTGCCAAGGCCCACGAACCGCAGCGGGGCGAGCACGCTGTAGTTGGTGACCGACAGCAGGAACGTGGCCAGCACCGGCAGCGCGATCCAGAACAGTGCGTGCAGCCCGGCCGGGGCGACCATCAGCCAGGCGGTGCGGCGCTGCCGGTCGGTGACCTGTCGGCGGCGGGCCGGTGGCTCAGTCGATCCCTCAGCCGGGTCGGGCCGGTTGGAGAGCACGGTAATGATGGCCATGGGGTCAGTTCGCCTGTCCGAAGTCGGCGATCGCGATCTCGGCGCTGATGGCCAGCTGGTCGAGCGCCTGTTGGGCGGTCTGGCGGCCGTTCATCGCGGACTGCACGGCGGTCTTGATGTCGTCGCGGATCGTCAGCCAGGCCCCGACCCCGCCCTCGGAACGCCCGTACCGGAGGTTGTCCAGGGCGAACTGGACCAGCCGGTTGTTGCGGACGTACTCGGTGTCCCGCAGGGAGGCCAGCGACGGCACGTTGCCCTTCTGCTGCGCGCCGGCCAGCGACACCTGCGGGCTGGCGATGAACGCGGCCAGGGCTTGCGCGGCGGACTGGTGTCGCGACGCCGCCGACACGGTGACCAGGGTGCCGCCCGCGAAGATCGACGGCTTGGCCGGGTTGAGCAGGAAGGGTGTGAGGAAGGGCAGGCTCTCCGGGTGTTGCTTCTTGGTGGTGACCCACCAGTTGTTGTGTCCGATGCACATGGCGGCCCGGCCGTCCCCGATCGGCACCGAGACGGCCTTGGTGTTGGAGAAGCCCGCGTCGATCACCTTGTCCCGTTGTTGCAGGTCGGCGAGCCATTGTAGGGCGGCCACCCCGGTCGGGTCGTTGAACGCCGGGCGACCATTGCGGAAGAGGTCGCCGCCGAAGGCGAACAGCACGGTCTCGAACACCTGGCGGGGGTCGGCGCTGAGCACATCGAGGCCGGTGCGGGTCAGCTTCCCGTCCTGGCGCTGGGTGAGCGTGATCGCGTACTGCCGCAGCTCGCCCATCGACTTCGGTGGCTGGCTCAGGCCGGCCTGAGCCAGAAGGTCGGTGCGGCAGATGCCGAAGCGGGTGTCCAGCACCACCGGCAGCGCGTAGAGCCGCCCGCCCCAGCGGCAGGCGGACAGGATCTGGTCGGAGTAGCCGGGCAGCCCGCCGGGTGGGGGCTTGAGCTCGGAGAGCACCTGCCGGGAGGCGAACGGCTCCACCCAGCCGACGCCCAACATGATCACGTCCGCCGGGATCCCGGTGGTGAGCCCGGTGGTGATCTTCTCGTTGAGGTAGTCGTAGCCGGTCAGGTAGTCGACCGAGACCTTGACCTGGGGATACTGCGCGGTGAACTGGGGCAGCAGCTTCTGTTCCAGCAGCTGCTTGCCCTCCTGACCGTCGAAGATCGGGGTCAGCAGGGTGATGTCGCCCTCGGGTGGGCCGCCGGTGTCGGCGGGGGCCTCCAGCCGGGCGCCGCACGCAGTCAGCGCGGTCAGACCGGTCAGCGTGGCACTGGCGGCCAATAACGTGCGCCGGGTCAGATCGCGGGGCCTGGCGTCCATCGACTCCGCTTTCCGTGTGCCGGGTGGGTCGTGGGCGAGCATAGCGGGGCGCCGCCGCGATGCCCGGTGGAGAGTGCGGCGGCCGCCATCGCCTCGGGCAGCGCGGCGGTGACGGTCTCGCCACGGGCCAGCGCGGCGGCCAGGGTGCCGGCGAGCACATCCCCGGCGCCGGTGGCGTCCACGAACCCCGGCGCCGGGGGCACCGGGTGCTGACTGACCGAGCCGTCCTCGGCGAGGGTGAGGGGGTTCTCGCCGGCGGTGACCACCACGGTCGCATCCGTGAGCGCGCGGAGCGCGGTGGTCACTTCGGCCGGAGCGGTGTGGCCCAGCAGCGGTTGGGAGTCACCTGGGCTGGCGATCTTGATCAGGCCGCAGTGCGGGGCCACCGCGCGCAGGGTTGCCAGTGCGGCGGCCGGGGTGCTCAGCCGGGGGCGGAAGTTCACGTCATAGCAGACGGCGCGCCCGGCGGCGGCGGTGACGGCGACCGCCGCGCGCACCAACGCCTCGGTACCGGTGGTCAGCGCGGCGAAGATCCCCCCGGTGACCAGCACCGGGGTGATCTCGATGACCGGGTGCCAACGGGCCAGCCGGGACGGGTCCAGGGCGCTGGCCGCCGACCCCGCGCGGTGGTAGCTGAACTCCGGCCGGCCGTCGGGGCCAGGTGAGACGGTGTAGGCCCCGGTGGGCCGGTCGTCCCTGGACACGTACTCGGTGCCGATGCCCCGGCGGGTCAGCTCGGCCAGCACCCGGTCACCGGGGTGGTCGCGGCCCACCGCGGTGAGCAGGGCAACCCGAGCCCCGGCCAGCGCGGACGCGCAGGCCGCGTTGAAGGCATCCCCCGAGACGGCGTCCGGCGCGGTGGGTCGTCCGGCGGCGTCGGCATGCCGTTCCAGCATCGGCTCGCCGAGCACCAGGACGTCGTAGTGGCTCGCCCGCGCCGAGGACCCGCTCTCGTGCGCCGCGGCGCCGTTCACGAGCGCCGCAC
>JALYVZ010000286.1 GCA_030852965.1 Actinomycetota bacterium | reverse complement strand
GTGTTGTATCGGGACACCCCGACAACGCCGCCAGCGGGCGCCTGGGCCGTCGAGAGCTAGCTTTGCTGGTGGTAGGCGTCCAAGACCTCGGCGGGGATGCGGCCGCGGTCGGAGACCTTCATGCCCTGCTTGCGGGCCCAGTCCCGAATGGCCTGGTTCTGCTCCCGATCAACGGAAGGACGGCGGGTGGCCGCGGCGACGGCGGCGGCACCAGCGCCAGCGGAACGGCGCCGACCACCCGGACGGCGGGACGCCGCGACATAGGAAGCGAGCGCATCACGCAGCTTGTCGGCATTGCTGCCCGACAGGTCAATCTCGTAGCTCTTTCCGTCCAGACCGAACTCAACGGTCTCGTCAGCCTTGTCGCCGTCCAGATCGTCGATCAGTGAGACCGTGACTTTTTGCGCCACTGTGGCAGCCCTCCAGATGAAAATTCAGCGCAAGCGCCATGAACGAGGAAGCAGCCGGAAGACCCCGACCACCGTGTGTCGTCAAGATTAGACCCAATTGTGTGTCGATGTCGAGTCGGGCCCGCTGACACGTCTGGCGGAAACCACTCATTCCGGCCGGACCAGCGGAAAGAGTATCGTCTCGCGGATACCGAGGCCGGTCAGTGTCATGAGCAGTCGGTCGATACCCATTCCCAAACCCCCACTCGGCGGCATTCCGTATTCGAGTGCACGCAGGAAGTCCTCGTCGAGCCGCATGGCCTCCACATCGCCCGCCGCGGCCAGCAGGGATTGCGCCTCCAACCGCTCGCGTTGGACCACCGGGTCGACCAACTCAGAGTAGGCGGTAGCCAGCTCGGTACCGAACACGATCAGGTCCCAGGCCTCGGCGAGCCGAGGATCGTGCCGGTGTTGCCTGGTCAGCGGCTTGACCTCAATGGGATAGTCCCGGACAAACGTCGGTTCCACCAGCGTGTGCTCGACGAGTTTCTCGAAAAGCTCGAGCGCGATTGCGCCGGCGGACGCACCATCCGGAATCGGTACCTCGTGATGCTCGGCATGGCGTCGCAGGGCGTCCACGGTTGTATCCGGCGTCACTGAGGTGCCCAGCACCTCGGAGACCGCGTCGTGCAACGTGACCTCGCGCCACTTCCCGCCCAGATCGTGTTCGGTCCCGTCCGCATGGCGCGCGACGGTGGAACCGAACACCGCACGCGCACAGTCGGTGACCAGAGTCTGGGTCAGCTCGGCCATCGTGTCGTAGGTTCCGTAAGCCTCGTACGCCTCGAGCATCGCGAACTCCGGTGAGTGCGTGGAGTCAATGCCCTCGTTGCGAAAGTTCCGGTTGATCTCGAAGACCCGCTCGATACCACCCACCACGCCGCGCTTGAGGTACAGCTCAGGAGCGATCCGCAAGTACAGGTCGGTGTCCAACGCGTTCGAGTGCGTGACAAACGGTCGTGCGGTGGCTCCGCCGTGCAGCGGCTGAAGCATCGGAGTCTCGACTTCGGTGAAGTCGCGCGCATACAGACTGGTCCGCAGGGCGCGCATGACGTCGGCACGCATCCGTACGGTCCGCCGAGCGGCGGGGCGCATGATGAGGTCGACGTATCGCTGGCGGGCCCGCGTTTCCTCGGACAGTTCCTTGTGCGCCACCGGCAACGGCCGTACCGACTTCGCGGCCATTGCCCAACTGTCCGCCAGGACCGACAGCTCACCGCGCCTGGAGGTGATCACCTCGCCGTGTACGAACACGTGGTCGCCCAGGTCCACGGCGGCCTTCCAGCGAGCCAGCTCGGCCGCCCCGACACCGGCCAGGCTGAGCATCGCCTGCAGCTCACATCCGCCGTCCTCGCCACTTCCGTCGCGAAGAGTGGCGAAACACAGCTTCCCGGTGTTGCGCAGGAACATCACCCGACCGGTGACCCCGACGACGTCTCCGGTGACGGTGTCCGGCTCCAGATTCTGGTGGGCGGCGCGGACCTCGGCCAGCGAGTGCGTGCGGGGCAGCACGACCGGATACGGGTCGACTCCTTCGGCGATCATCGCCGCGCGCTTGGCCCGGCGCACCCGGACCTGCTCGGGGAGATCCTTCGGGAGGCTGTCAAGCCCGTCGGGCGGCTCGTTCGTCACGACGCATGAGCGTAGTGAGCATTGAGTCACGCGCCGCCGACCGGTCGTGGACGTAGTCTCGGGGCATGCCGGATCCCGCCGATGTCGCGGCCGTACGCGCCCGTTCGTTCGGCGCGATCGCTCAGGCCTACCACCGCCACCGCCCGGGATATCCGGACCCTGCGCTGGACTGGGCGCTGGAGCCGTTGGGTGCCATCGAGCCGGTGCTGCTCGACCTCGGCGCCGGCACCGGCAAGCTCACCGCGTCGCTGTTGACCAGAGCCGCCGAGGTGACCGCCGTCGAACCCGACCCCGAGATGCTCGCCGTGCTGCGCGCATCGCTGCCAGCCGTGACCGCACTGGCGGGTGGCGCGGAGGCGATCCCGCTCACCGACGCCTCGGTTGACGCGGTGCTCATCGGCCAGGCATTCCACTGGTTCGACCCCGACCCGGCGACCGCCGAGATCGCCAGGGTGCTGCGGCCAGGTGGGGTGCTCGCCGCGCTGTGGAACTTCGAGGACCAGTCAGTCGACTGGATACGCGGCTACTACGAGCTCGTCCGGGCCGCCGCGGGAACGGGGGTGGCCGGTGGGGGTACGCCACCGCCGCGGCGGACGGGGTTGGAGGCGCACCCGTTGTTCGACCGGTTCGAGACCGAGGTCTTCGACAATCCGGTGCCGATGACGATCGACGGGCTGCTGGACAACCTGGCCACGTTCTCCTGGATCAGCACGTTGGAGCGGGCCGAACGGGACACCACGGTTGCCAGCGCCCGGAAATACCTCGTCGGCCGCCCGGAGACCCGCTCGGGAGCCTTCGAGCTGGCACTGCGAACTACGGTGCTGCGCGCGGTGCGCCGCTAGGCGTGGGCACGACGGCGCCCGCTGGGACTGACGGCGTCAGTCGCGCATCACGGTGCCGCGGCGGTGCGACGCGCGGTGCTGGCGACCGAGCGCAGGTAGACCAGCCGCAACCCGAGCAACGTCAGATCGGGCACGTGCTCGGTGATGGTGTCCGACACGCCGACGATGAGCGGCGCCAACCCGCCGGTGGCCAGCACGGTGACCGGACCGGCACCGCGCTCGTTCGACTCCAGCTCGGCTAGAATGCGCCGGACCAGCCCGTCCACCTGGCCGGTGAAGCCGTACAGGATGCCGGACTGCAGGCACTCCACGGTGTTCTTGCCGATCACCGAGCGGGGCCGCACCAGCTCAGGCGTGGTCAGCGCAGCGGCCCGGGTGGTCAGCGCCTCCACGGAGATCTCGATACCCGGCGCCAGCGCGCCACCGAGGAACTCCCCGCGCGCGGACACCACGTCGATGTTCGTCGAGGTGCCGAAGTCGACCACCACGCAGGCGCTCTCGAACAGCCGGTGCGCGGCCAGGGTGTTCACCACCCGGTCGGCGCCGACCTCCTTCGGGTTGTCCACCAGGATCGGCACCCCGGTACGAACCCTGGGTTCCACGATCACCGTCGGCATCTCCTCGGCGCGCCGGTCCAACATCAGCCGCAGCTCGCGTAGCACCGTGGGCACTGTGGACAGCGCGGCCACCCCGGTGACCTGTGTCGAGTAGCGGCCGAGCAGGCCCCGGATGGCCACCTCCAGCTCGTCCGCGGTGATCCGGGCGTCGGTCCGCATCCGCCAGCCCCGGATCAGCTCCGGGCGCTGTTCGGCACCGTCCGAGCCCGGGTCCGGGTAGAGCCCGAGCGCGATCTGGGTGTTGCCGACGTCGATGCAGAGCAGCACGGAACGCTCAGGCCCCGACTCGGTGGTCCAGGAGTGCCCCGGAGCACAGCCCGGAACCCTCGGGCGCGTGGCCGGGATCGGTGCCGTGCTCCAGGATGCGGTTGGTGCGCCCCTGCCCCGAGTCCACGAACACCACCCGGGGCAGGTGGTCGCGGGCCTCGGCGGTGTCCATCGCCGCATAGGAGATGAGGATGACCAGGTCGCCGGGGTGCACCAGGTGCGCCGCGGCGCCGTTGATCCCGATCACCCCGCTGCCCCGCTCACCGGGGATGACGTAGGTCTCCAGCCGCGCGCCGTTGGTGATGTCCACGATGGCCACCTGCTCACCGGAGAGCAGGTCGGCGGCGTCCATCAGGTCCGCATCGACCGTCACCGAGCCCACGTAATGCAGGTCGGCCTGGGTGACCGTGGCGCGGTGGATCTTGGACTTGAGCATGGTGCGGATCATGCGTACCTCCCAGGGATTGCCCCCCGAGCGTCAGGGCGATATTGTCGATCAGCCGGGTGTCGCCCAGCCGCGCGGCGACCAGGAGCCGGGCCTGGCCGTGGTCGGGGGCCGGTCCGAGTTCCGGGTCGCGCAGCTCGACGTACTCCACTTGGAGAGCGGGGTCGGCGGCGAGCACCTGGTGCGCGGCGTCCAGTACGGCGTCGGCGCCGTGCCGGGACGCGTCCCGGGCGGCGGTCAGCGCCATCGAGAGCACGACCGCCCGGCGACGCTCCCCCGGGTCGAGGTAGGCGTTGCGCGAGGACATGGCCAACCCGTCGGGTTCACGCACGGTCGGCACGCCGATGACGTCCACCCCGAGGTTGAGCTGCCGGGCCATCCGACGGATCAGCACCAGCTGCTGGTAGTCCTTCTCCCCGAAGTGGGCCAGCTGCGGGCGCACGATGCCGAACAGCTTCGCCACCACGGTCAGCACCCCCCGGAAGTGGCCGGGACGGATCGCACCGTCGAGCACCTCGCCGAGCGGCCCTGGGTCGACGGTGATCCCGGTGTCGCCGGGCGGGTAGATCGCGTCGACCTCCGGGGTGAACACCAGCTCCGCGCCGGCGCCCCGGCACCGCTCCAGGTCGGACTCCAGCGTGCGCGGGTAGCGGTCGAGGTCCTCGCCGGCGCCGAACTGGGCGGGGTTGACGAATATCGAAACCGCTGTCACCACCGCCCCCGGCGCGCGCCGGGCGCGCCGGATCAGCTCCACATGGCCCTCGTGCAGCGCGCCCATCGTCGCTACCAGGGCCACCTTGCGGCCGGCCGCGCGCAGCGTGGAGCTGACCGCGCTGAGCTGGGCCGGATCGGTGTGCACGGTCAGCTCGCCGGCGGTGTAGGCCCGCGTCGTCACGGGGACTCCCGGAGTGCGGCACGGACCTCGTCGGCGGCGGCATCGGTGAGCAGGCCGGCGGCACTGGCCCTGGCGGCGGTCCGCTCGGCGAGCGCCCGGTAGGCCGGCGCGGTGTCCGGGGC
>JALYVZ010000078.1 GCA_030852965.1 Actinomycetota bacterium | reverse complement strand
CCACGGCGCCGCGATCGCCGGCCCGGCGGGGCACCCAGCCGACGCGGGCCCCAGTGCGAGCAGCCAGCGCGGACACCGCCGCGTACAGCCCAGGCACCTCGGCGGCCCGCTCCCCGACCAGGATCGCCGCTGCTTGGCCGAGTGCCTCGGCGTCGAGCCCGGCGAGCACCTCAGGCTCCTGGCCCGGCACGGCGTGGATCAGGGTGGCCCCGGTCTTGGTCACGCTCGGCGAGCTCCACTGGCCAAGGTGCAGGACCTTCGTCCGGCCGTACCGAGCCGCCTTGCGCAGCCGCAGGAAGACGATCGGCGACTCCTCCTCCGGGTCCAGCGCCACGCACAGCACGGTGCCGGCCGCCTCCAGGTCGGCGTAGCTCAAGCCGCCGTTGTCCGGGGTGCGCCCGACCACGTGCGCGGCCAGGAAGTCGAGCTCCTCCGTTGATCCGGCACTGCCACCGACCGGGCGGGCGCGGAAGTCGATGTCGTTGGTGTGCAGCGCCACCCTGGCGAACTTCGCGTAGGCGTAGGCGTCCTCGTAGGTCAGCCGGCCACCGGCGAGGACGCCGACGCCGCGACAGGTCGCACCTTGCGGGTCGGTGATGCCTTCGCGAGCGGTCAGCAGGCCCTCAGCGGCGATCCGCAGCGCGTCGGTCCAGGACGCCTCGGCCAGGTTTCCGTCGGCCCCGCGCACCAGCGGGCGGGTGATCCGTCGCTTGGACGCCAGGTAGCGGAACGCGAAGCGGCCCTTGTCGCAGGTCCACTCCTCGTTGACGCGCCCGTCGTTGCCCGCCAGCCGGCGCTGCACCGCGCCCCGGCGGGTGTCGTTGCGCTGGGCGCAGCCGCTGGCGCAGTGCTCGCACACACCGGGCGTGGACACCAGGTCGAACGGCCGGGACCGGAACCGATAGGCCGTGCTGGTGAGCGCCCCGACCGGGCAGATCTGGATGGTGTTGCCGGAGAAGTAGGACTGGAACGGCTTGTCCTCGGCCACGCCAACTTGTTGGTCCGCGCCGCGCTCCAGCAGCTCGATGAACGGGTCGCCGGCGATCTGCTCGGAGAACCGGGTGCAGCGCTGGCAGAGCACACAGCGCTCGCGGTCCAGCAGCACCTGGGTGGAGATCGGCAGCGGCTTCGGGAACGTGCGCTTGCGCTCGAGGAAGCGGGAGTCGTCCCTGCCGTTGGTCATCGCCTGGTTCTGCAGCGGGCACTCGCCGCCCTTGTCGCAGATCGGGCAGTCCAGCGGGTGGTTGATCAACAGCAGCTCCATCACACCCTGCTGGGCCTTGTCGGCCACCTTGGATGTGTGTTGGGATTTGACCACCATCCCGTCCGCTACCGTCATCGTGCAGCTGGCCTGCGGCTTGGGCATCGGACGCCCACCCAGCTCCACCTCCACCAGGCACTGCCGGCAGGCCCCGGACGGGTCCAGCAGCGGGTGGTCGCAGAACCGGGGCACGGTGATGCCAAGGCGCTCGCAGGTGCGGATCAGGATCTCACCCTTCGGGGCGTCGAGCTCGATACCGTCGATGGTGAGCCGGACGTGGCCTTCCGGTACCGGCTTCTTGGCCGCGGCAGTGTTGTTGGGGCCCGTGTCCTGGGTCAGAGTCATCTTTCCGCCTCCGCGTTGGAGAGTGCGTCGGCGGCTGTCACTTCGACGCCCCCACGAGCTCGTCGGGCACCGCGGGCGGCTGGGCCGTGCAGAGGTCGAGGAACTCCTGCCGGAAGTACTTGATCCCGCTGGTGATCGGGCTGACCGCGCCGTCACCGAACGCGCAGAACGACCGGCCCAGGACGTTGTCGCAGACGTCGAGGATGGTCTCCACATCGGACTCGGTGCCCTCGCCGGCCACCATCCGCTGCAGGATCTGCAGCAGCCAGTAGGTGCCCTCCCGGCATGGGGTGCACTTGCCGCAGGACTCGTGCTTGTAGAACTCGGTCCACTTCATCACGGCCCAGGGCACCGAGACGGTCTCGTTGAAGACCATCACCGCGGTGGTGCCGAGCATGCTCCCCGCCGCCGCGGCGCCCTCGAAGTCGAGCGGGACGTCCAGGTGCTCGGCGGTCAGCAGCGGGGTGGAGGAGCCACCCGGAG
Organism: Actinomycetota bacterium; assembly: GCA_030852965.1. GTDB lineage: Bacteria > Actinomycetota > Actinomycetes > Mycobacteriales > Pseudonocardiaceae > Pseudonocardia. The sequence goes on along the minus strand of JALYVZ010000078.1, from coordinate 12,623 downwards.
TCCAGAACTTCAACGGGATGCCGTCCTTCATACCACCGGCCAGCTCCAGCAGCTGGCGCAGTGTCACCCCGAGCGGCGCCTCGTACTGGCCGGGGCGCTCCACGTGCCCGGACAGCGAGTAGATCTTCGGTCCGGGGCTCTTCTCGGTGCCCATCGCCCGGAACCACTCGCTGCCGCCACGCACGATGTCCGGGACGGTGGCAATCGTTTCGACGTTGTTGACCACGGTGGGAGCGGCGTACAGGCCCGAGGTCGCCGGGAACGGTGGCTTGAGTCGAGGCTGGGCGCGGCGGCCCTCCAGCGAGTCCAGCAGCGCGGTCTCCTCACCAGCCTCGTACGCCCCGGCGCCGGCGTGCACCACGATGTCCAGGTCGAATCCGGAGCCCAGGATGTCTTTGCCGAGGTAGCCGGCGGCGTATGCCTCGTTCACCGCGTGCTGCACCCGGCGGATGCAGTGCAGCGCCTCGCCTCGGATGTAGATCGCGCAGAAGTTGGCCCGGATCGCGTAGCTGGTGATGACGCAGCCCTCCACCAGCGAGTGCGGGTCGGCCATCATCAGCGGGATGTCCTTGCAGGTACCCGGCTCGCCCTCGTCGGCGTTGATCACCAGGTAGTGTGGCTTGGCTCCCGCGCCGGTGTCGCCCTGCGGGATGAACGACCACTTCATCCCGGTCGGGAAACCGGCGCCGCCGCGGCCACGCAGCCCGGAGTCCTTGACCAGTTGGATGAGCTGGTCAGGGTGGGCTGGGCCCACTCCCTCCCCCCGCGCTGGGCCTTCTCCCTCCCCCCACCCGACGAGTGCCGCACGCAGAGCCTGGTAGCCGGCCGCCTGCTCGTAGGCCTCGCGCGACCACGAACGCGGGGCCACCCAGCGCCGGGTGAGCACCGGGGTGAGGGGGTGTGTGCTCATTTCTCGCCTCGCGAACTCGGCTCGGTGCTCATGCCTTCTTCTCCGGTACGTCGGGCAGCGGGACGTGCTCGGGCATCGCCGGTAGGGCCCACCCGTTCGCCTCCGCGAGCCGGGCGCCGACGAGGGTTTCTTCGGCCGCCGAGGCTCCCTCGACGGAGGCAGCCAGGTCGGCGTGGAACCCGGCGATCTCCAGCTCGACGGTGCGCCAGTCGGTCAGTGGGGCGCCGCGGGTGGGGTTCGGCTTCTCCCCCCGGCGCAGCGCATCCACCAGCTCGCCGGCCGACTCGACGCTCTGGTTGTCGTAGTACTCGTAGTTGACCTGCAACACCGGGGCCAGATCGCAGGCCGCCAAGCACTCGGCGTGCTCCAGGGTGACCGAACCCGTGGTGCCCGGCTCGCCGGCGGTCTGCTCGTGCTTGAGCGGCGTATCCCGGCCGTTAAGATCAACACTGCCGAGTCTGTCGCACAGGGACTTGTAGATGTCGTCGCCGCCGAGCGCGGCGCACAGCGTGTTGGTGCACACGCTGACCAGGTGCTCACCGCCCGGGCGACGCTTGTACATCGTGTAGAAGGTGGCGACCGCGCTGACCTCGGCGGTGCTCAGGTCCAGCTGCTGGGCGCAGAACCTGATGCCGTCCTGGCTGACGTAGCCCTGCACGGACTGCACCAGGTGCAGCATCGGCAGCAGCGCCGAGCGGGACTGCGGGTAGCGGGCGATGAGCTCCTTGGCCCGCTGGCTGGTGAGCTCGTCGAACGGTTCGGCGGTGTTGATCGGTCCGCTCATCGGTCACAGCCCCCCATCACGGGATCGATGGACGCGACCGACGCGATGACGTCGGCGATCATGCCGCCCTCGCACATCGCCGGCATGGTCATCAGGTTGATGAAGCTGGGGTCGCGCAGGTGCACCCGCATCGGGCGTGTGCCGCCGTCGGAGACCAGGTGGCAGCCCAGTTCGCCGCGCGGCGACTCGACCGCGGTGTAGCTCTGCCCGGCCGGCACCTTGAAGCCCTCGGTCACCAGCTTGAAGTGGTGGATCAGCGACTCCATGGACTGGCCCATGATCTTGCGGACGTGTTCAAGGGAGTTGCCAAGTCCGTCCGCGCCGAGGCTGAGCTGGGCCGGCCAGGCGACCTTGCGGTCGGCCACCATGACCGGGCCGGGCTCGAGCATCGTCAGGCACTGGCGCAGGATCTTCAGCGACTCCCACATCTCGGCGACCCGCAGCTTGTAGCGGGCGTAGCAGTCGGCCTCGGTCAGCACCGGGACGTCGAAGTCGAACTCGTCGTAGCAGCAGTACGGCTCGGTCTTGCGCAGGTCCCACGGCAGCCCGGCCGCGCGCAGGATGATCCCGGTGGCGCCCAGCGCGAGACAACCGTCGACCGGCAGGTAGCCGATGCCCTCCATCCGCTGGCGCCAGATCGGCTGGCCGGTGAGCAGCTTGTCGTAGGACGGCAGGTACTCGTCCATCCAGTCGATGAACTCCTGCACCTTCTCCTTCCAGTCCGCCGGGAAGTCCTGGGCCAGCCCGCCGGGGCGGATGTAGGCGTGGTTCATCCGCAAGCCCGTGAGGTGCTCCAGCAGGTGCAGGGCGACCTCCCGCTCACGGAAGCCGGACGTCATACCGGTCAGCGCGCCCAGCTCCATGCCACCGGTGGCCAGCGCCACCAGGTGCGAGGCGATCCGGTTGATCTCCATCAGCAGCACCCGGCCGAGCTGGGCGCGCCGGGGGGCCTCGATGCCGAGCAGCTTCTCCACGCCGAGGCAGTAGGCGGTCTCGGTGAACAGTGGTGAGAGGTAGTCGGCGCGGGTCACGAAGGTGACGCCCTGGGTCCAGGTGCGATACTCGCAGTTCTTCTCGATGCCGGTGTGCAGGTAGCCGACGACCGAGCGGGCCTGGGTGACGGTCTCACCCTCCAGCTCCAGCACCAGGCGCAGCACGCCATGCGTGGAGGGGTGCTGCGGCCCCAGGTTGATCACGATTCGCTCGTCGTGATCGGTGTTGGCGGCGTCCACGACGGAGTCCCAGTCGCCGCCGGTGACCGTGTACACCGGGCCCTCGGTGGTACGCCGCTCCTCGGCCTCGGACGGGGCCGCTGTCGCCGAGCCGGCGTACGGGTCGGTCATGAGCCGTCGCCTTCGCCCGAAGGCACCGCCACGATCTTGGTGCTGGTCATCAGGACGTCCCTGCCGTCGCCCGAAGGCACCGCCACAGTCTTGGTGGTCATTTAGGAATAAGCCCTTCGCGTGTCGGGCGGAGGGATCTCGGCGCCCTTGTACTCGACCGCGATCCCGCCGAGCGGGTAGTCCTTGCGCTGTGGGTGCCCCTCCCAGTCGTCGGGCATCAGGATCCGAGTCAGCGCCGGGTGCCCGTCGAAGATCACCCCGAACATGTCCCAGGTCTCCCGCTCCTGCCAGTCTGCGGTGGGGTACACCGCGACCACGCTGGGTACGTGCGCATCCTCGACGCTCACCGCGACCTCCAGCCGCACCCTGCGGCGGAAGGTCATCGAGGTCAGGTGGTACACCACGTGCAGCCGCATCACCACGCCCTCGCCGTAGTCCACCCCGGAGACGCTCGAGCACAGCTCGAACCGCAGCCCCTCGCAGTCACGCAGCGTCGCGCACAGTTCGAAGAGGCGCTCGCGCCGTACGTAGAGGGTGATCTCACCACGATCGACGGTCACCTGGCGGATCGCGGTACCCGGGATCTCCCGCTCGGCCATGGCCGCGAGCAGCTCGTCGGCGAAGTCGTCGAACCAGCCGCCGTAGGGCCGCTCGGCCGGAGCCGGCGCGTATGCAGGCAGCCGCAGCCCGCCGAAGCCGGAGGTGTCGCCGTCGTCATGGACACCGAACATGCCCGCGCGCTCACGGCCGACGACCATCGAGTCAGCCGGCCCGCCGGCATCTGCGGCGACCAGGCTGTCAGCCGGCCCGCCGGCGTCCGCGGAGACCAGCTCGCCGGAGGGGCGCTCGGCTGAGGACTGCTCCCCTCCGGGTGTCGGTTCTGTCATCCCAGACTCATTTCTTCGCGTACTTGACCGAGGATGGCAGCAGCTCGAGCCGCTCGCCGCGCTCGGCCTTCAGCGCGGCCCGCTTGGGTCCCAGCGGTTCGTCCATGATCTTCTGGTGGAGCTTGAGGATGGCGTCCATCAACATCTCGGGGCGCGGTGGGCAGCCCGGCAGGTACATGTCCACCGGGACGATGTGGTCCACGCCCTGCACGATCGCGTAGTTGTTGAACATGCCGCCGGACGACGCGCACACCCCCATCGCCAGCACCCAACGTGGCTCGGGCATCTGGTCGTAGATCTGGCGCAGCACCGGGGCCATCTTGTTGCTCACCCGGCCGGCCACGATCATCAGGTCGGCCTGCCGAGGTGAAGCCCGGAATACCTCCATGCCGAACCGGGCCAGGTCGTAGCGCGGCGCCCCGGTGGTCATCATCTCGATCGCGCAGCAGGCCAGCCCGAACGTGGCCGGCCACAGCGACGACTTGCGGGACCAGTTGACCAGCTGCTCGACGCTGGCCAGCAGAATTCCGCTGGGCAGCTTCTCTTCGAGACCCATGTCAGCTCCAGTCCAGGCCGCCGCGTCGCCATACGTAGATGTAGGCGAAACCGACGGTGGCGATGAACAGCACAATCTCGACCAGCCCGAACAATCCGAGTGAGTCGGCGGTCACCGCGAACGGGTAGAGGAACACCATTTCGATGTCGAACAGGATGAACAGCATCGCGGTCAGGTAGTAGGCGACCGGCATTCGCCCCGCACCGACCACTGGCTGGGGCGACGGCTCGATACCGCACTCGTAGGCGTCGAGCTTGGCGCGGTTGTACCGGCGCGGCCCGATGTAGGGCGCGGCGGTCACCGAAACCAGCGCGAAGCCCGCCGCCAGCACGAACATGAACACCAGCGGGAGGTAGACCTGCAGCATCAGTGGTCCTCCGGTACGTGCGTCGAGATGCATCGACCCGAATCAGGCGCGGGTTCCAGTAATGAGTGAGGCGAGCCTACTTCAAGGCGGGTGTGAGCTTGGTCATCGCATGGATGACCCGGTCCGCGGCGTCTCCGCCTCGGGGGTCGTACAGATTGGCCAATACTTTCAGCAGGAACGTCATCAGCGTCTTGCGTGGCAGCCCGTGTCGGGTGGCCAATCGCATCACGGTCGGGTTGCCGATGGCCCGGGAGAACAGGTTCCCCAGCCGGTAGTAGCTGCCGAGGGCGTCCCGCATCGCCAGCGGGTAGTTGCTCAGCGCATGCTCGGCCGCCGATCCGGAGCGAGCCATCGACTGGATGGCGCAGCTTGCCGCGATGGACGCCGACTCCATGGCGTAGGCGATGCCCTCGCCGTTGAACGGGTTGACCGTGCCGCCGGCGTCGCCGACCAGCAGCAACCCTGGCCGGTAGTGCGGCGTGCGGTTGAAGCCCATCGGCAGGGCCGCCCCGCCAACCGAGCCGACCGCGTTCTCCTCGCGGTAGCCCCACTCCCGCGGGGTGCCGTCCAGCCATGACCTGAGCAACGCCCGGTAGTCCGTACTGCCGTACGCCCGGCTGGTGGACAGGATGCCCAGCCCCACGTTGGACGTGCCGTCGCCCATCCCGAAGATCCAGCCGTAGCCGGGCAGCAGCTTCGGGTCGCCGGGGCCGGTGCGGTCCCACAGCTCCAGGTGCGACTCGAGATAGTCATCGTTCGTGCGGGGGCTGGTGTAGTAGCGGCGCACCGCCACGCCCATCGGACGATCGTCGCGCTTGGCCATCCCCAGGCTGAGCGCCACCCGGGCGGACACCCCGTCGCAGGCCAGGGTCAGCGGTGCCCGGTAGCTGACCGGCCGCTTGTCTCTGCTGTTTCCGCCGTCCTCGCGGATGGTCGCGTTGACCCCGATCACCCGACCGGTGCGGTCGTCGGTCACCGCCTCGCTGACTGAGGTGTTCTCGTGCAGCCGGGCGCCGGCCTTCTCGGCGTGGCGCACCAGCAGCTCGTCGAAGTCCTGGCGGGGGCGCACCGCCCCGAAGTCCGGGAAGCTGGCCAGGTCCGGCCAGTCCAGCTCCAGGCTGACCCCGCCGCCGAGCACCCGCAGGCCCCGGTTGTGCAGCCAGCCGCTCTCCCGGGAGCAGTCGATGCCCAGGTCGATGATCTGCTTCATACCGCGCGGGGTGAAACCGTCGCCGCACACCTTGGGCCGGGGGAAGCTGGACTTCTCCAGCAACAGCACATCCAGCCCCGCACGGGCCAGGTAAGTGGCGACGGTCGAGCCGGCGGGACCGGCACCGACCACGATCACATCGGCGTCCCGGTCGGTGCGATGGTCGGGCGCCGCCGTTGCGGACTGGGTGGCTAGGTCGGCCATCGGACTCCCGTTGCTGCGCGATCGTGTTGTGCGATACCTACCGGTGGGGCTCGTGCCGCTTGTGAACGGATTCACGAAGTCGGTGCCGAGTGTAGGCGTCCACCGTTCGGCGCGCGCGACGGACGCCAGGAGCGGCCCGGCGCCTACGAGTGCTCGACCTTGAGGCTGTAGATCGTTGTCTCGCCGTAGTTGGCGTTGGTGCACGGCGAGGCGACCTTGCAGTTCGCCTGAGTGTAGGCCCCGGCCTTGAAGTAGGCTTCGGAGAAGCTCTTGACGATCGTGGTCTGGAGCTGGCCGTTGTAGAAGGCCTGGACCGCGCCCTGGCTCACCACGTACTTGGCCTCGAACCTGGTGCCAAGCACGTACTTGTCGGTCACCAGCTTGTAGTGCGCGTTGTCGGCCTTGGTGATGAAGAGGCTCGAGCCCTCCAGCCGAAACACCGAGATGTCGTCGTCCTGGTCATGGATCTGGGCACCGACCAGGTGCGGCTTGCCCTGGGGCAGCGCGGTGAACGCTTCGTCGACCACCAACGTGTGGGTGCCGGAGTCGGAGGACCAGGAGGCCAGCTCGCCGCCCCGGGTCATCTCCCGCAGCTCGGAACGCGGATAGCTGGAGCCCGACGTCGTGACCCCGGACACCGAGGCGCGGAACGCCACCCCATGACAGCCGGGAGACACCTCAAACCACGGCATGACGGAGTAGCTGGCGAGGTCGGGCTGCATGACCTCCTTCGGTTCGTCCTTCGAGCCGACCGGGACGGTGACCTCCCAGTTGGTGAGATCCAGGACCTGGGCCGGATACGCGCAGCCCCCCGACCCGGGTGCGGCGGGTTCGGTGGACGGCGGCTGTGCGAGGCCGGTGTCCGGCCGCGTGCCGGAGCCGAACCCGGCCGACAGCGCGATGGTCACCGCCGCGGCGAGCGCCACAACGATCACGGCGGCGGCCGCCAGCTGGATCCGTTTCAGTTGCTTGGGTTGCATGACTCAGCCACGCACCGCGCGATGCAGCGCAACGATCCCACCGGTGAGGTCGCGCCAGGAGACCTCGGCCCAGCCGGCCGCGCCAACCCGTTCGGCCAGCGTCCGCTGGTCCGGCCAGACCCGGATGGACTCGGCCAGGTAGACGTAGGCGTCCGGGTTGCTGCTCACCCGGCGCGCGATCTCCGGCAGGGCCCGCATCAGGTAGTTGTGATAGACGGACGCGAAGGGCGCCCAGCTCGGCGTGGAGAACTCGCAGACCACCAGCCGTCCACCCGGCCGGGTCACCCGAGCCAACTCGGCCAGCCCGGCATCCGGGTCGACCAGGTTGCGCAGCCCGAACGAGATGCTCACCGCGTCGAAGCTGGCGTCCGCGAACGGCAGGTGTATCGCATCGGCGGCGACCATCGGCAGGCCGTGGTGCTGGGCCCGTTGTCGACCTGCGCGCAACATGCCCAGCGAGAAGTCGACGGCCAGGCACCAGGCCCCGCCGCGGGCGAGCTCGACGGTGGACACCCCCGTGCCGGCGGCCAGGTCCAGCACCCGCTCGCCGCTGACCGGCCCGAGGGCCCGCCGGGTGGCGAGGCGCCAGAGCTTGTCCTGCCCGCCGGAGAGAAGCGTGTTGGTGATGTCGTACCGGCGGGCGACCCGATCGAACATCCGGGCTACGTCATGCGGGTCCTTGTCGAGCCCGGCGCGTGTCACACCCGCGACACTACGCGTTGCTGGCGCTCGGCCGTATTCACGACAGACGCCACGCTGCGTGCCCGGCCAAATACCAGCAGATCATCAACACGCGGGTTTGGTTCGTACCTGATCTGGCCTCTTCGGCGCCACTTCGCTCTGGCGGGCCCGTGAGAGTGTCACCATGGCTGTTCATCGCGGCCAAACAGCCGTGAGGACACTCTCACGGACCCACCGCGCCCCTGACGCCTTCTCCGAGGTCGCCTTCCGCGCGTAGGATCAGGGCAGGTCCGAGCGGTAGGCCTCAAACCACTCTCGCCGAGCGACTGCGCCACGACGACCAGCCCGGTGCGCCAGGCATCGACGAGTTCCTCCTGCCCAGTGGTACCATATCTAGTACCGCCGGGAGGAACCGCTGGGAGGAACCATGGCCATTACCGCGTCCGAGGCTCGGAAGAACCTCTTCCCGCTCATCGAGCAAGTCAACGATGACCGCACGCCCGTTCAGATCATGTCCCGTCGCGGCAACGCGGTACTCATCTCGCAAGAGGACTACGACGCGTTGGAGGAGACCGCGCACCTGCTGCGCTCGCCGGCAAATGCGCAGCGGCTGCTGGAGAGCCTGGCCCAAGCGCGCGGCGGTGAGCGCGAAGAGCACCCCCTGTCCCGGTGAGGCTCGTCTTCACCCCGCACGGGTGGGCGGACTACACCTACTGGCTCTCCGCCGACCGAACCACCATCAAACGGATCAACCGACTGATCGACGACGTACTGCGCAACCCCTTCACCGGAATCGGCAAGCCCGAGCCACTGCGGCACGCGTTCGCCGGCGCCTGGTCCCGGCGAATCAGCGAGGAGCACCGGCTGGTCCACGTGGTGGACGGCGACGACATCGTCATCCTGCAAGCCCGCTACCACTACTGACAGACAGCCCCGCTTGCCCAGCGCGGCGGGATCAGCGGTCAGCTGTGGCCGGTGGCCAGGTCGTAGATGACCGTCTCGCCGAAGTTGTCGGCGCTGCAGGGCGAGTTGGAGCAGTTCGCCTGGGTGTACGCACCGGCCTTGAAGTACGCGTTCGAGAACGGCCTGTCGAGCTCGGCCACCAGCTGCCCATTGTAGTACGCCCCGATCATGTTCTGGGTCACCAGGAACGCCGCCTCGAAGACCGCGCCCAGCTGGTAGTTGCCGGTCACCAGCTTGTAGTGCGGGTTGTTGCCATCGGTCACGTACAGGTTCGAGCCCTCCAGCCGGAACACCGAGACATCGTCCTTGTCGTCGTGGATCTGCGCGCCCACCACCTCCGACTTTCCCCTCGGCAACGTGGTGAACGCCTCGGTGACCGCCATCCAGTGGGTACCGGAGCCGGCCGACCAGGCGGCGGCCCCGTTGCCCCCGCCCCCGCCCATCTCCCGCAGCTCCGAGCGCGGGTAGTGCGAACCCTTGGTGGTGACTCCGTTCACCGGCGCCCGGAACACCACGCCGTCACAGTCGGGGGTGCTCTGGAAGAACTGCGAGTCGACCAGGTTGCCCAGCTTCACCGGAAGGATCTCCGTGGGTGCCCCGCTCGAGCCGGTGGGCAGGGTGAGCTTCCAGGAGCTCAGGTCCAGCACCTGACCCGGCTGGCACGATCCGGGACTGCCCGACGCGAGGGCTACCGACCGCGGTCGAACCGAGGACGCCGCCGAGGTCGACGGCTGGCCCGGCACGCTCAGCGCGGCCACCGCGAGTACGACGGCCAAGACCACTCCGACCGCGCGCATGCCCGCTCCTTTCGCCGGTACCGCAGGGGGATGCAGTGCGGACGGTAGGCCAGGATGAGCGGACCGGTGGGCACTTTGACCGAGGATGTGTGCGATCGCGAACGCGGCGGATCAGCGCAGCCGGCGACGACGCAACCAGAACCACAGCGGCAGCAGCGTGGCCCACACCCCGAGCACCATCAACGCGACCGGTAGGTAGCCGACCGAGGTGTCCCGGCCGAGGACCCGCACCCGGTCAGGGTGGGTGCTGTCGTACTCCACCCGGACGACCTGGCCCACCGTCAGGCCACGCGGGTGGTAGACGCCCTTCTCCGGCACCATCAGCTTCCCGTCCTGGGTGGTGAACCTGATCAATGTCCGGGTGAAGCCGGACCCAGGCAGGACCTCGGCGGTGGCCACCAACGGGTGTGCCGCGATGGCGGCGTCGTCGCGGGCCGCGCCGATCAAGGTGAACGCGCAGATCGTGGTGAACAGGACGCACACCGCGAGGATGACCCCCCGCAGCCGTCGCACCACTGGCATCACCACCGGCAACGCCAGCCTGGCGAACTCGTCCCAGAACCAACCCCGCCGGGCCTGCGGCTGCGTGGCGTCTGTCTCGTCGGCCGAGGTGCTGGAACTCATTTGCCGACGAGTGTAGGACCAGGCCGATCCCCAGCTGGCCCGGGATCGCCGCGAAGCTCTGGCGTTGGGGCGTGTGGCCAGAAGCTCGTCGGGCCGATCGAGCGCTCCGGGCGCCGCCCTCCTACTCTCGATTCCGTGAGTACCGCGCCGTGGGGATTGCCGGGTACCGAGATACGGGTGTGTACCCGGCCCATTCCCGCCCTGGACCGGCCGATCGAGCTGCTTCCGGACGAGCGCGGCCCGCTGTGCTGGGTGCGCGGTGCGCAGGGGCTGGTGGGCTGGGGTGAGATCGCCCGGTTCACCAGCAGGGGTCCAGACCGGTTCGGGGCCGCCGACCGGTGGTGGCGGGAGTTCGCGAGTCGTCTCGACGTGGTCGATGAGGTCGGGTTGCCAGGCACCGGGGCGGTCGCGTTCGCCAGCTTCGCCTTCGCCGCCGAGCCCGGCGAGTCGGTGCTGGTGGTGCCGCGCGTGGTGGTCGGCAGCCGAGGCGGCATCGGCTGGATCACCGAGATCGCATGCGACGACGGCGCGCCCGGGATGCAGCCGGTCACCCCGGTCCGGCAACCGAACGGGATCCGCTACGCCGATGGACGGCTGCCGGTGGGTCGGTGGCGCCAGGCGGTCGCCGAGGGGGTGCGGCGGATGCGCGGCGGTGAGCTGCTCAAGGCGGTGCTCGCGCACGACCTGCTGGCCACCGCCGACGAGCCGCTGGACCCCCGGTTCCTGCTGCGCGGGCTCGCCGAGCGCTATCCCACCTGCTGGTGTTTCGCGGTGGACGGGCTGGTCGGAGCGACGCCCGAGCTGCTCATGCGCCGGGAGGGCACGCGGGTGAGCTCCCGGGTGCTGGCCGGCACCTGTTGGCCGGGTGAGACCGGCTGTGCCGACGCCCCTGACGCGGGCGCCAGGTTGCTGGCCTCGGCCAAAGACCGCGAGGAACACCGGTACGCGGTGGATTCGCTGGTCGAGCGGCTGCGCCCGCTGTGCGCCGAGGTGGCGGTACCCACCGAGCCGTCGCTGCTGCAGCTGCCCAACCTGGTGCACCTGGCCAGCGACGTGACCGCGACGCTGGACCCGACCGCGCCGCCCACGCTGCTGGAGCTGGCCGCCGCGGTACACCCGACCGCCGCGGTCGGCGGCACCCCGAGGGAGCCGGCGCTGCGGTTGATCGCCGAGCTGGAGGGGATGGACCGGGGCCGCTACTCCGGGCCGGTCGGTTGGCTGGACGCCGCCGGCGACGGCGAGCTCGGGGTGGCGTTGCGCTGCGCACAGGTGTCGGGGAGCACCGCCCGGTTGTTCGCCGGCTGTGGGGTGGTCGCCGACTCCGACCCGGACACCGAGGTGCGTGAGGCCGCCGCCAAGCTGGTGCCCATCCGGGAGGCCCTGGAAGGCGTGTCCGACCTCAGCTGAGCGCCGCTCAGCTGAGCGCCCGCCGGATGGCGCTGCGCAGCTCCGCGTGACCGGCCCGCAGCACCGACCGGTCCCCCGGCACCTCCAGCACCCGGATTCCGCCGGCCGGGGCCAACGCCGCCGACAGCCCGCCGAGGTCGGCGACCCGCGCGTGACCCACGCCGAGCCCGGCGCACAACCCGGCCAGCCGCACCTGGTGCGGGGTACCGAACACCCGCTCGAAGCTGCCCGCGAACTCCGGCGCGCCCTGTTCGAGCAGTGTGAAGATGCCGCCGCCGACATCGTTGAGCACCACGATCGTCAGGTCTGGCGTCGGTTCCTCGGGCCCGAGCACCAGCCCGGTGGTGTCGTGCAACAGGGTGAGATCACCGAGCAGCGCGTACCCCGGACCGCCACCGGCCGCCTGATGCGCCAGGGTGGCGCCGATGGCCGTGGACACCGTGCCGTCGATCCCGGCCACCCCTCGGTTGGCCAGCACGGTCAACCCGGCCCGGGGACGGGCGGCCAGCGCCACGTCACGCACCGGGTTGGACGAGCCGAGGGTGAGCACGGCACCGTCGGGCAGGGCGGCGACGAGGGCGGCGGCCAACCGGAGCCCGACCGGTGCCCGGAGCAGCGCCTCGTCGAGCGCCCTCGTAGCGGTGGTGTCGGCGTCCGCCCAACCCCGACACCACCGCGGCGAGGGGTGCAGCGTTGCCAGCCAGCCAACCGCGCGGACCGAGGCCGGCCACCCCGCGACGTTCGTCCCGGCCACTCCATACACCCGGATCGAGGGGTCGGCGAGCAGCCGGGTCACTCCCCGGTGCAGCGTGGGACGCCCGTGCAGCACCACCTGCTCGGGCGGCGGCGGCCCATCGTCGGCGCCCAGCAGCCAGGGCCCGGCGCGCAGCGCGGCCGACCACAGTGGCGA
>JALYVZ010000285.1 GCA_030852965.1 Actinomycetota bacterium | reverse complement strand
CGGTGGCCCCGTGCACCGCGTCGGCGAACGGCAGCCGGATCTCGCTCTCCACGTCGGCGCCCCGCCGGGACTGGGTGGACGTCCGGGTGCCGCGCCCGGTGCTGGCGCCGCCGCCGAAGATCCCGCCGAACAGATCACCGAGCCCGCCGGCCTGGCCACCGCGACCAGCGGCGGCCCGGCCAAGCAGGTCTTCCAGGTTGATGTCGGCTGAGGATCCGTAACCGCCCCCGAACCCACCGGCGCCGGTGCCGAAGCCCCCGTTGAAGCCACCGCCGGCGCGCGCACCGGAGCCGAACAGCGCACGGGTCTCGTCGTACTTGCGGCGGGTCTCGGCGTTGGACAGCACGTGATAGGCCTCGCCGACCGACTTGAACCTGGCCTCGGCCTTGGCGTCGCCGGGGTTCTTGTCCGGGTGCAGGCCGCGAGCCAGCTTGCGGTAGGACTTCTTGATCTCGTCCGCGCTGGCGGTCGAGGAGACGCCCAGCTCGGCGTAGAAGTCCTTCTTGACCCAGTCCTGTTCGGTCACCGGACGCCTCCTCTCTGCCCATTGCTCGGCTGAGTTCTTCCCACCCCGCCGGCTCCGCCGGCTACCGTCCCCCGGGCACTCGCTCCGCTCCTCGCTCGCTTGCGCTCGCTGCGATGCTCACTCACGGGTCGCCTCGCGTCGCTAGTTGTCGTCGTCAGCTGTGTCGGGGGCGCCGGACTCCTCCGGCGCCTCGGCATCCCGGTCAGTGACCGCGACCATCGCCGGGCGCAGCACCCGCTCCCCGATCCGGTACCCCTGGCGCATCACGATGCTCACGGTCGGCCCGTCGACATCCGCCGAGGTGGTGTGCTGCACCGCTTCGTGCACCGCCGGGTCGAACGGCTCACCCTCGGCCCCGAACGGCTCCAGCCCGACGCCCTTTGCCACGTTGACCAGCTTGTCGGCCACCGCTTTGAACGCACCCGTCAGGTCGCCATGAGCGGCGGCCCGGTCGACGTCGTCGAGCACGGTGAGCAGCTGCGCGGCCACCTGGGCCCGCGCGTTCACCGCGACGAGCTCCCGGTCCCGGTCGACCCGGCGCCGGTAGTTGGCGTACTCGGCGCTGACCCGCTGCAGGTCGGCGGTGCGTTCGTCGAGCTGCGCGGACAGCTCCGCGAGCTTCTGCTCCACCGGGTCGATGGCAAGTTCAGAAAAGTCGGCGTCCACGGTGTTGTCTCCGACCTCCTTGTCGTCGGGGCTCCCGGCCGGTGTGTCGGCGCGCCCGGCCCCGGCGGGTGTGTCACCGCCTGTCGGGGTCCGGACCTGACCGGTCAGCGGGTCGATCCGCCGCCGGTCCCGCACCACGACGCGCTCCGGTTGCTCGTCGTTGTGCTTGGTCACTTCTTGTCGCCCTCGGCTGGGTCGTCGACGATCTCGGCGTCCACCACGTCGTCGGCGTGCGCCTGCCCACCGGCGGCACCAGCGCCATTGGGGGCGTCAGCGCCGCCCTCGGCGGCCTGCTGGGCGTAGAGCGCGGAGCCGAGCTTCTGCGACTCGGTCGCCAGCTTCTCCATGGCGGACTTGACGGCCTCGGCGTCGGTGCCCTTGAGGGCCTCGGACAGCTCGTCGAGGGCGGTCTTGACCTCGGCTTTCAGGTCCGCCGGCAGCTTCTCGTCGTTGTCGGCGAGGAACTTCTCGGTCTGGTAGACCAGCGACTCGCCCTGGTTGCGGACCTCGGCCTCCTCGCGGCGCTTCTTGTCCTCATCGGCGTGCTGCTCCGCCTCGCGCATCATCCGGTCGATCTCGTCCTTGGACAGGGCGGAACCACCGGTGATCGTCATGGCCTGGCTCTTGCCGGTGCCCAGGTCCTTGGCGCTGACGTTCACGATGCCGTTGGCGTCGATGTCGAAGCTGACCTCGATCTGCGGGATGCCACGCGGGGCCGGCGGCAGCCCGGTCAGCTCGAACATGCCGAGCTTCTTGTTGTACGCCGCGATCTCGCGCTCACCCTGGAAGACCTGGATCTGCACGGACGGCTGGTTGTCGTCAGCGGTCGTGAAGATCTCGCTGCGCTTGGTCGGGATGGTGGTGTTGCGCTCGATGAGCTTGGTCATCACCCCGCCCTTGGTCTCGATGCCCAGGCTCAGCGGGGTGACGTCGAGCAGCAGGACGTCCTTGACCTCGCCCTTGAGCACACCGGCCTGCAGCGCCGCTCCGACCGCCACGACCTCGTCGGGGTTGACGCCCTTGTTGGGCTCCTGGCCGCCGGTGAGCTCCTTGACCAGCTCGGTCACCGCCGGCATCCGGGTGGATCCGCCGACCAGCACCACGTGGTCGATCTGGCCGACCGAGATGCCCGCATCCTTGATCACCTGGTTGAACGGCGCCCTGGTGCGGTCCAGCAGGTCGGCGGTGATCCGCTGGAACTCCGCCCTGGACAGCGTCTCGTCCAGGAACAGCGGGTTCTTGTCCGCGTCCACGGTGATGTAGGGCAGGTTGATCGTGGCCGTGTTCTGGCTGGACAGCTCGATCTTGGCCTTCTCGGCGGCCTCGCGCAGCCGCTGCAGGGCCATCTTGTCCTTGGTCAGGTCGATGCCCTGGGAGGCCTTGAACTTGTCGACCAGCCAGGTGATCACCCGCTCGTCCCAGTCGTCACCACCGAGGTGGTTGTCCCCGTTGGTCGCCTTCACCTCGACGACGCCCTCGCCGATCTCCAGCAGGCTGACGTCGAACGTGCCACCACCGAGGTCGAAGACCAGGATGGTCTGCTCCTTCTGGCCCTTGTCCAGCCCGTAGGCCAGCGCGGCGGCGGTGGGCTCGTTGACGATCCGCAGCACGTTCAGCCCGGCGATCTGGCCGGCCTCCTTGGTGGCCTGGCGCTGGGCGTCCTCGAAGTACGCTGGCACCGTGATCACCGCGTCGGTGATCTCCTCACCGAGGTAGGCCTCGGCGTCGCGCTTGAGCTTCTGCAGCACCCGGGCGCTGATCTCCTGCGCGGAGTACTTCTTGCCGTCGATGTCGTCGGTGGCCCAGCCGCTGCCGATGTGCCGCTTGACCGAACGGATGGTCCGGTCGACGTTGGTCACCGCCTGGTTCTTGGCGGACTGTCCGACGAGCACCTCGCCGTTGCGCGCGAACGCCACCACGGACGGGGTGGTGCGCGAACCCTCGGAGTTCGCGATGACCGTCGGCTCGCCACCTTCGAGGACGGAGACGACGGAGTTGGTGGTCCCGAGGTCGATCCCGACCGCACGAGCCATGTTTGTTGCCCTCCATGTTCGATCTTGCATAGTATTGATCTTGCCAACTTGAGTTAACTGGACTCAAGTTCGAGCCTACCGTTTCATTCAACTTGAGTTTGGCCGGCTCAACTTGTCCTCCGTCACAACGACCGGGTGACCGAGGTTGTTCCCGCCGCTCAGAATCCGGTGAGAGGGACCTGAAGCCAACCGCCGACGTCGATGCGACCGCGGCCGTCGCGGCTCGCCGGGCGCCGAGATTCTCGGCGTGGATGGTCCCGAGCAAGATCGGCCGCTCATCCGGCAGCATCCGGGCGGCCAGCGTGGTCAGGTATGCGCCGTATCCGCTGCCTCGATGCTCCGGTGCCAGCACGAGCTCCTGGACGACGTACGCCGGCAGGCCGAGCATCGCCTCGCTGGTCGTCGCAATCGCGACGTACCCAGCCCACGCGTCATCGACAAGCACGTCGAAGAGCAGGCCGGCCTCCAGCGTTTCGCCGAGATCGTCGCTGCTCTGCAGGCCGGCCTGCTCGACATGGCCCGGATGGTCGGACCGTACGGCCGCATAAGCGCGTTCGGCGGCCGGATAGTTGGCCAGCGAGCTGGCCCGACGCAGTGTCAGGAGGCGCGGAATGCCCGCCCGGACCGCTCGCAACGCGGTCAGCGGCGCCGCCATGAACCGCTTGTCCGGTCCGGTGCCTCCGAACCACCCAGCGGCCTGCGCACTCCACAGCCGCAGGTAGCGCGGCCTCAGTGGCCCGTACGCCTGCCACGCAGCCTCGCTGAGCGCCACCAGGTCCTCGGCGACGAACGCCCGACTCAACGGGCTCGCATCAACGAACGGCTTGCGGGGGTCGCCTCCTTCGTACCGCATGCTGAGCATGGCCAGCAGATCGGCGCGGACTCGAACCCATTTGTTGAGCAGCATCGCCGGATGCTCGCCGGGTGCGAACCGAGTGGCTCGCAACTGCGCAACCGACAAGTCCACCGCCAGCTGCACATCGAGCTCGTGCTCCGCCTCCAGCAAATCCAGGCGCGTCCGGTCGTCCACCCAATCGTGCGTTACCGGGTGCTGGGCTCGAATGGTGTAATCGGCCAGCTCACGGGCCGTGGGAGCATCCTTCACCCGCTGAGCCTACCGCTCCGCTCGGCATTCAGCGGCCGGAAAGATGCCCAAACCAACCGTACGGGTAAGTCAGCGGGACCTCCGGAGCACACCGCTCGATGTAGGATCGAAGCACAGGTAATAAAGTTAGGGGGAACTAAATCAGATGGACAGGGGCATGGGAAGCAGTATCGCCGTGGCGATCGTCGACGAGGTCACAGATCACAGCTACCGCACTCACCCGAGGATTTTCACACTGCCTGAGTCGGCCGATCACGACCTCCGGTCGGTCGCCACGGAAGTGTGGAGCGACCTCGCACGCGTAGGGCCATTGTGGTCCACGGTACGTATCGTACACAATGGGGACGATCTCCACCCGTCACGATTCATGCAAGGGCACCTCAGCGACGGCCTCGTCGTGCACTCGACAATCAACTCGAGGGCAGTCGCGGATTATCTCGACCAAGGCGCGACGTTAATCTACAACCACCTTCACGAGACCTCTCGCGCGGTGCAACGGATCCAGGAGATACTCGAGTACCGTCTGAATGCGAAGATGTGGATCCAGGCCTACGTAACCAAAGCCGGGGAGACCGCGTTCGGGTCGCACCGGGACGACCACAACTTTGTGGTCCTGCAGCTACACGGAGCCAAGCTCTGGGAAACCGAGGCGGAGGGCGGCGGACTCACCAGGAGCCGACTTCGAGCAGGCGACGGGCTCTTTGTGCGCTCCGGTACCGAACATGCCGTATCGGGCGTCGGTGAGCTCTCGCTACATCTGACGATCGCCTTTGACTGGCTCACCTCCGCTTCCGCACAACCAGGGTCAACAGTCTCCGAGGTAAACATTCAGTCCCGCCCGATGGCGTGGATGATCACCGGTGGCCCGGGGGTGGGCTTCGGTGGTGGTGAGCGTGGGGCTCGGGTCAGGTGGGTGCGGGCATCGTGGGCATCCATGGTCGTCCGA
>JALYVZ010000009.1 GCA_030852965.1 Actinomycetota bacterium | reverse complement strand
GCGTTGGCGGGTGATCAGCCCGGCGAGGAGGCCACCTTGGACGGCGGCGCAGCTCACGCCCCCGGCGAGCAGGCCGGTGAGCAGCACAGCGGTGAGGTTCACGCGGTTCTCCAGGTTGGACGTCGGGGGGTCGGGGGAGCGCGGGGCGGGCTGGGGAGACGGCCTCGCGGCCCGCTGGTGCGGGTGTTGCCGGTGAGCCAACTGACTCGGTACCGAGATAGTAGTCCATGCTGGAGATCGGTTGTCCGCCCGGCGTCGGTACCGGGTTGTGCGCTGGGTGGTGGCTGGGTCAGCGGCTGGCGGGCGGGTATTCGAAGGTGGTGGTGACCAGGTGGTTTGGGGTGGTTTCTTCTTCGCGCAGGATGCGGGAGTCCTGATCGAGCAGCAGCCGGATGGCGATGCCTTGGGGGAAGGCCAGGCGCAGTTCGGTCACTCCGGGGCCGCGCCGATGCTGACCGGCTCGTCGAAGTCCAGACTGACTGCGGCTGGCTGGGCAGCGCATAGCCATCCGGTGGGGTGCTGGCCAGCAGGTAGGCGTGCGCGGACGCCACCGGGGCCGGCAACACCAGCCAGACCAACCCCAACCACACCCCCGCGAGCACCACCGCGAGCACCGCCGCTGCGGCTCGCCAGGCGGACACGATGCCGCTCACGGCCTTAGGAGCCAGGGCCCATCATCGAGTGCATCATCGCCGGCATCCCCTCGCGGACAAATCCGGTGACCTCCCCCGCGTGCTGGCGGATGAGCCGGGCGATGTCCGGATCGTCGGAGGTCTCCACCGCGACGATCCCGCGCGGTGTGAAGGAAAGCTGACGGTGATAGTCGCCGGCCTGACGGAACAGGGTCGGCAGGCTTGCGCTCATGCATCTGACCTCGGCGCGCTGGTCGAGATGGGCGTACATGCTGCTGACATGGGCTTGAAGCTGGGTGGCCAGGTCCGGTGAGTCGGACTCGGTGGTGGTGCGTACACCGCCCGGAATTTCCTCAACCGTGCGTCTGATCTCGGTGTGCCGGTTGAACATGTCCATGTAGGAGGCCATATCGGCTTGGGTTGCGCTGCCCATCATCCCCAAGCCGCTTGAGGAGCCCATCATCCCCGAGCTCGTCGAACCGGCAGAGCCAACCTGGCCCCCGTCCACTGGGGGCGACCCGAGGATGCCGCGCAGCAGATACCCCAGGCCCAGCAGCCCACCACCCGCGCCCGCCACAGTGATGGCCGTTCTCCGCGTCATTCTTGCCATGCCGCACCGCTCCCGTCCGCATGATCGAACCGCCGTCCCACGATCGAACCGTCGCGCCAGCGGTCTCGCGCACCCCCGGCGCCGGCGCGGTCTTCCTGGTGGAGGTGCGCCGCCGCCGGCCGCCGTTGCGGGCCAGCCACCCGGTGCCAACGCTCGGGGGCGATTGTCAGGAGTCGGTGGGTGGGGTGTGGGAGCGGCTGGGTACCTGTCCGCTGTCCAGGCGGTCCTGGGCGCGCTCCATGCGCAGCTCTTCGCGCAGCTCGCCGAGCTGCCGATCCAGCTCGGCGTCGTGCGCTGAACCGCTACGCCCGCTGCCGCACCCTTGTCCGCGTAGGTGGGGTCGGATGCAGAAGTAGTAGGTCGACGCGACCGCGCCCAGGGCGATCGCGGCGGCCAGCCAGGTCGACATCACTGCGCGCCGGTGGTCCGGGCCGCCCGGTCGGCTTTGAGTTGGTCGATCTCGGCTCGCAGGGCGTCGATCTGGCCGGCGCGGTCCTCGCTGGCCAGAGGTGCCGAGCTCGCACCAGAGCCGCTCCCGCCGCGTTGGCCGCGCATCATCACCCACATCATCAGGCCCATCCCGAGCGGACAGGCCAGGGCCGCCAGGCCATAAAGCAGCTGTTGCATCGCGTCTCCCCGGTTCCGGATCAGTGACAATCGGTGATCTACTATCTCTGTACCGAAATCGTAGATGATGGGTGGTCCCGTGTCACCCTCGGCCGGGAACACGTCGCGCCGGCCGCGCCGGCCCCACCCGGCCGGCCCGCGGGATCGGCGGCGGAGTCACGGTCCCCGCCAGGGCTGGTGTCCTGGGTTGTCTGCCGGCGCAGGTGATGGCGTAGGCGGCGTTCGGACAGTCGCCCGTAGCTCAGTAGCTGCCCGTCGAGCAGGATCCCCGGGGCGAACAGCACTCCGTGGCCGGTGGCCAGGGCTTGACCCGGGTTGAGACAGCACCACGACGTCGATCATCACACCTCGGTTCGGCACGTCCGGAACGGGACTTGGGTCTCGCGTCCTAGTGACCGGCGGGGCCGGCGCGCAGGTCGGCGGCGAGCTGGTCGAGCGGGACGTACATGGTGTAGTTGGGTGCCCCGCCGTAGTCGGCGCGCCACTGGATGCGTCCGTCCGGTCCGACGAGGATGAAGCTGTGCCCGTCGCGGGAGGTCCCCATCATCCCGTACTGGTTGGCCTGATATTGCTTGGACACACCAGGGTGAGTACGGCGATGACGCTCCCCGCGCCTGAGCGCAACCCGGTGTACGCCAGGTACGTGACGAGCACCCCGGTGGAGGCGATGTAGCCGCCCATCACCCAGAACACGCGCTTGAGCCAGCGTGAGAGTCCGGGCGCGGCCTCGATGAGAGCCGCCGTGGTGGTACCCATGAAGCGGGCGTCCTCGGGTAGCAGCGCCGGGCGGGCGAGGACGAAGTAGCCGCCCACCCCGATGAGGGCGAGACCACAGAGGGTCAGCAGCCAGGTAGCGAAGACGATCACTTCGTTCCTCCTTCCATTTCTTCAGCCCGCGGAGCTTTGCGGTGCGGGAGGGCCGCGCGGCCCAGCCGGGATCAGGGAACGGGCGCGTTCCAGATCGGGAACCACCGCCCGAGATCGGACTCGATGGGAAGTTCGTGGGCGAGTTCAGCGCGGACCTGCATCTCCAGGGCGGTGTCGCGCCGCTGCGTGCCAGTGGGCGCGAACGGGTACACCGTTCCCCGCTTGAACAGGTAGACCAACCCGAGGCGTCGGAGGTCACCGGAGGCCTGCCCGGTGAATCCGATGACCGTGCACAGCAGAGACGCCCCGAAGCCCGCATCGGCGAGGGTGGAGTTGACCGCGTGCAGCTGGGTCAGCAGCGCCGGGAGATCTACGGTGGACTGCCGGCAGGCGATCCAGGTGAACCCGTACTCGTCGTGGCTGACCGTGACGTCGTTGTTGTGCTCAGTGGTGTCTTTAAGGGTGAGCAGGTCGTGGACATCGGCCAGGGCCTGGCCCGAGGCGGCGCCTTCCGCGGTCTTGAAGCAGACCGCGCCGGCGCCGGTGGGTGCCATCGCGAGGGCGGCCTGCAGGGTGTAGGCCGCAGCTGGGATGGCGAAGAGCACGTCGAGGTTGGGCTGCGCCGGTTTCGTGCGGCCGAGCAGGGCGTCGAGGAAGCCCATCGGGTGGCCCTCTCTCACAGTTGGGTGGACATCGTCGCCAGTTGGTCGAGCCGCTTCTCCAGGGTGGGGTGGGTGGACAGCAGGCTGGACAGGCTGACACCGGGTCCGAGCGCGGGGGCGAAGAAGAACGCGTTGAACGCCTCGGCGGCCCGAAGGTCGCGGGTGGGGATGTTGCGGATCTCGCCGCTGACCTTCGTCAACGCCGAGGCGAGCGCGGAAGGCCGGCCGGTGAGCATCGCGCCCGCCCGGTCCGCGGCCAGTTCCCGGTAGCGCGACAGGGCCCGGATGAGTAGGAAACTGATCGCGTACACGACCGCGGACACGGCCATCACGGCCAGGACCAGCACGAAGGTGCTGTCCCCGCCGCGGTCATCGCGTCGTCCCTGGCCACCGAAGAGGCTGGAGTAGAACGCGAAGCGGGCCACGAGCCCGGCCAGGACGCCGAGGAAGGAGGCGGCGGTCATCACGACCACGTCGCGATGTGCGACGTGGGACAGTTCGTGGGCGAGCACGCCTGCGAGCTCCTCGGTGTCCAGGCGCCGCATCAGTCCGGTGGTGACGCACAGCACGGCGCGCCGCGTGCTGCGGCCGGTGGCGAACCCGTTGGGCAGGTCGGTGTCGGCGACCGCGATCCGCGGTGTGGGCATGTCCGCGGTCGCGCAGAGCCGGTCGACGATGCCGTGCAGAAGCGGCTGCTCCTCGGGGGTGACGATGCCGGCCTGCATGGCGTACAAGGCGATCCGGTCGGAGAACCAGAACTGCGCGCCCAGGAACAATCCGACAACGAGCAGCACGACAACAAACGACTTGATCAGGACGATGAGCGCGACGATGAACACCACGTACACCAGCCCGAGCAGGAAGACGGTGAGCACCATTCTGGTGGTGAGCTGGTGATCGGGCCGGAACCGGGTTTGCATCGCGCTCACCCGGGGATGAGGCCGTCGTCGCGCAGCATTGCTCGAACCTCACCCACGTCGGTGCCCCGGGCCGGGAGGACAAGTTCGGAGGGGACGAGCGCACCGTCGGGAAGCGGGGATCCCAGCTGTTCGACGGCGGTCAGGAACTCCTCGAGTGCGGGGCGGAACGCCACCGCGTCGTCGGTCTCGACCGCACCCAACAGCCGGGTGTCGAGTAGGTTCAGCTCGTCGCCGCGGCTGTCGTCGACCTCGTACTGGCCGTCGCCGAGAATGCGAATGATCATGTCGAAGTCGCCTTTCCTTCCCGCCGCGGCGGGAATCGCCCGCACTGCATCATCCGCGCCGGACTGGAGTTCGTCGCGTGTCGCGGAGTTCCCGATATGGTCCTTGAGCTGTGCGAGCTCCCGGTCGACGTCGGTGCTCCCGCCGGTGGCGGCGTCCAGCGTGGCCTGGATGTCGTCGCGCTTGCCGGCCGTGACGAGGCGTCGTCCAGGACGCCGGAGGCCATCAACTCGTCCAACGCACCGGCGCGGGCCTGCATCTGCGCGGTCTTGTCCTCGGCACGCTGCATCGCCATACCCACATCGCCCATCTCCTCGGAGATGCCGGAGACGGCCTCGCTGACGTGGCTCTGGGCCTCGGCGGCGGTGTAGGTGGCTTTGATGGTCTCCTTGCGGGTGCGGAACGCCTCCACCTTGGACTGCAGCCGTTGTGCGGAGAGGGCGAGCTTGTCCTCCTCGGATTTGAGTGCATCGGCTTGGGGCCGTAGCTCCGAGATCTGGGCCACCGCCGCGGCGCGGCGGGTCAACGCCTCCCGGGGAGTGCGTCCTGCCCGACCTGGACGGCTTGGGTGGCCTGTCCCTGGAGCCGGTCGGTGGCCTGCTGGGCCTGCCCGATCTGCAGTTCGACGCGTTTGCGGCTGGTGGCCACGTCCGCCAACCCGCGACGGACCTTGGCCAGCATCTCCGTCTGGCGCTCGTAGGAATAGTCGAGGATCTCGCGGGGGTCCTCCGCGCGGTCCAACGCCTTGTTCGTCTTCGCCCTGAACAACAGGGCCAGGCGGCGAGCGATGCTCATCGTGCACGCGTCCTCTCGGGGTGATGCCGGCTTCTGTTCCTTGCGCCAGCTTCGCTTCGGAGGGTCGATGTGGTGCAGAGTCGAAGGGCTCCCATGCCGGGCCGAGGTCCCGCCGGGCCGGGCCGTTCGTCCTCGCCGCACCGGCAGGCACACCGCGGGCATCGGACCGGGTCAGCGGTGCGGTCCGTCGGTTGTCGCGAGGAGGCCGTTGAGCGGTAGCCGCGCGAGACGTTCCGCGACGGAAGCGCTACGGGGGGTTGGTTCCAGCTGGGCCCGTGCAGCGAACTACTATCTCGGTACAGAGACAGTTGTACCCTCGAACGGTCCTGGATGCCACACTGCCGGAGGTGATGACATACTATGAACGATAGTACCAGGCCGGTTGAGGTGAGAGTGTGATGAGCGGTTTCGACGGGTACTTCAGGCAGCGCGTCGTGCGGTCCCATGGCATCGGTCGGGGTTTGCGGGCGCTCGGAGCTGGCACGGTAAGCGCAGTGGTCGTCGGCGTGCCCACCGATGTCATCAGCAATCCCTACTTCACTCGCATGACCCCTGTGCGGTGGTGGGACTATGTGTTCCTGATCGCCACGGTTGCCCTGACGGCGTTGTGGGCACTCCTGCCAGGGACGTTGACCGCGAACGGTTGCAAGGTATCGACAGCCAGCCTGCTCGGCGCGCTCGCTGTCGGCTGCCCGGTGTGCAACAAGCTGATCGTTGCTCTGCTGGGATTCTCTGGGGCACTCGCGATCTGGGCTCCACTACAGCCACTGGTCGGGGCCGCCTCGGTCGCCCTCATCCTGCTCGCCGTGATCGCCAAGCGGCGGGCGTTCACCCAGAGCTGCGCTGGGAGTGGGACCGCACCGATGACCTCCTGTGGCCGGTCGCCAGTGGACGGATCTCCGGTGGCGATCAACGACTCTGATTCACGCTTGCTCGATCCATCGGCGCTCGCTGTCGGTTCTCCGATGGGGGAGCCTGTGGTCGCAGCACATCGGCCTGACACTTCCCGGCGTCTGGGGGAGTCCGAGTAAGCTGCGACGCGTGCTGGATCTGCGTCGCAGCTATGGAGGGAGCGCAGAGTGCAAGGTCTTGGCGACCTGGAGTCTGCGGTGATGCAAGTGCTTTGGCGGACGGACGGACCGTTGAAGGTTCGCGGCGTCCTGGAGCAGCTGGACACTGGACGCCCCCTCGCCTACACAACCGTCATGACCGTGCTGGATAACCTGCACAGGAAGTCGTGGGTACAGCGGGAGCTGGTCGGTAAGGCCTACCGGTACACGACCTCCCTCAGCCGCGAGGAGGCGGCCGCTCGGGCATTGCGGGAAGTCATCGACGCATCCGGCGACCCGGACGCCGTGCTGCTCCACTTCGCACAGTCGATCTCCGAACACGAATCTGGTGTGCTCCGCCAGGCGCTGCAGAGGAGCGGCGACGAGCGATGACGATCTCGCTCGCGATCATGCTCGGCGCTGCGATGGTCGGTGTACTGCTCCCGCCGCGACTCGACGCGCTGCGTTCGACGGGGATCGGCGCAACCACTCTCATCAGTTGCTGGGTGATGTCGATCCTGGGTGTCGTGCTCGCCGGGATGGCGGCCGTGATGCTGCTATTACTGCCCGATCACGGTGTCCCAGGCCGACTCGTCGCCGCGGTGAGCACGTGCTGGGTTGCGGTGCGCCATGGCGTGTCGCCAGGGGTGGAGGAGATATCGGGTCTTCTCGGCTTACTGCTGTTGATGGTCATCGCCGGCAGGTTGGTGATCGTCGGCCGCCGCCTTACCGCGCGACGGGCTCGCTCGTATCAGGAGCGCGTGGCTGTGCTGAGATTGGTTGCCCGGGCTGAGGAGGGATCGCCGGCAATCCTGTGGCTTGCGCACGACCGTCCCGTCGCGTTCAGCCTGTCAGGGCGCCCCAGCTACCTGGTTGCTACCGAGGGTTTGAGCCGATGCCTGACAGAGACTCAGCTGGAAGCCGTGTTGGAGCATGAACGCGCCCACCTGAGGTCCCGGCACCACCTTCTGTTGGGCTTTGTAGACGTGCTCGCGTTGGCACTACCACTGGTACCGCTCTTTCGAGCCGCCCCCAACGCACTGCGTGAACTGGCTGAGTGGGCGGCTGATGCAGCGGCCGCCCGCCGGTTCGGTGTTGAGGTTGTGCGAGCCGCTCTCATGAGGGTCGGGTACGGAGGCGAACCAGAAGCTGCTCTGGCGTTCGGCCGCGACGCCATCGAGACCAGACTGCAACAGCTGGCGTCGTCGGCTGAGCCGCCTGGTCGAGTTCACCGTTGCGCCGCGGGTTGTCTCGCGGCCGGTGCTCCGTTCTCCCCTTTCCTGACCGCAGCAGTTCTCTTTGCCGTGTCGTCAAGCCTGTTCTGCTCGGGTTGAGCGTCCGTCACAGGCAGCGGTAGCGCGTATCCGCGCTAGCCACTAACTTTGATATGAGACGACGGTCATCATTCCGGACGCCTCGTGGTATCCCTGGTGGCAGTGGACAAGCCACTGTCCAGGATTGTCCGCGTCGAAGTCCACCGTCACGGTCTGCATCGGCAGCACAATCACCGTGTCCTTGCGTGCGCCGTCCGGATGGTTGTCGTCGCTCAGGGCAAAGGTATGGCCGTGTAGGTGCATGGGGTGGTACATCATGGTCTGGTTGCTCATGACCAGCCGGACTCGCTCGCCTTGTCGGACCGTGAGCGGCTCGTGCTGGCCGAATGTCTTTCCGTTGATCATCCATACGTACCTGGCCATATCGGCGGTGAGTGCCAGCCGATGCGTCCGGTCAGGTTTGCGGCTCGGTAGCGCTACCGCGGAGTCAGCACGCAGTTCGGAGTAAGCGAGCAGCTTTCCTCTCAGTTGGTCCGGCATGGCGCTCGATGGGGGCGCGGACGCCGCGGAGTTGGTGCGCACAAGCGCTCGAGCGGCCCCTTGCTTCCCTTCGGCGCTCGCGACCAGCGGGAAGATTCCATCACCCAAGGTGACCAGTGCGTCGTACCGTTCTCCGGACCCGAGCACCACAGTGTCGACAACGGTCGGTGCGATAGGAAACCCGTCTGTATGGGTGACTTCAAGCTGATGATCCGCCAAGGCGATCCGAAAGGCGGTGTCGGCGGCGCCATTGATCAGCCGAAGCCGGGCCCGTTGCCCCGGGCGTGCGACGAGTGTCTCCGGCGCCGCGGCAACCCGGCCGTTGATCAGATAGTGGGGATAGGACACGTCGCCCCCGTCCGCGCCAACCGCCGACGTTGACCCGGACATCCCGCCCATGTCGTGCATACCGCCCATCCCGGACATGCCCGACATGCCGCCCATTCTCATGCCGGTACGCCGCAGATCGGCAAGAGTGGAATCCGGGGTGGCCCCGTTGATCCCGTCGATCCAGTCGTCGAGCACCACGATGAACTCCACGTCGTAACGCGCTGCATCGTTCGGGTCGTCGATGATCAACGGCCCTACCAGGCCGCGGTCCCGCTGTACGCCCACATGGGAGTGGTACAGATACGTGCCGGGGTGGGGGAGGGTGAGCTCGTAGCTACCTGTCGCGCCGACCTCAATGGCGGGCTGCGTGACGTCTGGGACCCCGTCCATGTCGTTGCGTATGGCCAGTCCGTGCCAGTGCACCGTAGTGGTGCCTCCACCCTCGGTCGGTGGATTGGCCGGCAGTTGGTTGACCACCTGCACCCGCAGCTGGTCGCCTACGTTGCCGCGCAACAGCGGCCCCACCGCGTGACCTGAGCCGTAGGTCCAGGTATCGGCCCGCACTCCGCCAAGGTCGACCGTCTCCGCGAGCGCGGTCAGCCGTGCGTCCCGCACCGGCGCACCTGGCCGGCGTTGAGCGGCGGCGAAGTCCGCTACCTGCGATGATCCCGGACCGACGATCGAGGAGCCGCGAGTTCCGCACGCGGCCAGCGCCCCCATCGTGAGCATCCCGCCGCCCGTGCCGAGCAAGAACGCCCGCCTGGACAAGCCGCCAAACCGCGGCATCCGTGAGGCTGGGCCGAGGGAGGTCGCTGTCTCCGCACCACGCTGTCGTGGAGAACCTGCTGTCTGCATGGTGTCCCTTCTTGGGAGATCCGGAAACGTCATACGATTTACTATGAATGATAGTGGTCAGTCGTGGTGTGCCCCTCGACCGGTGCCTGCTGATGGCGCTTATTGATCTTGACCAGCGTTGCTCATCGCGGCCGACGCGGAGTACCTGCTGGCCAACGCCCGCCGGGCGCTGCGCTCCACCTCGTGGACGTCCAGGCCGCCCTTGTGCGCCATAACGCACATTCCGGCCACCACTGGCCATAGCTGAGTCCAGCCCGTCGTCGGTCACGCCCCTGCCCCGTGCGCCGCGGTGCGGACGGAGGGCCTCTGGTGGGCTGGCCGACCAGGCAAGCGGAGGTGAGCTGCTCTCGGGCGAATGGAGCGCTTCGGTCACGCTCCGTCTCGAGGCGACTACCCTCGATAATCTACTAGCCGCTATAGTAACGTGGTGTGGCACACGCGCTCCCCGCGCGGTGCTGGACCTGTCCGATCCCCAGCGGACGAACTCATCAGGGTGCGGCTCGACTGACCCCGACT
Source organism: Actinomycetota bacterium (assembly GCA_030852965.1). Taxonomy (GTDB): domain Bacteria; phylum Actinomycetota; class Actinomycetes; order Mycobacteriales; family Pseudonocardiaceae; genus Pseudonocardia. Next base: position 27,343 of record JALYVZ010000009.1, on the reverse strand, counting down.
CTCGAGGAGGCCTCCGAGCATGGCCGAAGCCACGCGTTACCTACGGCGTCGACGCGAGCGTGGACAACGCCGAGTCCTTGCGGTCACAGTCACCTGCGGGATCGGAGCCACCGCGTTGACGGGGGCTTTAGGAGCGCTACTAGCGATCGAACACCCGGCCGCGGTGAGTCGGCTCCCGACGGACCTTGCACACCACGCCCACCACCCAGAAGGCAGCGCCGCGGCGGACACCGACGCGCAGTCGGCCCTCGACACAAGCCCGCAGGCTGCCCAAGCGCCTGGTCGCCCTGAGGAGAACATGGTGCGCGACGGGAACCCGCCTACCGCCCACGGGAGTTCGCCGGCCGCGCACTCGCACCACGGCGGCTGATCCGGTGGACCAATCGCTGTCGTTTGCCACCCGCGCCACCGGTCTGGTGACGTTGATGTTGCTCACCGGGAACCTAGTACTCGGGATTGCCACTGCGGGCCGGGCCAGTAGACCAAGCTGGCCCCGATTCGCGCTGGCCGCCCTCCACCGCAACATCTCTCTACTGGCCGTCTTGTTTCTCGGGGTGCACGTCTCCACGTCGATCATCGATCCGGGCGCCGGTGTTCGCTGGCTCGATGCGCTTGTGCCGTTCCTGTCGGACGATCGTCCGCTGTGGCTTGGCCTGGGCACCGTGGCGCTCGATCTACTGCTGGCCGCCATAGCAACCAGCATGCTGCGGACCAGACTGAGCTTCCGAATGTGGCGAGGGGTCCACTGGGCGGCCTACGCGAGTTGGCCGGCCGCGCTGATACACGGCGCAGTGTTCGGAGACGAGGACAACGGCTTGAGCTGGGTGATCGGCCTTTACATAAGCTGCATAGTGGCAGTCGCGCTGGCGTTACTGTGGCGCAGGCGATCTACGCGGTACCCCTCTACGCGGTACCCCCCTACACCGGCCCACCGGCGAGCAGCCATGCATGGGGGGCGCTGAGCGTGGATCCATTTCGCCAGCCGACTTCCAGGCCACACCCGGCCCCGACGACAAGTCTGTCGCCTAGTTCTCGGCCTTCGGCTCGACCGTCGCGGGTGCGCTCAGTCGGCTCGCTGGCCGCTCCGCGACCAGCACCACCGCGCTCCGTCGCGTCTGCAAGCCTCCCGTACTGCCGACCGGCTCGCTCTGTTGAGCGTAGTGAGACCACCAGCACCCGGTACCCCCCTCGGCTGCTGCCTCCTCCCGCTGGTGCCGGCCGCTCGATGTCGCTGGCCGAGCACGAGCAGCGCCACGGGCAACTACCCTGGTCGCTTTTCACCGGCGTTCCGGGCTGCACCCGACTCGTGGAACTCACCGTTGAAGCCGGCCTGCGCGGCCGCGGCGGGGGTGGGTTCCCCACCGCGCAAAAGATCGCCGCGGTGCTCGCGGCCACCTCGAAGCGACGGCCCGCCACGGTGGTGGCCAACGGGTGCGAAGGCGACTCGACCAGCGCCAAGGACGTCGCGCTGCTGCGCCACGCACCCCATCTGGTGCTCGACGGCCTCGCGCTAGCCGCGCACGCCCTCGGCGCCACCCAGGCAGTGCTCTGCGTGCACCGGGGCAGCCCGGTGATCCCCACGCTGCGGGAGGCGCTCGCCGAACGCTCCAACGACTCCACCCTGATCCAGCTAGCCACCGTTCCCCGCCGGTATGTCTCGAGCGAAGCCTCGGCTCTGGCGCGATTCCTCACCGACGGTGACGCCCGCCCGACCAGTTCACAACCGCACACCGCGACCCAGGGGGTCCAGGGTCGACCGACCCTGGTGGACAACGTGGAGACCCTGGCCCACCTGGCGCTGATCGCCCGGCATGGCGCCGACTGGTTTCGCCAGCGGGGCACCGACCAATCCCCAGGCACAACTCTGATAACCGTGGGCGGCGCGGTCAATCACGCGGGAGTCTTCGAGGTCGACCTCGGCACACACATCGGCGCCATCCTCACCATCGCCGGCGGAGCGAGCAGGCCCACCGAGGCGATGCTGCTCGGCGGTCTCAGCGGCCGGTGGCTTGCCTCGACCCCAAACCTGGACACCCCGCTGTGCTACGAGGGACACCAGGGCGTCCGGCTGGGTCTTCCATCGGTGGTGGTGCTACCCGCTGACGTGTGTGGGCTCGCGGTAACTTCGACGATCTTGACCTATCTTGCCGGGGAATCGGCCGGGCAATGCGGGCCATGCACGTCCGGTCTCCCCGCGATCGCGGCCGACTTCGCGATGCTCGCCACCGCCCGCCCAGACGCGACACTGCGCGAGCGACTGCGCCGCCGACTCCGTGTCATACCAGGCCGCGGAGCTTGCTCTCATCCGGACGGCGCCGCGCAACTGGCGACCAGCGCGCTAGACATTTTTTCATCCGACGTCGCAGCACACCTCACCGGACGACATTGCGGACGGTCGCCGGGATCAACACTCACCCTTGTCCGCACGCTCCCCGCGCCCGCCGGAGGCTGGATTTGAGAACCCACCAATCGTCCCAACTTCGGATCGACCCAATCGCGTGTCATGCACACGGACTGTGCCACGAACTGCTACCCGAATGGATTTCCCTGGACGAATGGGGCTATCCACTCCTGCCCGACACCGAGCTACCGCCCACGCTAGTCGCGGGTGCCCGACGGGTTGTCGCGGCCTGCCCTGCCCTCGCGCTGCGACTGAGCACCAGGTGATCCGCTAATGGCAGCCATCGACAGTCTAGTGGAGCGAGGGGGCGAACCTAATTGGGAGACATGACGGGCATGGACATGAGCATGCCTGTGCTTCCTATGTGGGTGCAGGTATCGTGGGTGGTGGCGCTCGTCGTCGCGATCGTCACGCATTTGCGTCACGTCTATGGTATGTCCGGGCAGCATCGTTGGTGGGTGCTCGGGCACGTGGCCATGGCGACTGCCATGATTCCGATGTACATGCCAAGACTCATCGGCGGAAATGACTTTTCCCCGCTGGGTTTGAGGCTATTTATCTCTGCGGCATTTGTGGTGGCCGGGGCGAGCATCGTGATGCGATATCGGGAGAACGTGCTCAATCCACTCTGGGTGATGCTGACGGTCGATCTGGCTATTATGGCTTACATGTGGCTGCCCACCACGAGTCGACCTTCTATGCTCGATGGCCTGCTCGCGGTGTACTATGTCTACCAGGCTGTGGCCTGGATGCTCGGGCTTTGGGATCGCATACCGGTTCTGGACCGCTCGATGCCTGGCGGTAGACACAGCCCCAGGCCTGCCCCCACCGTCGCGGTGGTCGGCCTTACCACGCACACTAGCCTCGCTGGCCGGGCCACTTTGGCTGTGATGGCCGCTAGCATGGGATACATGTTGGTAGCGATGTAGTACGCATCGCGCTTGCTTGCTGCCAGGTCGGTGAGTTTGACGAGTTACCGCGTTCCGAGTTAAGCCGAGCACCCCGACACGCGCCATCGGCACAATAGTGATCATTGAGTTCGCCCAGCACCGATGGGTACTCGATCCCGCGTGGCGACAGGGCCGACCATCGTATAGTCCCGGCGAAACATGCCGCTCGGATACAGCGGCGCGGTCGGCATGTCGAGGACAAGGTCCCACGCCCCGTTCGATCTCTGAGGCTGTTCGACCGGCGTGGGGCTGGCGGCCCGGGCCGTGGATTCCCTGTGTGCGGGTCCACTGGCGAGCACCGCCCCGAGTAGGCATGCGCCACCGAGCAGCGCCACCACCGCAGGGACGGGAAGGACGCTGACCAACGGTCCGGCCATCAAAGGCCCGACCGATGCCCGGCGAGCAGAAAACTGTTCGCGGATCCCACTGCTCCGCTCGCTCGGTCGGCCCGGGCGGTGGCGCTGGCGTGGAAGAACAACGATTGCGCAAGCGCCCCAAAACATGCCCCCTGGGCGATGCGCAACCCGAGGACCGCGATAAGGCCAATCGGCAACGACTGCGCCGCGATCGCCAACCCACAGCCCGCCGCCCCGAGGACGAAGCTCCGCAGCGGGCGGCCGGTCACGTCGTTGCGGCGCCCCCACCACGGTGAGGTCAGAAGGGTCGCACCCCAGGTGAGCGACTGGGCAACCCCGACCCACAGGCCGGCGCTACGCCACGGAAGATACTCCCCGAACGGCACAACTCGCCGCTTATCGATCCGCGCAGTGGGTCCGATACCAGGCTCCCAAGTCAAGGAGGTATTCGTTGCCTGTGGCCCTGAACCATTTACCAGCACGGCTCCGACCTCGATGGGCACACCGATCGCGGACGCCGCGGCGCTAATCTGTGCCGCGGCATCGGAGTTGCGGAATGGATCGATGTCGGAGGAGTTCTCGTGCCAGATAACCAGGTCCGGGCGGGGGATACTGCCGGCCGCCGCGTCGTCCGCCAGAATCTGGGTGCGGCGGACGTGGTTGTCCAGCACAGCCCGCCGTTGGGCATTGAAGTCGAGCCCGAGCCTCGGCACGTTGCCCTGGATCGCCGCCACCGTGATCTCGGGTCCGACCGGCCCCGCCGAGAAGAACAGTGAACCGAACACCGAAACCAGCGTCGGAGCCAACGCCAGCGCAGCGGGCACCGCCCGCCGCCGCAACCGCGCACCGTGTGCCAGCTGCCGCGTCAGTTCGGCCAGTCCGAATCCGCTGAGCGCCACCGCGAACGACACCATCGGCGCCCCGCCGAAACGTACTCACCGACCCAGGGAAGCAGCGGGACGAAGAATCCCAGACCGAAGATGCCGCCGTAGGCCAGGCCGGCACGCGGCGTGCGCCCACGCAACACGATTCCGGTGATCGGCTATCCCGGAACGACGACAACGCGCGCCCCTCTCATGGTCGGTGTCCGGCCGGAGTACGGCGAGCCGATCTGCGGGGCCGGACGAATCTGGCGCGGAACGAGTCTTACCGGCTCGACTAGACTACTATCTATAATAGTAGATTAGCGTGACCGGCGCTCCAACGATGCCACGGCCAAGGCTTCGGGCCGCCGGCTGCGACGTGACCAATGGGCGTGTCTGAGTTGTAGCTGGAACTCGCTAAGCATTCCGTTGCTAGGGATCGTCAGCCTGAGCGACGATGTCGCGCGCGATCCGCTCGGCATCTAGTCGGATGGCTCGGAGATTTCCGGTGAAGGGATCAGTGAACCCGAGGAAGTAGAGGCCGGGCGCACCGGGCTTGGTCTGAGCTCCGTGGACCGTCGGATGGCCGACTTGGTCGAGGACGCCGTGCTGTCCCACCAGGCGCTCGAGGTCGCGACGGTAGCCCGTGGCCGCGATGACCGCGTCAACCTCGATCCGGCTGCCGCCGCGCAGCAGCGCGCCCGTCGCATCGAAACCTTCCACGGCGGGGACCACCTCAATCTCCCGGGCCTTCACGGCAGAAACGAGTCTTCCGTCGTCGAAGGTGGGAACCTGGCCCGTCCGTTGGTGATTGGTGCGAAGGCCATCGGGTGGGGGATCGATGCCCCAGCGCGACAGGTCACTGATCGCCACGCGCCTGGCGATCTCGCCGATCGCGTCGACGGCTCGCCGAGCAAACGGAGAGGCCGCGAGGGCTCACACATCGTTGGGCACGCCGACGATGGCGCGGTGGACGATGTGGGGCGGCTTGCGGATTGCCAGCAGAGTTCGGGTCGCCGACCCCTCGGAGAGATCCAGGGCGATCTCCGCCCCAGAGTTCCCCGGTCCGACGACCAGGACCGTCTGCCCGGCCAACGGCTCGGAGTTTCGGTACTCGGCCGCATGTAGCAGGCACCCGGCGTAGCTGTCGAGACCCGGCTAGGCCGGGATGGTCGGAGTGTGATCGCGACCTGTGGCGACGATTACCTTGCCCGCGAAGAAGCGGCCGGCGGAGCTCTCGACGCTCCAACCCTGCTCTGCTCGGTCGATGCGGTGGACCTCGACTCCCTCGCGGAGACGCGGCATCAATGGTCTGGCCTGGGTCGCGAGGTACTCGACGATCTGGTCGCGTGCAGGGAACCGGCCGCATCTCGGGGGAAGCGTGATCCAGGCAGATGCGAAAGCCACGAGGAGGTATTTAGTCGCAGCCGGTCGTAGCGATGTCGCCAACTGGCCGCGACGCTGTCTCGCTCCAGCACCAGGAACCGGACGCCGGAACGCTGCAGGCAGAGCGCGACTCCGATCCCCGCTGGACCGGCACCGAGGATCAGACAACCCTCATCGCTCATGGGGCTCAGGCCCTCGACCAGCCCGTTAACCTCACGTCAGCCCGCGTCGGCGAACTCGAACCCAGCCTCGCGCACCGCCGCATGTACGGCGAACTCGTCGATCGGCTTGTCGCTGGTGATGGTCACCGACCCCTTGGGCAGGTCGACGTCCACGCCGGTTACGCCGTCGATTGCGGTGATCTCCTCGGTGACCGAGGAGACGCAGTGCTGACAGGTCGTGCCGGTCACGGTGTAGCTGCTCTCAACCATCTGAGCACTCCTTGCTGGGACGGAACTCGACTGTGCTTACTATACCCCTGATGGGTATCGGCCGTTTGTCGGCGCCAGCCGGGAACCCGATCACCGGGTCATGTCGTGCACTGCTTCGCGGAGGGCGTGCACCTCGTCTAGCGGGGCGCGGGTGGCTGAACAACCTGTGTCCCGGTGGGTGGCCACCCGGGCGAGCGCCGCAACCAGGCGGCTCCAGACTGGTCGACATGTGCGCTCACCGCTGCTAAAGGCGCGCCGTGTCAGCCGACCGAGGTTGGCATTTGGGTCAGCTGGGGCGGTCTGCTCGGTCGCGTGTGGTTGGTGGGGGTACTTCCGTCTGGATTGCAACAGTTCGGAGCCTGAGTGCAAGGACGATGACGCAGAGCAGCCAGATGGCGAGGATCGCGCGCTGGACAAGGCCGAGCCACGGGTGGAGCACTGCGTCAGACGGCTGCGTCAGCACACCGAAGGGCACGAACATGACCAGCAGTGCGATACCGGTGGCGAGTACGTAGGCCGCGAGTCCGCGCCATCTCGGGTCGGCTGCCAGCCCTCGTGAGATGACGATCAGTCCGAGCCCGATGGTCAGGAAGAAGATCCTTCCGTTCACCGAGTGCACGCCCAAGGGGTCGTAGGTGACGCCGGCGGCGTCTTGTCGCAAGGGGAAGATGCCGGCGATGATGAGCCCGACCCCGTTGCATGCGAGGATCATCGGACCTGTCAGTGCGGCCCGTGATCTACGCACACCCCGGTGAAGCCCCACTGCGAAGGCAATCAGCAGCAGCCCGAACAGTGCGAAGTTCACCTGCTGTACCGCTCCTTGGAGGCCGGGCCCGGCCTCCAAGGAGCTGATGTCCTCGGTTGTCGCGTTGTACTCGCCGCGACGGAATAACCCCTGGGCGATGAAGGCCGTGGTGAAAAGGATCGGGCCGATGATGCCTGCGGCGGCCAGCGCCCGGGGAATGCGGCCACCGTCCGGTGCTGGCTCCCCAGTGTCATGCATGGTTTGGATCTCCCAATGTCACACGGTGTTGTCTTAGATGGACGAGGACTTCGCGGACGGTGAGGCGGGCGGCATGGATGCCGGTCGCCGGTCGTGCTGCTTGCGGCGCTGCTCTCGCTGTTTGCGCCACCCGTACCGGGTCAGACCCCGTGGTTTGTACACGTTGAGCACGGTGATCACGAGCAAGACCACGAGGCCGATGCCGGGATGCTCCAGGTCGCCGCCGAAGCCGCTCGGGTCGGCACCATTGGCCTGTCGTACCACGTCCGTCCGGGTGCTCACGTCCGGCATGTGCAGCAGCGTGACGACAGTGCAGACGACGGTCAGCACGAGTGTGATCAGGACCCAGTAGTGGCGGATCAGACCCCACGAGGTGCCCAGTGACATGACGAGCCCGGTGGCTAGAGAGGCGAGCGCCAACGGAACGATGACAAACCAGCCGGTCACCTCCAGCGCGATCCAGGCCGCGCGGACCGTTTCAGCATCCGTGCTGGTCACAGCTGAAACGCCAAGCGCCAGGTACACGAAGACGGCACCGATCCAACCGACCGAGAACGTCAGATGCGCAGTCAGCGCAAACTTGCGAAGGCCGGGTGCCATGGTCATCAGCGGCCACCCTCGGGCGGCGTCTGGCTCCCAACCCGAGCACCGGACGGAGCGAGATCGGCCCCGCTCGAGGAGATCGGCGTCTCACTACCGGGAGCACCGGTCGAGCTGTGACGACTAGGGCCGTGCCGACCGCCGCCGAGAACCATCATGGCCACGACCAGCAGGACTAGGACGGCGCCGAGGATTCCAACCACCTTCACCCAACGCGGCGTGCTTGGCGGGGTGGGGCTGGTCGATGCGTGATCGGGTCGGGTATCGGAGTCATCGACGGAGTCGGAGATGGGGGGGCGGTCAGTCATGGGGCGTCCTCCTGTGTGCGGGGTGGGTGTCACGGTTGGTCCATGACCGCACCACTGCACCGCACGGGACGTTATGGCGGCGCTAGGGAATCCCCCAACACTGTCCTAACGCCCTGAGCAGGCATGATGACGATATGCGTGTGTTGGTAGTGGAAGACGAGCGGCTACTCGCCGACACGATCGCCGCCGGCCTGCGGCGGCGCGCCATGGCCGTCGATGTCGCCTACGACGGTGATGCCGCGCTGGATCGACTGGCGGTCAACGACTACGACGTCGTCGTACTGGACCGCGACCTGCCGGTCGTGTCGGGAGACGATGTCTGTCGCACGCTGGTGGAGTCCGAGGCCGAGACCCGGATTCTCATGCTCACCGCGGCCACCGCGGTGAAAGAACGGGTCGTCGGCCTCGGGCTCGGTGCTGACGACTACCTGACAAAGCCATTCGCGTTCACCGAGCTGACGGCGCGTATCCAGGCATTGGGCCGCCGGGCCCGGCCTGCCGCACCACCGATGCTTGAGCGCGCCGGGCTCCGACTCGATCTGCACCGACACACCGTGAGCCACGACGGCGAGTACGTGCCCCTGTCCCGCAAAGAGTTCGCGGTGCTCGCCGAGCTCCTTCGCGCTGACGGCGGTGTGGTCTCTGCCGAACAGTTGCTGGAGAAAGCCTGGGACGAACATGCTAACCCGTTTACCGGCGTCGTCCGGTACACGATCATGATGTTGCGCCGTAAGCTCGGCGAACCACGGCTCATCGAGACCGTACCCGGCGTCGGATACCACATTCCGTGAAACGGCGGTGGCAGTCAACCATTCGGACACGACTTACCCTGCTATACGCTGTGGCGTTTTTCCTCGCCGGAGCGATCCTCGTCGCCGTGATGAACGCATTCCTCATCCATACACTGGGAACGAACCTGGCACACGAGGCGGCGCCGGAACTTATCGAACCGCTTCGAGCCCGCTTCAAACAGGAGCACGACCGCACCCTGCGAGTGATGCTCGTCGTTTCACTGGTATCGCTGGGTGCGGTCGGGCTGACGGCCGGCGGTTTCGGCTGGCTGCTAGCCGGGCGGGCGTTACGGCCGCTACAGGAGATCACCGCTACAGCACGTCGGGTGGCCGGGCGCAGCCTGCACGAACGCATCGCACGCCGCGGACCCGACGACGAGATCAAGGACCTCGCGGACACGTTCGATGCCATGCTCCAACGTCTCGACCGCGCCTTCGACAGCCAACGCCGATTTGTCGCTCATGCCTCCCATGAACTGCGCACTCCGCTTACCATTAATCGTACCCTGCTTGAGGTCGCGCTCGACAATCCGGAAGCAAGCGAACCGCTACGGCAGCTCGCCACCAACCTGATCGCCGTCAACCAACGCCACGAACGTCTCATCGACGGACTGCTGACCCTCGCGAGCAGCGAAGAACGGCTCACCGTGCGTAGTCCCGTCGATCTCGCCGACCTCGCCCGACACATCACTGGCCAAGCTCAAGCCACCGTACAGGAAACCGGCGTACTGGTGCGTTGCGAGCTCGCTCGGGCACCCGTCGCCGGCGACCCGATCCTGTTGGAACGACTTACCCAGAACCTCATCGACAACGCCCTCCACTACAACATCGCGGACCACGGTTGGATCGCGGTAACCACCGACACCATCGAAAGGAGCGCCATCCTCACCGTCGAAAACACGGGTCCTCCGGTGCCGGACCGCGAGGTTCCGAGCTTGTTCGAACCATTCCGCCGACTCGCCGTCACCGAACGACGCGCGACACCCAGCGACAACCACCAGGCGGGCCTTGGCCTGTCCATTGTCCGCTCGATCACTCATGCACACAGTGGCGACATCCACGCCACGTCCCGCGCCGACGGTGGCCTCGTCATACGCGTACGCATACCCGCCGACCTCGGCCATGCACCCGTAGAGTTTGGACCGAAAGACCGCAGCGACACCAACTTCCAGGATCGCGTTTGATAGGCCGGCACCTGCCAACAAACGAACGCCCCGCCCCGCCCTGCTGCGACGCCTACTGACGTGACCGGTGGCCATACCCGCAAGCCATCACCTGGTGCACCCAGCTACCCGCGCTCCGCACCCTCCGAGCCTTCCGTCGGACAACGGCGACTCACCGGAGACCGATCGGCTCGCGGCACCAGTTGATCACCTCGACGTGCAACTGGCGGGGATGGTCCAGCGAGTCTCCCCGTCACTGATCACATCGGTGGCTTCCAGCCCGAGGCGTCTGGCCACGCCGATGGATGCCGCGTGCTCGGGGTGAATGTAGGCCACCAGGACATCTACGCCGTGCTGACCAAGCCACTTGACCATTCCCCTCGCGGCCTCGACGGCAAAGCCCTGACGCTGATAGGAAGCCGCGACGACCCACGTGATAGCAGCGACCGTTTCGCCCGCGTCGTCCTGCACCGTTGCCTGTACGGTGCCGATAGCGGCTCCGGTCTCTCGGCGACGCGCGATCCACTTAAGCCATCCTTGCGTCCCATCAGCGGGGCGACCCACGACCTGCCGGGCGTAGCGGTCTCGCAGCTCGTCCAGCGTCGCCGGGTGGCCACCGATGTACTCGTGCAAGCCTCGGTCGTCGAGGAGGGACACCATCTCCTGAGCATGCTCGATCCGCAATGGCTCCAGCGTCAGGCGAGGGGTCTCGATCACCTGCGCGGGCGGCCACCCGGAATTCGTACTCACTGACACACCGTAAAGATCCTGGCAGGAGACGCCAACGAGGTTTCCCCCCTCCCCGGATCCACGGCTGTACCGAGTCAGCTGCGGCGCGTCTGAAAGAGTCAAATGCCTTCCGAGCAGGAACGATGCTGGTTGCTGAAGTCAACACGTCCACTGCGGGGAAGGCGAGCAATGCTTGAAACCTGGATGACGAGGGAGGGGTGGGCGGGCCGATGCCGCTGCCCGGTGCTTTGTCCGTCGGCGCCGCAGCGGTCTACACGCTGTGCCGGCAGATCCTCTTCCCCGTGCGGCACGAGCCGCGCCGCACCAGTTTCGGCCGCCAGCTCACGCTCGTCCTGGCCGCAGTGGTTGCGGTGGCTGCCGTGGTCGCCTCGATCGCGGCGGGCTGACGACGGTGGACTGGCCGACAGGGTGACGAATGTCGGCCAGCCCGATCACGCCGGGTCAGCCCGCCTGCGCGAGCTCGAAGCCCGCTTCGCGAACTGCCGCGTGCACTGCCGAGTCGTCGATCGGCTCGTCGCTGGTGACCGTCACCGAACCACTGGGCAGGTCCACGTCCACCCCGGTGACGCCGGCGACTCCGCTGATCTCGTCGGTGACCGACGAGACGCAGTGCTGGCAGGTCATGCCGCTCACGGTGTAGCTGTTCTGAGTCATCTGCGTAGCTCCTCACTGTACGGACAGTTCGTTAATACTATACCCCGGTTAGGTACACGGGCATCCGGGGGTCGCCCGGGAAGCTCATCACCGGGACATGTCCCAAACCGCGTCACGGAGGGCATTCACTTCGTGAACGGTGTTGTAGTAATGCACCGACGCACGTACCACCTCGTCTAGCCCTCGGCTCTCCATGTCGATTCGGGTGGATGGACAGCAGGAGACGCTGACGTTGATGCCGCGGCGGGTGAGCAGCTGCATCACGTGTGTGCCGGGCAGCCCAGCAACGGTGAAGGTGACGATGCCGCACCTGTGCGCGCCGAGGTCGCGCACCTTGACACCAGGCAGCTCAGCCAGCGCCGAGCGTAGGTGGTCGGCAAGCAGGAAGACCCGGTCGCGGATGGCTGGGAGGCCCCATTCCAGGGCGTAGTCGATGGCACTTCCGAGTCCCAGCTTGGCGGCGACATTGTACTCCCAGGTCTCGAAGCGACGGGCGTCGGGCCGTTCGGCATAGCGGTCCCGAGCGATCCAGTTCGCCGAGTGCACATCGAGTAGTGGCGGGGTGAGCTCGTCGAGGACCTCGGGCGGACATAGAGCAGGCCGGTACCGCGCGGTCCGCGCAGATACTTGCGCCCGGTGACCGACATGAGGTCACAACCCAGCTCGGTTACGTCGAGCGGCAACTGGCCCCCGGACTGGCAGACATCGAGGAGGTACAGCACGCCGGCCTCACGGGCCACGGCACCGACCTCCGCCGCCGGGTTCACCAGACCTCCGTTGGTCGGTCTGTGGGTCAGCGAGATCAACCGCACCCGCTCGTCAACGAGTTCGCGTAGCGCACCGATCGACAGCTGCCCGGTGTCGTCATTCGGCACGACCTCCACGCTGAGCTGATAGCGATCGGCCAGCTGCAGGTAGCCGATGAAGTTGGTCGCATACTCCGCGGTGCTGGTCAGGATCCGATCCCCGGGACGGAAGTCGATCGCGTGACAGGCCATCGTCCAGGCCCGGGTGGCGCTGTCCAGTACCGCGATCTCGTCGGGTCGGCAACCCAACAACCGCGCGGTCGAGGTGTACACCGCATCGAGCCGATGAGATTCTCGGGCGGCTGCCTCGTAGCCACCGATACGCGCCTCGAGGCGCAAATGCTCGATGGTGGTTTCCGGACCACCGCGGGCATGAGCGCGGCGCCAGCATTGTTCAGATGTATCGTTTCGGCGCACCCTGGGGTTTCCCGGCGTGCTCTTTCCACGTCGATGACGGTTGCGTCCAGCTGAGATCGATCGCTCAAGCGCCCTCCGGATGCCGTGCCGGGATGGGGCTGTTCTCGCTGCGTGGGCCCGGTACCCGATGCTCGACGAGCCGCAGAAACGACTTGGCGCGAGGATGGCTGGGCCTGGTGAAGAACGTTTCCGGGGTCGCCCGCTCCAGGATGGCGCCGCCATCCATGAAGATGATCCGGTCGGCGACGTCCCGAGCGAACTGCGTCTCGTGGGTGACGACGACCATGGTCATGCCGTCGTCGGAGAGCTCCCGCATCACCTCGAGCACCTCGCCATGCAGCTCGGGATCGAGCGCGGAGGTCGGTTCATCGAACAGGACGACCTGCGGCTCCATGGCCAGTGCGCGCGCGATGGCCACTCGCTGCTTCTGCCCGCCGGACAGCCGAGCTCGTCACGTTTCGCGGCGAGGCCGGCCCGGTCGAGAAGTGTCTCCCGAGTCCGACGGCGTCGGCCCGCGCCATCCCCCGGACATATGCGGCACCCTCGATGACGTTCTGCAACGCCCTCGGGCCGGGTGTCCGTCCTCGATGATGCCCGCTTCGACGAATCCGTGCCGGGCGTCCCGGGGATTCGTCGCCGCGTTCAGGCTGAACGTCTCGCCGGGGCCGACCACCGCGCCGTTGATCAACTCCGCGGCGCGACGGATGTTCTGTCCGGAGTCGGGAGCGAATCCGCCGGTGGCGAAGGTGCTGACTTCACCGGCGCCCAGTGCGCGGGTCAGCTGGTCGGTAGTGACCTTTGCCCGCCGGCTTGCGTAGGTGGCGCTGACCGTCCGCTCCGCGCCCGTTCGCGAGAGCACGGGGATGAGGTTCGCAACGGTCGCCGGGTAGTCGATCCGGCGACCGTCCTGACCCGGTGTGACGGTCGGGCCCCCAGCACCGAACCGCACGGATGCATTGCGCGCTGGTGTCTCGGTCGACGCCAGTTGCCGGGCGACGGCACCGGCCAGGGTCTCGGATCTGAGCTCCGGCGTGAACTTGGGCTCGGACGAGGGATCGAGCCGGAAGCTCAGTGCGGAGGCGATCACCTCCGGTGACACCGCGGCCAGCACGCCCTCGCCGACGATGGTCACCGGGGCGGACACGGCGGGTCGGGCGACGGTGTCGATTGCCTTCCGCGCGTCCGCGGCCGTCGTCGTGGCGGGTACCTCGATGAGGGGGAGCGTGACTGGTCGTTGGGTCAACCAGTCACGCTTGACCAACCGAGCGGCGTCGGCCAGGTCGAGCCGGCGACCGGCTCAACCGGCAGCGGTTCGAGACCGTCGAATCGAACCGCCGCCTCGGTCGGCGCCCGCGCGGCGAGTCGCGCCACCTGGCCGAGGGCTGTGGTGAGCTGTGTGTCGTCTCCGGCGCTGACCACAGCGAGGTCTCGATCAGCAAAGAAGCTGGTAAGGCGAGTCCACGGGTTCAGCGGCTGAACCGCCGCCTGGTGGACCGTGGCGGCCCAGTCCGGCCGCAACCCCGCCGCCCGCGGCTCCAGCGAAGCGCGCACTTCCGCCGCCACAACCGCGATTGGTTGGGTGGTGCGTGGTTCGAGAGCGGCGCGAAGGGCGTGCTCGGCGTCCGGGGTGCTCATCTCCGCGATGCGAACCCCATCGAGTACCACTCCGCGTGCGATCCGGCCCTGGGCCGACATCAAGTCCGCGACGTAGAGGCCCGACAGGACCGCCAGGGCGACAACCCCGATCAGCACCACCCGGTGGCGTCGAAGGAGTTGCTCGGCGCGTTCGATGGGGGCTGATTTTCTGCGGGAAACAGCTGCTCCTGACGGCCGCCCGGGCACGCTCACCCCGCGCGCGGTGGCCGTCTCGTCCCCGGTACTCCGAACGTCTGGATGTACGTCGCCCATTTGGCTCATGCCGTCGACGGGGGCCTCCCTGTCGAGCCCGCGGATGGTCTCGCCCTTGCTGCCAGGGGACTCCGATTGTGCCGTCTCATGTGGCTGGTTCGTCGGTGATTGGACGGTCGACCTCGTTCGACAGCCGGGCGCAGTCCGAGCACACCATCCACTCGTTGCTCACCGTCCAACGACGTGCCCGGGTGACAGCTACCGCCTGAGCAACCGACTCGAAATGCACGAGGTCACCGTCCTCGCGGTAGTGCTGCCCGCAGCCGGTGCACTCCACCCGCCAGCACGCGGCGTTGAGCCTGCGGCCCCGGGTATCGGCCTCGGTAGGTCGGTTGTCGTGATGCCGTTCACGTCCGTTCGGATCGGTGGTGATCCAGCAGGTCACACCAACACGGTGTAGTCCGGCGAGTGTGTCGCGGGCCAGGCCCGGGGATGCCCCGCCTCCGTGAGCTCGACGATCCGTGACTATCACCAGGCTCCAGATCACTACCACTACCGCCAGCGGGATCCCTACAAAGATCAGCAAGGCTCCTGCTGGACCCAGGTCCCCGGAGGCAAGCGGTTGGGACAGGACACGCTCGACTTCAGCCGCCATCTCACCTCCCGCCCCGAACGATCAACGGCCGGGTGGCCGGCGGCACCCAGAATACTATTTACAATAGTAGATGTTGCGGATGTCATGCGCTCGCCGCGAGCGTGCGTGCGGTGATGCCGGTCGGCTTCACGATGCGGTGGGCGGACGTCAGTTCATGCCGGCGTAGGAGTGCAGTCCGGTCGTCACCAGATTGACGAAAAACAGATTGAACAAGACCGCGACGAAGCCAGCGATATTGATCCACGCGGCGCCCCCGTTGCGCCACCCCGCGGTGCTCCGAGCATGCAGGTAGCAGGCGTAAAGCACCCATACAACGAAAGCCACGGTCTCTTTGGGATCCCAGCCCCAGAATCGTCCCCAGGCTGCTTCGGCCCATATTGCGCCAGTCATGATAGCGAACGTGTACAGCACGAAGGCGAACGTGGTCATCCTGTACGCGATACGGTCGAGTGTCGTGGCGTCCGGAAGGATTGCGGTGAATCGACCGGGTTGACGACGATGGCGCACTAGATACAACATACTGGCCACACCCGAGACCATGAACAGGCCAGCGGAGATGCTCACCGCGCTGACATGAATGCTGAGCCAGTAGGATTTCAGCGCGGGCATCACCGGTGAAGCGTCTACATACAGGACGGTGCCGGCCAAGAACAGCAGCACCTCCACCGGAAGCAATACGAAAATGCCGGCCGATCGAGCCATGGGGGACCTGCGCAGCACTACCAGCCACGCCACGACACCGGCCAGGCAGATCGCGGAGATGAACTCGTACATGTTGCCCCACGGCCAACGCTGTGTTGCCGCGCCGCGCAGTACCACCGAGACCAGGTGGATCGCTGCACCCAGCGTTGTCTGCGCAACGGCCATGCGAGCGAGTCGGTCGTTCCACGAGCGGCTCACCTGACCCGGACCGCCAGATTCACTGAGAATCTCGTCGCCCGGCCGAATGCCACCGGCTGGTGGTCTCGCACCCACCTCTGCAAGCACATCCTTCGCGGGATCACACTCCACCGACTTCTCGACCGTGCGGACGCGGGCAAACTCGCCCAGATGGAGCAGCATGGCGAACAGGTAGATCACAACCGCGGATCGGTATGCGTAGTCGCTGAATGCGGCCAAAGTAGCGTTGACAGGCATAGCCTACTGCTCCAGTGTTCTCGGTCGACTTGCTTGAGTGCCAAGTGGATAGGCAAATATGGACAAGATGTCCGGAACTACGCGCGAGAGCCGACAATGAGCCCTATGAGCATCAGAATTCCTCCGGTTGGATAGCCGATCAGCAGATCCTGCAGTGGAAAGAGGGTGATGTTCCCTAAATGCATAACGACATGGACGAGGATCATCGCGCCGCCCACGCCCGCGACGGTGAACCCGGCGATTCGGCGCATCATCAGATGTCGGTATCTCCGATTGAAATCCGCTGCGCGTTGCTGGAGCTCGGCCTCGTGGCGAAGGTTCGCCTCCATGGCGCGTGTCTCCACCCGCTGCTGCCGGCCACCTTGCTGCCGACCGCGTTGCTGCACCCGCTTCTTTGGTGCCATCGGGCTACTCCTTGACGTGATCCTCGGGGTCACTGCCGGCCTTGCCTACGCCTCGTTGGTGACGTGACACGTGAGCTCGGCCTCTGCCCGCCGAGAGACGTGCGCTTCGGGTCGCCCCACCACTGCCCTCCGCGGGCAGTGAGTCAATCTACTATCATCCATCGTAATCAACGCGTCGGGGCTGTCTGGGGCGCGATGGGGCCATGGCTCACCCCGCCGCGAGCGCCTACCCCGGTCGCTGACCCGGGTTCGTGAACGAGATGGTCCGGGATCGTGGACGAAGATCCGCGTCTCCCGGCCGTTGGGATGAACGACGGCTGTCACTGACAGCGCGCGGCGAGCTGCCCGTCAGCCGCTGTCGCCCACCACGCTGAGAGTGGCTGTGAGTAGCGCCGTGGGGCCGCAGTGGACCGGAGGGGTAGTGCTCAGGAACGGACGAGACGGGCGATTGCCGTTGATGCCTCGCGCACCTTCATCTGCGCCTCGTCCGAGCTGCCATGAGCGGCGGCTTCGAGGAGGCAGCTGGTCATGTGCTCGTCCAGCAACTGCAGCGAGAACGACTGCAGCGCCTTCGTCACCGCGGCGACCTGGGTGAGGATGTTGATGCAGTACTTGTCCTCATCGATCATGCGTTGCAGGCCACGCACCTGGCCCTCTATCCGGCGCAGCCGGTTGCGGTAGTCGTCACGCCTGGTGCTGTAGCTGGCCACTGTCGTCCCCATCTTCGCGCCCGCCCGTATACGGTACCCCCGTATCGGAGCAGGAGGTCGGTCGCGGCCAGCGCCGGTTGGCCGCTTGTCGTGCCACCGGCCCGGCCACCGCGACCGCCGCCACCAACACGACGCTGGCGAGTAAGACCCGCGAGGCCGGTTCACGGAAGGAGCCCCCGAGGGCGACAAGGACGTATGTGCTCGGGATGATGCCGAGCACGGTGGCGCTCAGGAACGCGGAGAATCGGATCTTGCGCACCCCAGCGGCGTAGTTGACCATCGCAAACGGTACGACGGGCAGCAGGCGGGCGTACAGCACGGCAGCGAACCCCTGACGGCCCAGCCACGAGTCGATCAGCGCGAGTTTGCCCTGGTAAGCCACGCTGCCCGGGTTGCGGCCGAACCGTCGCGCCAACAGATACGACCCCGCCGCGCCTAGCGACGCACCCACGACCGCGACTGGGGTGCCAAGCGCCGTGCCGAACGCCAGACCGGCCGCGACCGCGAGCACCGGCTTGGGAAAGGCCAACGTCGTGAGCACGGCGGAGCAGATGACGAACAGCACGGACGCTGCCGGGCCGACTCCGCGAGCAGCATCGGCGATCTGGCTCGGGGCCAGAGTGTCGGACAGGGCGAACAATGCCGTCCCGCCCAGTATCAGCGCAGCGAGCACGACAAGCCGACAGTACCTCGGCAGGTCGGCAGCCCTGGTCCGTTGCCGTAGCAGCCGAATCACGCGCTTCGGGCCCCCTCTGCTTCCTGCTGCCGAGTCGAATTTCAGATGGTGCGATCGCCCGGGGAACCTGACGATGCGGCTGCTGGCAGCGCATTGGTCACGGTCTCCAGCAGGCGCGGGCGGGGAATCGGTCCACGACGCCAAGCGTGAGCAGCGTACCCCCAGGAGAAACGGACAGGGCAACAACTCGGGCGTCGACGGCCCGGCCTGGTGCGCAGCCCGCTGCGGCACCATTCATACCTTTTGCTACGCTCTCGGTACCGAGACAGTAGGAGATGGCATGGGTGAGCTGCTGGTGGGCACCACGCTGCTGGTGTCCTTCCTCGGCGGGCTGGTGGCGCTGCTCGCGCCGTGCTGCGTGTCGGTGATGTTGCCGGCGTATCTGGCCACCGGGTTCCGCCGGCGCGGCGGGGTGTTGGCGGCGTCGCTGGTATTCGGTGCCGGGGTCGCTACGGTGATCTTGCCGATCGGGTTGGGTGCCGCGGCGTTGAGCCGGCTCTTCCTGGGCCACCTGGCGATCTACCTCACCGGTGGGCTGTTGATGCTCGGCGCGGGAGTGGCGACCCTGCTGGGGTGGGCACCGAGGCTGCCGATGCCCGGCGGGCGGGGCGGCGGGGGTGAGGGGCTCGGGCAGGCGTATCTGTTGGGGGCGTTCTCCGGGATCGCCAGTGCCTGCTGCGCCCCGGTGCTGGCCGGGGTGGCGCTGCTGTCCGGCGCGGCGGCCTCGTTCCCGGCGGCGCTGTCGATCGGGCTGGCCTACGTGGCCGGCATGGTCGCCCCGCTGGGGCTGGCCGGCTACTGGTGGGAACGCCACTGCGAACGCGCCACCCGGCTGCTAACGACGCGGACTGTGACCGCGCGGTTGGGCCGCGGGAGCCGGGCGCTGCCGCTGGGCACGCTGCTATCCGGGCTATTGATGATCGGGATGGGAACGCTGGCGATTGTGCTCGCGTTCACCGGGCCGGCCATGGCCAGTGATGGGTGGCAGACCCGGGCCGCCGCGACGCTGCAACACCTGGCCACCCGCGCCGCCGACGCGTTGTTGTGGGTTCCTGGCTGGGCGGTGGCCCTGGTCCTGGCCGTCGGACTGATCACGCTGGTGCGCCGCGCCCGTACCGCCCGCGCAAGCGAGCCCGCCGCCGATGTCGCTGATGCCGCCGAGGTGAAGGAGACCACGCCATGAGCTCGACCGATCCAAGCGGGCCCCCGTCGGTCGAGGACCGCGCGCCACTCCCCGATTCCGTACCGCCTGGGTGGTGGTGCTGGCGGTGGCGACGCTGTTCGCGATCTACCGCTCGGCCGCCCCGACCTCGGTCCCCGACGGCGCCGTCGGGAACGACCGCTACTCGGTGGGCTCACCCGGTGTCGGGGCGGTGGCCCCGGACTTCGCGCTGCCCAACGTCACCGGCACCACCCCCGCCACCATCGGCGTGGCTCCGTAGGTGCGGTTGAGCGACTACCGGGGCAAGACGGTGCTGCTGTATCTGCACGAGGGTCTGGGCTGTCAGCCGTGCTGGAACCAGATCCGCGACCTGCAGAAGCAACCCGCGATCCTAACTGACCTGGGAGTCGACCAGCTGGTCACCATCACCTCAGGCCCAGCCGACCTGATCGCGCAGAAAATGGCTGATGACCGGCTGACCGTGCCGGCGCTGGCTGACACCGACCTGGCCGTCTCGAAGCAATACCAGGCCAACCAGTATGGGATGATGGGCACCGACCGCGACGGGCACAGCTTCATCCTGATCGGACCCGACGGACGCATCCAATGGCGCGCCGACTACGGCGGCTCACCCAACTACACCATGTACGTCCCGCTCGACCAGCTGGGCGCCGACCTGCGCGCCGGCCGCGCCACCCACTGACCACCGTGACGACGGACACCCCGATGATCGAGGTCCTGGTGCTCTCCCAACCCGACTGCCACTACTGCGAGCACGCTGATGCCGTCCTGGCGCGGGTGGAGCGCGACTACCCGCTCGCGGTCCGTCACCTCTCCTTGGACAGCGACCAGGGCCAGGACCTGGCCGCCCGCCACGGCGTGCTCTTCGCCCCCGGCATCCTGCTCGACGGGACCATGTTCAGCTACGGCCGCGTCTCCGAACGCCGACTACGCCGCCACCTCGACCAACGGGTACATCAACCAGCGCTACGAGACTCGAGCAACATCCGGTGAAACCGTTCGGCACAATCGGCGCCATGACTGGCCACCCCACATTCGACGCCCCGGCGCGGGCTGCGCGGTGGCATGCGGGCGTGGCGTGGGCGGCGGCGCTGACAGTGCTCGCGCTGGCGCTGGGCGGGTGTGCGACGGGCAAGGACGCGGTCGTCACCGGCGCCACCTTCAGCTTCGTCGCCCCCGGCGGGCAGACCGTGATCACTTATGACCCGCCGGCCAGTCGTGGCACCGTGAACGGGCTGTCCGGGGACAACCTGCTCCAGCCCGGCCACCCGATCACCCTCAACGACTTCCCCGGGCAGGTTGTCGTGCTCAACATCTGGGGATCGTGGTGTGGGCCATGCTGGGCCGAAACGCCAGACCTGGAACAGACCTACCAGGCCACCAAAGCCGCCGGGGTCACCCTGCTCGGCATCGACGTGCGCGATGACCGCGACGCCGCCGCCGACTTCGTCCGTAACCACGGCGTCACCTACCCGTCGATCTTCGATCCGCCTGGCCGCGCCCTGTTTGCCCTGCACGGGTTCCCTCGCAACACCGTGCCCGCGACGATCGTGCTCGACCGTGACCACCGGGTCGCGGCGATATTCCTCACCCGAATCCGGATCTCGCAGTTGCTACCCGTCGTGCGGCGTATCGCTGCCGAACCCGCCAACCCCGGGCCGCCGCCGTGATCCCGGCCCGGACGTCCGCGCTACGCGGCATCCAGGTTCCCGGCCCGCCGCCGACGTGCTGGACACAACTGAGCGGAGGTGTGCACGGATGACCGGACTGACCGAGTTCGTGATCTCCGGGCCGGTACTGGTAGCCGCGTTGCTGGCGGTGGCAGCGGGCACGGTCTCGTTCGCCTCGCCCTGCTGTCTGCCGCTGGTCCCCGGCTATCTGGCCTACCTCACCGGCCTTGCCGGCGGCCCCATCTCACGGCCGGGGTTGGCCACGAGCGTGGCGGCCGAATCAGGCGGTGCGTCCGCCGGCCCATTAGTGACGGCGCCGCAGTGGCGGCTGGTCGGAGCAGCCGCGCTGTTCACAGCGGGGTTCACCGTGGTGTTCACCGCCGAGGTGATGAGCGTGCTGGGTCTCTCGGATCTCCTCGCGCTGAATGAGCAGCTTCTGCAGCGGATCGGGGGTGTGGTCACCATGATCATGGGGTTAGCCTTCGTCGGCTGGGTCCCGCTGCTGCAACGCCAAGCGCGAGTCCACCTCGCCCCACGGGGCGGGCTGGCCGGGGCGCCGCTGCTCGGGGCGGTGTTCGGGCTGGGCTGGACCCCCTGTCTGGGCCCCACCCTCACCGGCGTGATTGCCCTGGCCGCCGGCACCCAGGCCGGTCCAGGCACCTGGCGCGGCCTGACCCTGGTGCTGGCTTACGGACTCGGACTCGGCCTACCCTTCATCGCGCTTGCCCTTGGCGCCGGCTGGGCGCTAAGGGCCACCAGCTGGCTGCGCCGCCATGCGCGGGTCATCCAGCTCGCCGGCGGTGTCCTCCTGTTCGGTATTGGCCTGCTACTGGTGACTGGCCTGTGGGGCGAGTTCATCGCCTGGCTCCGTGCCCCCATCGGCGGATTCACCACCCCTCTCTGAACCCCGTCGGCATGGTCGCGTTCATGGCGGACTTGAGTCGCCGTGGACTGATCGTCGACGCCCCGACCGCCGCCCTGTCAGCCCGCTGAGAGGTGACACCGGACCAATCATCATCTACTATCTCTGTACCGAAATAGTAGATATCCTGGTCCGCCCGGGGTGGAGTGATGAGGAGCTTGCGATGCAACAGCTGTTCTATGGTCTGGCTGCCCTGGCCTGCCCGGTGGGGATGGGTCTGATGATGTGGATGATGATGCGTAGCCAACGTGGCGAGACTGGCTCCGGGGCGAGCCCGGCGGCCGGCGGTGGCGAGGACCGCGCCGGTCAGATCGACGCGTTGCGGGCCGAGATCGATCAGCTCAAGGCCGAGCGAGCGGGCCGGCCTTCCGGTGGGCAGTGATGTCGACCTGGCTGTCCGCGGCGGTCGCCATCGCGGCGATCGCGTCGACCTACTTCTTCTGCATCCGCCCACACCTGCGCGGGCACGGCTGTGGCGGAGCGAACGGGGGTTCAGCCCACGACGCCGAGATGGACCGGCAGGTCGCCGAGCTGCGCGAGGAGCTGCGCGTGCTGCGCGCCCAGGATCGACTCGACAGCGGCCAAGTACCCAGCGGTAAGTACCCGCCACCCACTGATCTCTGATTCGTCGCGGTGAGTGTTGCCTGGGGCCACGGCCGTCTGTACCGTCGGATGCGATAGGACGACGGCGCGTACGGATGCCGGTGCAAGCCCGGCACGGTCGCGCCACTGTGTGCCGAGCAGCCAAGGTAAGCACGAATGCCGCCATGAGTCGATCTTGAGTTAGGGCGTCAGTGACGGGTCAGTCGGTCGCCGCTGCGTTGCGGGCGGCGGTGACGTCGGTGTGGCGGTAGAGCGTGCTCGGGATATTCCGAGTCTTTGGCGGTGTGGGTGGCGCTGTCTCCTCGGGCGAGGCGGGCGGTGGCGGGCGGCGTTCGAGTAGTTGAGGTCACACGGTTTGGGCGATACCCCCGAATCCTGCGATGCTCAGCCCGTGCCGGGTTCGGTGAGGAACTGGCGGATCCCGGGAGCGATTCGTCCGGCCAAGTCATCGGCCGTGCGCAGGTCTGAGGAGATTGTCACGCTTGCGAGTTGGGCTTTCGGCAGGATCGCGCAGGCCTGCTCGGCAAGCACGCTCGGATGGCGTTCATCGGCACCGGGCACGATCAGCACTGGTACGCTGATCGACGCTAGCTCGTCGACGGTGCGAAAAGCGCGATCGCGCCCGATCGCGGCTGCGGCAGCGGCGCTGGCCGGGTTGGTGCGTGGGATTGCATCGCGTACCAAGCTCCCGATCAGGGGCTGCAGCATCGGCAAGAACAACTTCCATGCCGCATCGAGACCGTCACTGTGGATCCGGTCAGCGAAGCGGTCCATGAGAGCCGTCTCGGCGGCCTTCGCGTCGTCATCCTCAATGTCCTCAAGGCTGATCACGATCGCGGCCGCGAACCGTTGCGGGAACGCCATGCACGCGCGAAGCGCGATGGTGCCGCCCATCCCGGTGCCGCCAACCGCGGCGCTCGCCGCGCCCAGGTGATCCAGCAGGCTGACCACGTCATCGACATACCGGCGCCAGGTGTGCAACGCTGGATCCGCGCACACGGACCGGCCGTACCCGCGTATGTCCGGCACTACGACGGTCCGCACATCGGCTAGCCGCTCGGCGATCGGCAACAGGCTTTGATGGTCCGGTCCTCCACCGTGCAGCAGCAGGAGAACCGGCCCGGCCCCCACCGCGACCGCGAACAGGGGCCATCCGTCCCGACCGTGGTACATGATCTTCCGCATAGATCTAGACCCGCTGTCATCTACGGTCATGTCAGATCGCGGCTTTGCGGGACACCGGCGTCGTCTCCGGGGCTCGACCCTGCGGTGGAGGTTAGTTCCTCGGTGGAGGTTAGTTCCTCGGTGGAGGTTAGTTCCTCGCGTTTGCGCAGCTCAGAGGCTGATGGTGGAACGTTATCGAGCGCAACAGGTGTAGCGCAAGCCGACTTGGGAAGGTTCACCTGTTGTGGTGGGACACGTTGATGCGGGCCATGAGTTCGCGGTTGGTGGCGCGTGCGGCGGCGAGGTCCTCGTCGCGTTCCTCGAGCTTCGGGACATTGCGTCTGGACAGCCCACGCTTTCTGGCCTGTCCGTGTCGAGCCGATGCTACCGAGGGTGCGGCAACCTTCAGTCCGCTGGCGGCGTTGCTGGTCGAGCGCAGTACGCCGGAGCTGGTCTATCTGCAGGACCGGTTCGCCGCGGTGATGTCGTTCAACCTCGCCGGCCGCCTGCTCGGTGAGGTCCTGCCCCTGGGGCGGACCCTGCACGGCAGCGCGGTCCGCGACCAGGTCAACGCGGTCGCCCGGCGGCTGGAGGGCGAACTCGGTCCCGAGCAGACCATATTCGCCCAGGGCTGCCAGCGGGACTGGGAGCAGCTGCCCCGCCCGGACCTGCCGCTGACCGTCGGCTTGGACGGCGGTTACGTCCACTCCAGTGCGCAGACCTCCCGGCGGGATGGCTGGTTCGAGGTCATCGCGGGCAAGAGCATGCCCACCGACGGGCCCGCGAAGTGCTTCGCGTTCGTGCAGACGATCGACACCAAGCCGAAACGGCGGCTGTTCGAGGTGCTGCGCGGACAGGGCATGCAGATGAACCAGTCCGTGGTCTTCCTCACCGACGGCGGTGAGGACATCCGGGACCTGCCGCTCTACCTCAACCCCCACTCCGAGCACTACCTGGACTGGTTCCACATCACCATGCGGATCACGGTGATGACCAACATGGCCCGCTCCCTACAACCGCCGCCACCGGATCCGGACCTGGGATGACCGCCGAGACGGCCACCAAGCTGGTCAGCGAGGTCCGCGACGACCTGGCGCGGTTGAAGTGGTTTCTCTGGCACGGCAACGTCTTCCGTGCTCTGCAGACCGTCGACGACATCCGCGTCGACCTGGAGACGCTGAGCACTGGCGACGAGCCGAGCAAGCTACTCAAGGCTGCATACGAGTTCGACAGCTACCTGCGCGCCAACGCCGAGCGGAACCCCAACTACGGCGAGCGCCACCGCTGCGGTGAGACCATCTCCACCTCGTTCGTCGAGTCCACCGTCAACCAGGTGTCGAAACGCATGGTCAAGAAGCAACAGATGCGCTGGTCACCACAAGGCGCCCACCTATTCCTGCAGGTCCGCACCCAAGTCCTCAACGACGACCTGGCCACGGACTTCGCCCGCTGGTACCCCGGATTCAGCCATCAAGGCGAGCCGATCGAGCTGGTGGCGTAGAGCAGCCTCACCCACCGCTCGAACAGTTGATCTCCCACGGTTTTGGTCGGTCTCCTACGAGCAGCGTGTTTGGCCGCCGACGCCGCCGACGTCCGCCGGCTGATCGAGCACATCGGCGGGAATCCGGCGATCGTGGTCGGAAACAGCCCGGGCGCCCTGGTGGCCCTCGAGGTGCTGATCCGCCATCCCGACGTGGTGCACACCGTTGTCGCGCACGAGCCGCCTGCGGTGCGGCTGCTGCCCGAGGGCGAGGCGTGGGGCGTTCTTCGAGTCCGTCTACGCCACCTACCGCCGCTCGGGGATGCACCCGGCCTTGGCGCAGTTCGGCGACGGGATCGCCGCCGGAGCGGAACGCGTGGCCATGACCCGGGCACGGGATCCCAACAACGGCCCCCAGGTGGCCGCGAACGTCCTGTACTGGTTCGAGCGCGAGCTGCGCCAGTACACCAGCATCGAGCTCGACCTCGACCTGCTGGCCGACCACGCCGACCGGATCATCCTGGCCGGGGGCCGCGACTCCAGCCACCAGATCACCTATCAGCCAAACACCGTGCTGGCCGCCACACTCGGCACGACCATCGTGGATCTGCCCGGCGGTCACGTTGGCCTCATCACCCACCCTGTCGACTTCGCCCACGCACTGCTCGGCATCCTCGGACGCTGACGTTGATCCCTCGATCCACACAGGCCTGCCGGCGCCGATCCGGGCCGGGCCCAATGCCGACGGTGGAGGAGCGGGGCGGTGCGGTGGTGGCGCAGCCGGCCAGGAGCAGCCCGGCGCCCAACCCTCGACGAGATCAAGGACGTGCTGGACCTGCAGCGCGGCGGCGAGCAGCCCTGCGCCCGCGTCACCGCCCTGCTCGACGACCACATCGCCGCGATCGACCGGAAGCTGGTCGACCTACGCCGGTTGCGCCGCTCCCTGCTCGGTGCCCGTTATCAGCGCCGCCTGCAACGCCCGTCGCGAGGGTCAGGACGCCGTGGTCTGCCGGATCATCGAGAACGCACCCCACCACGCCGGCCGAGCCGGTCCGCGGCTGAGCCGGGCTCCCTCGTCCCGGGTCGGGCTGCGCGTGGTGTCCGCTCAGCTCACTGCCGGTGATCCCGGGCGGTCCGGTGTCCGTGCGGGGCGATCCGGGCGACGCACCACGGGGCGTCGATGATCGGCAGGTAGTGCGTGGCGTCGGGGTGCACCCAGTGTTCGACGCCCAGCGCGGCGGCGCGGCCGGGGACCGGGACCGGGTCCCGGGCACCCTCGAGCAGGGTGACCGGGACCCCGGCGCTCCCGAGGTGGTCCAGCGCGGGTTCCCAAGCCCGGCTTCGGACGACGTCGACGAGGGAACCGCGGTAGGTGTCCCAGGTGTGCCGCACCGCCGCGCGGGCGAGCGGTACGGGCAGGTCGGGGCGGGCGGCGACCGCGACCCAGGACGCCGCATTGCGGTGCGCGCACATCCACGCGCACATCGCCCTGGGCAGAAGCCCGTCACCGGCCAGCACGGCCTCCATCCGGCCCATCCGCGCCAGCCCCGCGTCGGCCTCGGCCACGTCCCGGTAGAGCGGCGGGCAGATGCCCACCACGCCGCGGACCCGTCCGGTGAGCTCGACCGCCCACCGCAGAGCGAGCAGCGAGCCCATCGAGTGGCCGACCACGCTGATCGGGCGGGTGCCCAGGCCCAGCGCATGCAGCATCTCATGCAGGGCGGCCAGGTGCGCCGCCGCGGTCAGCGGGGTCGGCGCGGCGAGGGACCTGCCGAACCCCAGCAGGTCGGGCACGACGACGGTGGCCTGCTCACCGAGCCGGTCGAAGCCGGCACCGAAGTAGTCGCCCGAGGCCAGCAGGCCGTGCAGCAGCACGATCACCGGATCGCCGCAGCCGAAGGTCCGAACCCGTAGCGCCCCCGCACGCCGGCTGCGCCCGGTGCCGGGGGCCC
>JALYVZ010000284.1 GCA_030852965.1 Actinomycetota bacterium | reverse complement strand
CGACCCTGGATTCCGCCACTCCCAGTCCCAACCTGAGCAGCACCCAAACGATCACACCACGACCCGCGCACGACCAGCCGAGTCGTCACACACCGCAACCCCAGACGGCCAGCGGTGAATGTTTACCTGCCGACGGCTCTGCGCAGCTCATTTCCTGACAGCATGCGCAGCCGTCTGCCGAGGTCGCTCCGGCCTGTCAATAGCTCGAGTTCCGACTCCTGCGCCGGACGGCGGAACAGCGAGACTGAGTACAGGAAATTGAGCTCTGGCGAGTCCTCATCCCAGTCTCGCACGTATTGGTCCAGGATCAGCCCGACCCCATCCTCGATACCTGCGTCGAACGCCTCCAGGTTCGTCCGATGTAGGACATCGCCGTTGTAACTGTCAGTGAGCATGCGGCCGAGAAGCACAAGTGATAGCGGATGCCCCTGGTGCTCCTGGACCGCACTGAGAATCTCCTCCATCGACCCCCGCACTCCAAGCTGGCGGAGTAGATCGCCACCAGACGTAGCATCGAGCATCTGGAGCTCAAGACTGCGCACGAATCGGAATCTCGATAACTCCACAACCGGTTGGCGAGATGTCACGAGAATGAGCCCGCCGTTGGGCAGTCCGTTGCGGCCGATAGTTGTGAGGAAGGTCTGCATCGCTTGGTCGGCCAACTGGCCGCGCTGAATGTGCGGTGGGAATTGCAGTGACTCTATCCCGTCTAGGACGAGGATGCCTGGCTCGAGGCGCAGGCCTCGAGCCAGCTCACGCGCGCGTTGGATCTCGCTAGCGGGTAGTGCGGATTGGGTGCCGAAGAAGCGCAGGGAACGCTCCCAGAAGGGGGCCGAGCTGGCGATGTTTGCCCCAGCTTCTTCCTGGGAGTTGAAGTGCCAGGCGAACACCTTCGTAGCGCCGCCGTATTCTGGGGCGATGTCGCTGAGGAACGCGTCAACCAGCGACGACTTGCCTGTCCCACCAAAGCCGGATACAACCACGACGGCGACATCTGGGTCGTCGAGATGGCGTCGGAGCTCCAGGCTTTCCTGCTCGCGCCCTACCAGCCTGTCAACCGCTGGGAGTGGAAGTTGGTCGAGCGCCACCTCCACAGACGGCCGCGTATGCGGCGTAGGTTGAGAGGTTACGATCTCAACCACACTGACCAAGGACTCGTCGATGAAGAGTCCGCCGCGGTTGAGCACGCGGACACCGTTGTGCGAGAGTAGCTGGTGAATGTGGTCCGGTTGCGGGCCCGATGGCATCTCGTAGTCCTCGGTGAAGACCGGGAGCAGTGTACGGCCAAGCTGGGTGGCGTAACGGACCTCCTCCTGCATCCAGGGCGACGACAGCCACTCCGGCTCCAACAGGACAATTACTGTCGAAGCTTGTTCGATTTGTCGGCGGAGCAGATCGGGAAACTTTCCTTGGCCCATGGAGTCGCGGGTATCGACGAACGTGCTGACGCCGCGCGCGACGAGCTTATCGTAGATCAGGTTCGCAAGCAATGCGCTACCCGACCGGCGATAGCTAATGAAAACATCAGCCATTCAGGCGGCCCTGCGGGTCTCGATAAGGGCGTCAAAGCGGGCGGTATCCACACCAGCTCGAGCAGACTGGCAACTACTGGACTCCCAGACAATCCAGCGAAGCGGCTGTCCCAGTCGGCCATCGTGGGTGCGCGGGTGGATGAGAGTTACGGTATTCCAAGGCCTGGACAGCGTATTGGCCCGTGCAAAGGCAAGTTCGACGACGAACCCGCCAGGCGCGAGTAGCATGCCAGCGTTCGCCAGCATGGTGTTCCGCTGAACTGCCGATAGCTGCTGGCTCAGCATCGAGCAGTGCACCACGTCTGGTCGCGGAAGCTCGGCGGCTTTCGGCCCCATGGGTCGCGTCACGTCGAGGACCACGCGGCGCACAGGATCGCTCGACGGAGTCGGGGGCACCCGTCGGGCCGGAGAGCCGTAGGCACAGGCCCAACTCCATTCCTCCCATTGCGACGGACTCAGGTCCATCACATCAACGCCGACTGGATCGACCAGCGTTAGGGGCTCCAGCTCTTCTTCGACTGTGAGCCCATCAAGATGTAAGCCTTCCGGCGCAGAGCGGGCCGACTGAACATGAACTAAGCCGTGATTAGTGCTGCACCCCCAATCTGCGACGCAAACCGGACCTGAGTGTCGCTGCAACATCCGGAGAAACAGCTCGAGCGCTCGGTAACGCTCAGGCACGAAAGTAGCAACGTTGCGGGTCGCGAGTAGATCCGCGTAGCGCGTTAGATCCATGGTGGGTAGGAAGTCTGCCCAGCCAACTCGGCTCACGTTGAGCAGATTGGCGGCGCGGTAGCACAAATCTAGAAGGTGAAACGGGTCCATCCAACCTCGACGAGCAAGTGCCTCCTCCACAGCCGGGGTAAACGCGCTCGCCCTCACGGCCGCGTCCGCGTAGAACGCCCGCGCTAACGGGTCACTGTGAGTGGCGGGCCCGTCGAGGCTGCCACGCGCCACCATTTTCCGGAACAGCGTGTCGACGGCGGCTTCCGGCATACCGAGAATCTAGTTGAATCTCGCGGTGGCGGAAAGGGGGGATGGGGAGGGTCGTTCACGTGCCTGCGGGCCCTTGGTCGAGATGCGCGAGGCAATCAGCCTCTACATCGAGGTGCTGAGGGAGCGCGGCGAGGACGTGCCCGTACCTCGCGGCCGTTCAGACCGTCACCGTGCCGGCCGCCTGATCCCAGGCGGAGCGACAGCTCCCACGGCGCTGACAACCCTGCTCATGGGTCGGGGCGTTATAGGTTGGCCTCGGGAACGCACCCGACGGCGGGAGTCATCTTCAAATGCGTGAGTACATTGTGCCGGCGATCAGCTCGGTGGGCGACGAGGAGAGCCTGTCGGATGCGGTGTACGACAACGCCGAGCGGTTCCCCGACGCGGTGGCCTTCCGGCGCCAGGTCGGCTCGGAGTGGGTGGACGTGACCACCCGTGAGTTCGCCGACCAGGTCACGGGAGTGGCCCGGGGGTTGATCGGCTCTCGGGTGGCGGCCGGGGACCGGGTGGCGGTGCTGTCCCGGACCCGGTTCGAGTGGACGTTGATCGACTACGCCATCGCGGCGGTCGGGGCGACCACTGTGCCGATCTACCAGACCTCCGCGCCGGAGCAGGTCGCCTGGATCCTGTCCGACTCCGGGGCGGTCGCGATCGCCTGCGAGTCCGACGAGAACCGCAGGGTGGTTGAGCAGCTGCGCGACCAGCTGCCCGAACTGCGCCACGTATGGCAGATCGACACCCCCGACGGGCCGGGCGCCGTGGACCATCTGGTTTCTGTCGGAGCTGAGGTGGCCGCCGACGAGGTGGCCGCGCGCCGGGCCGCGGTGCGCGCGGACGACCTTGCCACGCTGATGTACACCTCGGGCACCACCGGGCAGCCAAAGGGGTGCGAGCTGACCCACCGCAACCTGTTGATCGAGCTGAAGACATCCACCCAGGTCTTCTCGGAGTTTTTGTCCGAGCAGGGATCGCTGCTGCTGTTCCTGCCGCTGGCCCACGTACTGGCGAAGATCATCCAGTGCGGCGGGGTGTACACCCGCACCACCATCGGGCACGTCGCGGACACCAAGAACCTCACTCGCGACCTGGCCGCGTTCCGGCCCACCTTCGTGCTGTCGGTGCCACGGGTGTTCGAGAAGGTGTTCACCATTGCCCAGCAGAAGGCACACGCTGCCGGCCGCGGCCGCATTTTCGACGCGGCGGCGGACACGGCCGAGCGGTGGAGCCGTGCACAGCCGTCCCCGGGGCTGGCCCTGCGGGCCCGGCACGCGGTGTTCGACCGACTGGTGTACGTGAGACTGCGGGCCGCGCTCGGCGGGCGGTGCACGGCGGCGGTGTCCGGCGGGGCACCGCTGGGTGAACGGCTCGGGCACTTCTTCCGCGGCGTCGGGTTGCCGATCTACGAGGGCTACGGGCTCACCGAGACCAGCGGCGGCGCGACCGTGAACACCCCGGACGCGCAGCGGATCGGGACCGTCGGTCGGCCGCTGGCCGGCTCCGGGGTCAGGATCGCCCATGACGGTGAGGTACTGCTGCGCGGCGACCTGGTGTTCCGCGGCTACTGGCGCAACTCGGACGCCACCCGGGAGGCGACCGCGGACGGGTGGTTCCACACCGGCGACATCGGCGAGTTGGACGACGGCGGCTACCTGCGGATCACCGGCCGGAAGAAGGAGCTGATCGTGACCGCCAGCGGCAAGAACGTGGCGCCCGCCCCGCTGGAGGATCGGCTGCGGGCCCACCCACTGATCAGCCAGTGCATGGTCGTCGGGGACGCTCAGCCGTTCATCGCCGCACTGTTCACCCTGGACCCGGAGGCACTCCCCGGTTGGCGCGAGCGGCACGGCCGCCCGACGCCGGCGGAGCCCGACGCCGCAACCGACCTGGTCGACGACCCAGAGTTGCTGGCCGAGTTGGAGGTGGCGGTGAACGAGGCCAATACCAGCGTGTCGCAGGCCGAGGGGATCCGGAAGTTCCGGGTGCTGTCGCACGACTTCACCGAGGGCGGCGGAGAACTGACTCCGACGCTCAAGCTCAAGCGGAACATGGTGGCCAAGAGCCACGCCGAGGACATCGCCGCGCTCTACCGCCGTCCCGGCCCGAGCTGACCCGCCGTGGGAGCTGACCCGCTGCCGCCGTCCCGGCCGGGTCACGCCTCAACCCACGATCCCGGCACTGCCTCAACCCACGATCCCGGCACTGCCTCAACCCACGATGCCGGCGCTGAGGAACCCGGCCAGCCGCCGCGCCGAGCCGGACCACTGCCACTCCCGGGTCATCCAGTCCCGCCCGGCGGCGCCCATCGCACTCGCCCGCGCCGGGTCGGACAGCAGTCCGACGAGCGTGTCGGCCACCGCCGGGATGTCCCGCCCGTCGACCACCTCACCGGTGCGCCCCGGCCGGAGGGTCTCCGGGGCTCCCCCGGACCGACCCGCCACCACCGGCAGTCCGCTGGCCGCCGCCTCCAGCAGCACGATCCCCAGACCCTCGACGTCCAACCCGCCGCCGCGGGTCCGGCTCGGCAGCGCGAAGACATCCCCGATCGTGTGGTGCGCCGGCAGCTCGTCCCAACGCACCGGGCCGGTGAACACCACGTGCTGCTCGACGCCGTGCGCGGCGGCCAGCCGGCGCAGCCGCGCGCCGTACCTACCGTCACCGACCAGCAGCAACGCCGCCCCCGGCACCCTCCGGCGGACCAAAGGCAGCGCCGCGACCAGCGCGTCCTGCCCCTTCCGCGCGACCAGCCGGGACA
>JALYVZ010000008.1 GCA_030852965.1 Actinomycetota bacterium | reverse complement strand
CCTGCACCGCGACCCCGATCGACACCCACCAATCCTATCGCAGTTGAACGCTTTCCGCAGACTGGAAAGCCCACGAAACCGCAGTTCAGGGGACTATCGGTGAGCTACTTCCGGAGGTCTGGGTCCTTCCAGAACGCCTGGATCGAGTTGACCAGGGTGACGGCCTCACAGTCCGAGTTCGGCGCCGCGGTGTTGCCGAAGTCGCATTTCTTCTTGAGCGCCGCGTCGCGCTGCGCCTGGCCCTGATCCGTTCCCTGGCTGGTCGGGGTGTCGCCGCCGATCCCGGACAACCCGCCGAGGTCAGGGAGACCACCGCCACCGCCGAGCTGGGAGAGCACGAAGTAGATCAACAGTCCAACGATGCTGACCCCGCCACCACCGACCGCCACCCGACCACCCAGCGGCCCCCCACCACCGCCGGAGGCCCCCCGCACGTCCGTGACCTGGGAGGTGTCCAGCTCGGCATCCGGGTTGATCTCCACGACGGCCTCCGGTCGTTCGTCACGCAGTCCCGCGTGATCCCACCACACCCGTCCCCGCCGGTCGAGCGGCCGTCACCGCGGGCCGCGCCAGCGTACCCGGAGTACCGCTACCCTGGACGGCGGAAGCGTGGCAGAGCGGCCGAATGCACTCGCCTTGAAAGCGAGAGTCCCGCA
The DNA here is from genome assembly GCA_030852965.1 of Actinomycetota bacterium. Taxonomy (GTDB): domain Bacteria; phylum Actinomycetota; class Actinomycetes; order Mycobacteriales; family Pseudonocardiaceae; genus Pseudonocardia. The sequence continues at coordinate 37,024 of JALYVZ010000008.1, read as the reverse complement.
AGGGTCCGGGGGTTCGAATCCCTCCGCTTCCGCGGCGCAGCGGCATGATCACTGATCTATGCCCTCGATCTCGGACCGGTTGACGGCAACCGCTGACGGCAACGTCCCCGCGACCGCTGCGGACAGCTGGGTCAGGGCGGCGGCCTTCTCCTCCAGCCGACCATGGGTAGCGGTATGACCCTCCTCGACGCGCAGGTCTTGGGCGGTTGCATCCGCCGTTCACCGTTGACCCAGGTCAGCGCTTGACGAACCACGAGCCGGCCCTCGTCGAGATCGACAGCACTCCAGGTCAGGCCCAGTAGTTCGCCCCGTCGCAGCCCGAGCACGATCGCGCACAGGTAGAGCGCGTACAGCCGGTTATCGCCGATGCTGCGCAGCAGTGCGCGGGCCGCGATCGGGTCCAGGCCGCCGCCGACCTCGTAGTCGGGGTTGCTGGTGCGGACCATCTTGGCCACGTTGCGGGTGGTCAGCTCCTTGGAGGCGATCAGCGAGTACACCCGCGTCCGCCCGATGTGCAGTGCCTCGGCGACTTCCTCTGCGGTGAGCAGCAGACGTTCGAAAGCCTGCGGCCCGCCCTCGCGGGTATGTACACGCGAGCACATACCGAGCCAACCGGGAGCGGCGCGAGTCGCTGAGGCATCCCCAAGCGGCTCGCCGCCCCGATCGTCACGCGGCGCGGTTGCTCAGGCAGGCTTGCGGGTGATGGCGCCCGGCTCCAACGCGGTGGGGTGGTGCGTCAGGGTGGCATGATGATCGTGCCCATCGGTGTCGCGGGGGCTGACATGCACGTTGGCCGCGACCAGCTTCGGCACCTTGTGTAGCAGGGTGTGCTTGGCGTCGGTGGCGATGTCGTGGGCTGCCACAATGCCCAGCTCAGGGTCGACCACGATCCCGATCTCGGCGCGTACGCGGTGCCCGATCCAGCGCAGCCGCAGCTCCTCCACCGCCAGCACACCGGGAACCGCGCGCAGGCTGATCTCAGCAGCGTCGACCAGCGCCGGGTCCACCGCGTCCATCAGCCGGCGGTAGATGTCGGTCGCGGCCCCCACGCAGCACGAACAGGATCGCCACCGTGATCAGCAACCCCACGATTGGGTCGGCTACCGGGAACCCCGCCCACACCCCGAGCGCGCCGGCCACCACCGCGAGCGAAGTGAACCCGTCCGTTCGGGCGTGCAGACCATCCGCGACCAAGGCAGCCGACCCGATCCGGCGGCCCACCCGGATTCGATACACCGCGACCAGCTCGTTGCCCGCAAACCCGATGAACCCCGCGACGATCAGTGCCGCGATGTTGGCCACCGGACGCGGGTCCAGCAGTCGCCGAATCGACTCCACACCAGCGACCACCGACGAGAGCGCAATCATCCCTACGATGAACACCCCGGCCAGATCCTCCGCGCGCCCGTAGCCGTAGGTATAGCGGCGGGATGCCGCCCGGCGCCCGATCACGAACGCGATCCACAGCGGCACAGCGGTGAGCGCGTCGGAGACGTTGTGGATCGTGTCAGCCAGCAACGCCACCGACCCGGTGAGCACGAACACCACCGCCTGAACCAACGCGGTCAGGCCCAGCGCGACCAAACTGATCTTCACCGCTCGGACCCCGTCGACACTCGCTTCTAAGGCCGAATCCACCGAGTCCGCCGCGTCATGGCTATGCGGAGTGAACACCGTCCGTAGCCAGCCTGCCCCATGACCGTGCCCGTGCCCGTGCCCGTGGCCGTGGCCATGCCCCTGATCGGACCGGCCGTCGCCAGAACCGGGCACCGCGTCCTGGAAGTCGGCCATGTCCACCTCCTCCCCGGTAGCACACCTGATCGCCAGACCGACACTGTCTCAGGCGCCCGCCTGGCAGTCACCCCCGCCGGGCTGGCGAGGGAGGAGCCGCGACGAGCAGTTGCCTATGAACGACAAAGAGGCCCTCGCCGGGTCAGAAGGATGCTCCTATGTGGTGTCAAGCGGCTTGAGCCGGCTGGTTGGCCTGTGTGGTGGAAGGGCGAGTTCCGTTCCTCGTCCTCGCCGATGATCAAAGACCGGTCCCAGCGCGTCAACCCCGCTGCGCGCACCGTGACACCGGCCCCGACCACGAGTCCCAGCCGACTCGTGCGGAGCGCTGAAGGGTGGTCGAAACCGGTGTCGCGGTGTTTCAGGGTTGACCCGCCCGCTCCGGTCTGTGAAGCGGTCTCGACGACGAGAATGGGGGGAGACTGACCAAAACGCTGTAGATCTCGCGGGCGACGTAGCGCTTGAGACAGCGGATGATCTCGGGTTTGCTCAGCCCTTCCTTGGTGCGCCGACTAACGTATCGGCGGGTGCGCGGGTCGCAGCGCAGCCGGCTGAGCACGACGGTGTACAGGGCGTTGTTGGCGGTGCGGTCGCCACCGCGGTTGAGCCGGTGACGGTGGGTTTTGCCGCTGCTGGCCGGGATCGGGGCGACTCCGCGCAGGTGGGCGAACGCGGCCTCGGAGTGCAGCCGCTCGGGGTTGTGCCCGGCGCTGGTGAGCAGCTGCCCGGCGACCTCGACGCCGACACCACAGAGGGTGAGCAGTTCCGGTGCGGTACTGGTGAGCAGCGCCTTGAGCTCGGCGTCGGCGGCGAGGGTCTCCTCGGTCAGATGCTGGTGTCTGCGGGCCAGGCGCCGTAACGCGAGTTTGGTGGCCTGTTCCGGGTCGGTCAGCGGGCCGGTTGGACGCAGCCGGGCGCAGGTGTCGATCAGCGCTGGAGTGTTCAAGTGGCGCAGCTTTCCGCGCAGGTCAGCCGGCCCGGTCAGCAGCAACGCCTTGAGCTGGTTGGTGGTCTGGGTGCGGGCCTTCACCGCGCCACGACGGGCCACCCGCAGAACACGGACCGCCTCGACCCGACCGTCGCGGGATTTCGGGGCGCCGGGTCGGATGGCCACCAAGGCGGCACGAGCCGCGGCGTAGGCGTCCAGCGGGTCGGACTTACCCACCGCGGCGCGGGTCTGCCGGTTCGGCCGATCGACTTCCATCACCGAGACACCCGCGGCCCGTAGTTGCCGGGCCAGAGCGGCACCGTAAGCGCCGGTGCCCTCCACCCCGACCCGTCCTAGCTGCCCGTGCCCCCGCAGCCATGCCAGCAGCGCCCGGTAGCCCGCTGGGGTCGTGGGAAACTCACGGTCACCCAGGAGCCGGCCCACTTGATCGATCACCGCGGCGTGGTGAGTCTGGCTGTGGGTATCGACTCCGCCCGTGACAGAGCCCGTCGTGACACTCATGCTGGACATCGCTGTACCTCTTCCGCTTGCACCGGATAGGTCAGCACGCCGCGGTCGGGCAAGGCCGGACAAGACAGTGATGGGTGCCTCTTGCACAGGCTCCTATGAGGTCACGCCGCCCGGCCGTTCGCGTGCAGGCGGCGCCACCGCCGAGCCGACCAATCCTGCCCAGGACAGCAGACCTCGCGTCACTCTCCGGAGGGTCACACCCGGCAAGCAGCGCCGCCTACATCCTCATACTCACTGTCTCCGGGATGGCGGGGCTGAGCTTGAACGTGAGGCGGGGAGTGTGGCGGCGGCGGTGCGATCCCGACGACCTCCCGCTGGGCTACCAGACCGTCAGGCGGGGGCAAGCTTGGCATCGTCGAGCGGCGGTCTAGCTCAAGGTTGCCCCCGCCTGACGGCCCGGTTGGGCGGTGCCAGGTCGACGGGATGGCACCTCACACAGCTTGTGCTTGTGACGAGGGATCAGTGACCGGCTTGGGAGCGATGGTTTGGTACTCCCCGAGCGGGATCTCTGGACTACCCACGGCCGATACGGAGACGACCGCAGGTGCCGTGGCGGGCTGGATCGCAGCGAGCAGGCGTGCCAGAGTCGTCGTCTTGATGTGGTACTTCACCGCCAGCTCATCGAGTGGTACTGGCACTGCGGTGTCGAGCAGCTCAATACCAACGACCATGCCGAGGCCGTCTAGGTCGACGTTGATCTCTTCGGAGTACTCCTCGGTGCGGGCCACAGTCGCTTGGCTGAGCTGCACGTAGGCCGCGCCGATCTCGGTGTCGATCTCCACCGTGATAATCGGCTCAGGTGCCATCGTCGCCCTCCCACATCGCGGTCTTCACGAACTTCTCGTCAGCCGTGTCCACATCTGGGGCAACACCGACCTTCAGCATCCTCCCCCGGACAACCCCTTTGTACTCAGTACGTGGAGGGCCGACTCCATGACGATGAGGACGACGTCCCGCTCGCGCAGCGCGTTGGTCAAGAGCGGGTCGTCGACAGAACGTACCTGATGTACGACGTGCTGCCGGTCAGCAGCTCGGGATGGTTCCTCCGCTAACAGGGTGCGAATGACCTGTCATCAGCGGTGTGGATCGGCATGCGCGGACTCCGACTCCGGGATGGTCCAGCCGTAGCGGTGGCCCCAGTTGGACGTTCGCACGCTGCTCTTGAGCAGGAGCTCATCGACGCGACCCACCTGGCCCAGCTCAAAGGCCTCGACGATCGGCCGCAACCTGGTGCCCAGGCCGTCGTGTCAGATCTCGCGTGGGCTGGTCGGGTTGGTTGAGCTGACTCGAGGTGCCGGCGCGTTGGTGCGTTGTGTCCGCCGCGCCGGGGTGGTGGTGGCGGCGCCGGTGGTGCCCTTGGGGGCGCTGGCGGGCGTGGCCGGGGGTGTCGGGGCGGGTGATCGGCGTGCTGAGTCGGGGGTTCCCGTGGTGCGCGGCGCGGTATCCGGTGTGGGTGGCGCTACCACGGCGGTGGCCGGTTTCGCCGTGGCCGCCGGAGCTGGTGGGGGTGCGGCGGGTGGTGTGGCCGCCGGAGCTGGTGGGGGTGCGGCGGTCGTGGTGAGCTGGGCCAGGTGTTGTTGCTTCTCCCTGGCGATCATGTCGGCGAGCATGGCCTTGTCGTATCTGCGTTCGGCCTCGGCTGCGCGTTGTTGGGCTTTCGCGGTGTTCTGACGGGCCCGTTTGCGCCCCGCGCGCAACTTGACCCGGTACTTGCGGGCGGTCTTGATGGACTTCTTCAACACCGCTACCCGGTCACGGGCGTTGGCCAGTTCGCGTTCCAGCTGGGAGACCCGGTTGGCATTGGCGTCCAACTCGGTGTCCAGCCGGGCGACTTCCGCGCCCGAGGCGGTTTGCGTGGCCCGGGTTGCCTGCAGGGTGTCCCGGCGCCGATCCAACCGCGACACCTCCGTCGCGGACTTGGTGGACGAGCGAGGTGATGCTGACTTCGATGATGTGGTCACGATCAGTTCCTTTCACTCCAGAGCATGTACTCCGGCCGGTCCCGGTCGGGTTCGGCGCGAGGCCTGGGCCTGGGGAGACCGCGCCGATGATCTCCTGAGTGATCAGCGCACCCCGGATCGGGACAAACCGCGCGGATGCGGTGTCAGTCGCGGGTCCGTTGCCCGGCGACAGCCGCTCGGAACCGCTGCTGAGCGCCCTGCTTGCTGGTGCGATACACCGCGCCGATCTGCGTCCAGGTTCCGCGTTCTCGTCGCACTTCGACCACCGCGGCGAGCTCGAGTGCTTCGGCGGCCTGGCGCAGCTCACGGGCCGCGACCAACGCCTCCAACGCGGTCGGGGCCGACTCCACCGCCTCCACGGCGTGCCGAAGACGTTTGATCGACCCCTTCCCCAGCATGGGTCAAGACTATCTCCACCCACAGTGGGTCAATCTACCATTGACCGTCAATGCTATGTTGACCAACGCGGCCAACGCGAAGTTGACCGACGACACCACATACCCGAACCGCCATCGCGTCCGCCGTCAACCGACTGCCGCCGCCCACTCGCTGCCACGGTTCGGTGATTGACAACGCGGGTTCAGCTCCTGGCGACGCACCGGATGTACGGTGTACCCGTGAGCATCACTGGCCACACGGGTCTCATGTCGACCGGCGACCACTCCGGATACATTGCGGACCGCTACCGCGACGGGGCGCTCAGCGACACCTGGACCGACGTCGTCCGCTGCGCCCGAGGCACGTTCGTCGGCTTCGTGCCCGTCTGCACCTGCGGTTGGACCGGCGCCATCCAACCCGCCACAGTGGCGGGATTCCAGGCAAGCCAGCACGCGCTGGTCACCGAGCATCTCAGCCCGGCGCCAGCCCCCTCCTCGTGCGGCGGCGGCTCACCTCATACCCACAGCCGGCTGGTACTCGCTGAGGCCTGGTCCACGCCGCGCTCCTTCACCTCGGCGCCGCACTCGATGCGCGCTTGACCGCTCTGTGTCGCATCATGGCGGTGCTGGTCAGGCCGATCGCCACCGCTGCCACCAGGCCGATCCAGGAGAACCGCTGCAGCCACTTCTCGGCGAGCATGCCAAGGTAGTAGATGACCGCCGTGGTGCCACTGGCCCAGACGATGCCACCGGAGGCGTTGGCCGCGAGAAACTTCCAGTACCGCATTCGCAGCGCGCCGGCGAGCGGCCCGGCGAAGATCCGCAGCAGCGCGATGAACCGGCCGAAGAACACCGCCCACACCCCCCACCGCTCGAACGCCTGCGCCGCGGACCGCAGGTGTTCGGGGCCGAAGTGCGTCGGAAAGCGCCGACCCATCCGGACGAACAGAGCCCGGCCGCCGCGCCGACCGATGGAGTAGCCGATCGAGTCACCCACGATGGCGCCGATGCTCGCGCAGACCGCCACCCCCACCGGGCTGACCACGTGCTGGGCGGCCAGCAGCGCCGCGCTGACCAGCACGATCTCCCCGGGCAGCGGTAACCCCAGGCTTTCGCACGCGATCACCAGGCCGACCACTGCCAGGATCGCGGCGGGTGGGATGGCATGGAGGTACTCCACGACGGGCACGAACGGATTCTGCCCTGTCACGCGCCGGAGCGGCGACCGGCGGTTACCGGCGGCCAACGGCAGCGACCGGCGGTTACCGGCGGCGCAGCCGGGCGTCGGTCAGCTCCGGGGCCTCGTAGCCGTGGTCGGCCCTGGACAGGGTCACCCCGGGCGGCACGATCTCGTCGATCGCGTCAAGTATGTCGCCCGACAGCGTCACCTCCGCCGCACCGAGCTGCGACTCCAGGTGCGCAAGAGTGCGTGGGCCGATGATCGGTGCGGTCACCGCCGGGTGTGCGAGGGTGAACGCCAGGGCGAGGTGGATCAGTGACAGCCCGGACTTGTCAGCCAGGGTGGCCAGCGCGTCGGCGGCATCCAGCTTTGCCTGGTTGCCGGGTGCGGACATGTCGTAGCGCCCGTGCATCCGCTCGGCCCGCTGCGATTTCGGCTGTTCGTGACCCTTGCGGTAGCCGCCGGTCAGCCAGCCGCCGGCCAGCGGGCTCCACGGCAGCACGCCCATGCCGTAGCACTGCGCCACCGGCAGCAGGTCCGCCTCCACCCGCGCACCAACATCGAGTACGGCGGCTGTTCGGTGACGAACCGGCCCAGCCCGCGCCGCTGCGACACCCACTGCGCCTCGACGACCTCGTGCGCCGGGAACGTGGAGCTGCCGAACGCTCGGATCTTGCCCTGTCGTTGCAGGTCGGTGAGGGCCGCCAGGGTTTCCTCAAGGTCGGTTTGCGGGTCCGGGCGGTGCACCTGGTAAAGGTCGATCCAGTCGGTGTCCAGCCGCCGCAGACTGTCCTCCACCTCCTTGACCATCCAGCGCCGCGAGTTGCCGCGCCGGTTCGGGTCGCCGCCGCCGGACTGGCCCATCGCCACATCCATCGGGGCGTAAAACTTCGTCGCGAGGATCACGTCGTCGCGCCGACCTCCGGCCAGCGCCTTGCCGACGATCACCTCCGACTCGCCCTGCGAGTAGACATCGGCGGTGTCGATGAAGTTGATTCCAGCGTCCAGCGCCCGGTGGATGATCTTGACGGACGTGTCGTGGTCGGGTTCGCCTCACGCCCCGAACATCATCGCCCCCAGGCACAGCGGACTGACCTGCATCCCGGTACGACCAAGCCCCCGATACTCCATGCACCCACCGTAGGCGCCCGTGCAGCGACCCGCAGCTCCCGCCTCCCGCCTCCCGCCTTACCACAGCCCGGCCGAGCAGCCGCCGCGCCGCCACCCCCCACCCCAACCCGAGCGCCGAGATCCGCACCAGCGTTATTCGATCAAGGAAAATGCACGCTGACGCGGATCTCGGTTAGCTGCGGCGCGGCGGGCGGGGTCGCGGACCTGCACGGGTTGCTGGACCGCGTGCGGGCCCAGCTAACCGGTGCGACGGGGTCGGCGGGCTGTCTTGCGCTGGGCACCATGTGCGACCCGGTCAACCGCCGCGCCGAGATCAACGCCCTCACCAGCCGGCACGTCGACTGCGGTCGTTGCTGCCTCCCGCAACCGAGTCGCCCGGCTGACCGCCCGACTCACCGGGCCCGGCTCAGAGCGGCTGGGAGAAGCGCAGGTGGTTGCCGGACGGGTCGCGGAAGGCACAGTCGCGCATCCCGTAGGGCTGGTCGATGGGCTCCTGGAGCACCTCGGCGCCGGACGCCTGGATCCGATCGAAGGTGCCCGCCACGTCGTCGGTGGCGAATATCAGGCTGCCCAGTACACCCTTGGCCAGCAGGAGCTTCAGTGCTGCGGCGTCCTCCGGCGAGTGCCCCATCTCCGCGGTCACCAGGGCGATCTGCACGTTCGGCTGTGAGGACGGGGACACGGTGAGCCAGCGCATCTCACCAAGTGGGGCATCCGTGTGGACGGCGAGGCCAAGCACGTCGCGGTAGAAGGCCAACGCCTTGTCCTGGTCGTCGACGATCACGAAGGTATGCGAAAGCGAGAGGTTCATGGTCGCCAGGCTAGGACCATAGCCGGGCGCCGGCTTCTCCATTCCTGCTCGGTGTCGATGTCTCGGCCCCCGGACCGCCACGCCTCGGTCGCGACCAGGCGCGCGCCACGCAGGCCGGCACTGCCGCACCGGCCCGATGATCGCGGGCCCGGTAGGCACTGGGGGTCTGTCCGACCAACTCGGTGAACCTCGAGCTGAACGAGCCGAGCGAGGTGGCCCCGACGGCCAGGCACACCTCGGTGACGCTCAGATCACCCCGTCGCAGCAGCGCCATGGCTCGCTCGATCCGGCGAGTCATCAGGTGGTTGTACGGCGTCTCGCCGTAGGCCGCCCGGAACTGGCGGGAGAAGTGCGCGGGTGACATCAGCGCCGCCCTGGCCATCGCCGGCACGTCCAGCGGACGCGCGTAGTCCCGGTCCATCAGGTCGCGGGCCCGGCGCAGGTGGGCCAGTTCCTCGGGCATCACACCGCGATCGTGCCATGACAGTCAGGGTGAACGGTGCCGGTGACGCCGGGTTGTGACTGGTCGGCGAACCTTCGGTAACTCTTTGCCGCTCATTCGGTCTCAGCCGCTGCGGGTGCCTGGACCAAGTGGTATTCAAGGCGCCTGACGGGCGAGCGGCTCGTCCGAGGCAAGTGGAGGACCAAGTGATCTTCGGCTACAGCATCATCGGCGCCATCATCGTCGGCCTCATCCTGGGTGTGCTGGCCAAGCTCATCCTGCCCGGCAAGCAGGCCACGCCGATCTGGCTGACCATCCTCGTCGGCATCGTCGCCGCCATCATCGGCAACTACGTCGCCACGCTGTTGCACGTGGCTGAGACACCAGGGTTCGACTGGACCCGGCACGGCCTCCAGGTGCTCTTCGCGGTCCTGGGTGTCGGTGCGCTGTCCGGGGTGTACGCCAGAAGGGTCTGACTCGCGGGTAGCCGCCCACTCAGCCCGCTCAGCCCGCTCACCCGGGGAAGGAGCGGGCGGCGGCCAGGAAGGCGTTGTTGTCGTCCATGCCGGCGATGGTGACCCGGGCACCGTCGCCGGCGAACGGCCGCACCAGCACCCGCCGCTGCGCGCAGTGCTCGGCGAACGCCGTGGTCCGCGAACCCAGCGGCAGCCATAGGAAGTTGGCCTGCGACTCCGGCACCGCCAAGCCGGCCGCCAGCAGCGAAGCCCGCACCCGCTGCCGTTCCACCGTGATCTCCGCGCAGGACCCGAGCAGCTCCGGCAGGCACTCGGGCGAGAGGGCCGCCAGCGCGGCGGCTTGGGCCAGCCCGTTCACGCTGAACGCCACGCAGACCTTGCGCAGCGCCTCCACCACGGCCGGCGAACCGATCGCGTATCCCACCCGCAGCCCGGCCAACCGGTAGGCCTTGGAGAACGTCCGCAGCACCACGAGGTTCGGCCGGCCGTCCAGCAGCATCAGCCCGTCCGGTACGTCCGGGTCGGTGACGAACTCCCGGTAGGCCTCGTCCAGGGCGACGGTGAGGTGAGCCGGCACGGCGTCCAGCAGCCGCACGAGCGACTCGCGGGACAGCGCGGTGCCGGTGGGGTTGTTGGGGTTGCACACGAACATCAGCCGGGTGCGCGGGGTGATCGCGGCGAGCAGGGCCGCGACGTCGTGTCGGTGCGAGGCGTCCAGTGGGACCGGGACCGGCCGCCCGCCGGCCACCTGGGTGACGATCGGGTACGCCTCGAACGACCGCCACCCGAAGATCACCTCGTCGTCGGATGAACCGCAGCTCAGCTGCACCAACTGCTGGCACAGGCTCACCGAGCCACAGCCGACTGCCACCCGTTCGGGGGTCACTCCGTGCCGTGTCGCGAGCCGCTCGGTGAGCTCGACCACCCCCATGTCCGGGTAGCGGTTGCCGCCCGCCGCCGCCGTCGCGATGGCGTCCAGGATCGCCGGCGGCGGCGGCAGCGCCACCTCGTTGCTGGCCAGCTTGATCGAACCGGGCACGGTGCGCCCCGGGACGTAGGCCGGCAACCGTGCCAGATCGGCTCGGATGGTGGGGTCCATGAGTGCGCACGGTAGCCGCCGGCTCGACCCGAACGACAGCAAGCCACCAGCCAGGATTGGCCGCCGCCCGCGCAACCGTGCGACCCTGGTCACATGACCGAGCTGCGCACCGAGACGGTTCCTCTCGACGACGGCAGCCAGCTCCGGCTGACCATCGCCGAACCGGACGGGGTGACACGCGGCGGAATCGTGGTGCTGCACGAGGCCAGAGGCATGACCGACGGTGTGCGGGGGCTGGTGCACAGCCTGGCCGTGGAGGGGTGGCGGGTCGTCGCGCCACACCTCTACCACCGGGACATGGCCGACGAGGTGGACACTGAGGAGCAGGTCGCCGACCAGGTGGGTCGGCTCACCGGGGCGAGTGTCATGGCCGACACCGACACCGCGTTCGGCTGGCTGGCCGACCATGGCGTGCCGTCGGACCTGATGGGGATCATCGGTTTCGACCTCGGCGGCTCGGTCGCCCTGGTGGTGGCCGCGAAACGCTCACTGGGTGCCGCCGTCACGATCGCGGGCGACCACATCACCGACCCGCTGTCGGACGACCTGCCCTCGCCGCTGGAGGCCGCCCCGGAGCTGACCTGCCCGTGGCTGGGGCTGTTCGGCGAGCGCCCGCAGGATCAGTCCCCGGACGACGTGGAGAAGCTGCGCAGCGCGGTGGCCAGCGCCGATGTGGTGGCCGACGTGGTCATCTACCCGGACGTCGACCACCGCTTCCACGCCGACCCCGACGTGTTCGCCGACGCCTGGCAGCGCACCCTCAACTGGTTCGACTCCCACCTGCGCTAACGCGCCCCCCACCCCCGCTGGTCGGCACGCTCGTTCTCCCTGTGGGCGGGCTCCCGAGGGCAATGAGCACGCTCGTTCGCCCCGTGGGCGGGCTCCCGAGGGCAATGAGCACGCTCGTTCGCCCCGTGGGCGCGGCGGCTCGTCCGGTACCGCTTTGATCGGGACGGGGTGTGCTGTGTAACCTATCCAGGAGCCGACAGGCTCGGGAGGCTTCGCCTAGTCTGGTCTATGGCGCCGCACTGCTAATGCGGTTTGGGGTCACCCCCCATCCCGGGTTCAAATCCCGGAGCCTCCGCGCACCACCCGGCCCCCGGGCCGTCGACAACAGAACAAGCGCCCGTAGCTCAACGGATAGAGCACCTGACTACGGATCAGGAGGTTGGGGGTTCGAGTCCCTCCGGGCGCGCCACGTTTGACCAGCGGGAACGCTGACATTCGTACCCTCGAAGTGATCAATGGACATGACGATGGACATGAGTATGCTCCGATCATGCCCAAACCGCCTGCGAAGCGACGTCCTCGCGGGGGCATCGATCAACGGGGCAATTCCTTTCCGGGTCAGGGTGTACGCCGGTGAAGACCCGCTAACCGGCAAGAGCCTCTACCTCACTGGATCGGCGACGACTGAGCGCGAGGCCGAGAAGATCCGCACCCGGCTGCTCGCGCAAGTCGATGCCAAGACCAACAACCGCACTCGGGCGAACTTGAGCACGGCGATCGACAAATAGCTCACCGTCCACGAGGTCGAGGACACGACGCGCGAGGGCTACCGGGGCATGATCGAGCGCCACATACGCCCAGCCCTCGGCAGCGCGCCGATAAGCGACATCTCCGTCCAGGTACTCGAGGAGCTCTACGCCGAGCTGCGCCGCTGCAGCCACCGCTGCCGAAACGGCGAGCCGGTCGTCGACCACCCGCACCGCCCTGCCGCACGAGTGCCGTGCGGTCAAGCACAAGCGCCCGCCGGGCCGTCCTCGCGTCGATGCTGTGCACGACTGCGCCGTGGCTGGCTGCGTGGTAATCGAGTGTCCGCCGCACTCCTGCCGACCGCTGGGTGACTCTGGGGTTCGCCAGGTGCACTGGATCCTCAGCTCAGTCCTCGCGGCCGCCGTCCGGTGGCGCTGGATCACCTCCAACCCGGCTGACGCGGCCAAAAGCCCCGTAAGCCCACGCCGGACCCCGATCGGCCGAGCACGGTCGACGCGGCCCGAATCGTCGAAGCTGCGTGGCAGATCGGGCCCGACTGGGGCATGTTCGTCTGGCTGGTGTTCGTCACCGGCATGCGCCGCGCCGAGGTGATCGCCCTGCGCTGGTCGAACCTCGACCTGGACGCTGGCGTGCTCACTATTCGGCGGAACTGGGTGTCGTTGCCCGGCCAAGGCGGCAGGGAGAAGGACACCAAGACCCACCAGGCTCGCCGGCTGGTTCTCGGGCCGCGCCTGGACCCTCGATCTGGGGATGCTCACCGACGCAGGCGTTCGGCTCGCGCCACCCCGCGATCCGGAAGCACGCCAGGCGGCGGCCGAGCTTGGGCTGAGACAGCACGCCGTGAACAAGCAGCCCGGCAGAGACAGCGCGGTCGCTGGCCGATGGCACTGAAGAGCACTACGCGGCACCGGATTTCCACCGCTCCGTTATGCCACGAGCTCACCGCTGGCCAGCGGTATCCGACGCGATGCTGAGAACCGGAAGCGACTCACTCGATCGGTTAGTGCAGGCCCCCCGAGTACCGATCACCGGCCGTGACCGGAATCCTGAGGGACTACGGCAGCGCTTGGGGGCAGTGAGATCATGACCGAGGAAAACAGTCGGCTCGTTCAACTCGGCGAGAAAATGATCAAGCAAGTGCTCGAGTTCGGCATCAACGGACGCGGACCGCTGTCCGGGGCGGAGCAAGTTGCTGAGGAGCACCTGTTGTCCGCCGACGGTGACCGGGAGCGGGCTATTGAACGACTGATAGCGACGCACCTGCGAATGGCCGCCGCCTCGGGATTCGTCACCGGCCTCGGAGGTGTTGCGCTCTTGCCGGTCATGGTGCCCGCGTCGCTGGGCGGGCTCCACATCATCGCGACGCGAATGACGGCCGCCATCGCGCACCTGCGTGGCTACGACATCAGCACACAGGAGGTGCAGAGCGCCGTCGGCATCTGTCTGCTCGGTGCCAGCGGGGCGGCGGCCTTGCGGAAGGCCGGGGTCGAGATCGGGCGAAAGTCCACGGCCGCTGCATTGCAGAAGGTTCCCGGCCGGGTCTTGATTGAGATCAACAAGAAGGTGGGCTTCCGCCTCGTGACCAAGGCGGGCCAGAAAGGCGCAATCAACCTGGTGAGGATCGTCCCCATCGTAGGCGGAGGCGTCGGAGCCACCGTCGACGTGATTAGTTGCCGAGCTATCGCGACCTATGCGTTGACCACGTTCGAACCAGACGGAACGGCAGTGGTCTACGCCGACGCGGAGATCATTGACGCCGAGGTCGTCCACCCGGCCACAGAGGCCTGACATGGGCCAGCGCGAGGACGTGCTCCGCATCCTGGCCGGCCATCCCGAAGGCATGACCGAAGCCGAGGTCGCCCGGGAACTGAAGCGGCTGCATCCCAAGGCGGTCCACCAGACGGCGAACATGATCTGCCGACGACTGGCCGAAGAGGGCATCGTCCGGCGCGACACGGCCGACAGCCCGATCCTCAACCGGCTCAGCAACGCCGAGGCGCCCGTACCGCCGCGACGGCCAGTGCCTTCCGAACCAGCGAAGCCGTGGCCGTGGGAAGGCGCCGTACAGCACGCGCTCGTCGAGTGGCTGACCAGCGAGGGCGGCGAGATCGTTTCCCAGGCCGACACCGCCACCAAGCAGCGTGGCACAGACGTTGTCGCGGAACTTGACGGCCGGCGGGTCCACATCGAGGTCAAGGGCTGGCCGTCAACGCAGTACTCCGACCCGCGCCGCGCCGGCGAGGTCAAGCCCACCGCACCGACCGTTCAGGCTAATCAGTGGTTCGCGGGGGCCTTGTCGTCAGCGCTGAAGCTGCGCCAGGGCAATCCGAGGGATCGGGTCGTGGTCGCGTTCCCCGACATGCCCAGGTACCGCACGTTGCACAGCGAACGCGCCGAGCCGTTGCGCAGGCTCGACATCGAGTTCTGGGTGGTCACGGAATCCGGCACCGTGGAGATCGTCGGCCCGACTGGAGAGCCGCCGGACTTGGAGGTCCCGTCTGACTCTCCGACGCAGCGAGCCCACCGCGCCCATCAGAGCTGGTGGCGCAGAGACTCGCGGACTAGGCACACCGGATGCGGCGCCGATACGTGCCGTGAATGAGCCGTAACGGGAGCCCCGGAAGCGCTGATCATGCTTTAACGTGGCTCTCTCACATCATCGACACCTACGGGGGAGGCCAGGTTGGACGCGAACTCGAGCCGCTGGCACGAGATCACCCCTTCCTCGTTCGCCCATGAGCAGGCCGCTCTCCGCTACGTCCGCGATCTGCTGCCCGACCGCACTCCCTACCAGGCCTGGTCCAACTTCACCTTCGTCTCCGACCAGGGTCACATCCGCGAGGTGGATCTCCTGGTCGCTGCCCCGACCGGCCTCTTCCTGATAGAGATCAAGAACTTCCGTGGTCGACTGACGAACTACGGCGCGACCTGGTCGCTGATCAACGACCGGACCCGCTCGTTCGACAACCCGCTCCCGCTCGCGGACCAGAAGGCGAAGGAGCTGAAATCCCTGCTAAGCAGGGCTGCGGCGAAAGAGCGTGCGGTCAAGATCCCGTTTATGCGCGGCTGTGTGTTCCTCGCCGAACCGCAGATGCAGTGCGAGTTGGACGATGGTCAGCGACACCATCTCTACGCGCCGGACAACGCCAAGAACGACCTGCCGAGGGTCGGTGCGGACCTGCTCCTTGCGCCGGCGCGGCACGCCCCGCCCCAGTCGGAGTTCCTGAACCGGCTGCCGACGTTGCTGGAGAAGGTCGGTATCCACCGGACGCGACGCAGCGTCGCCGTCGGCCCGTGGCAGATCGAACCGAAGCCGTACGACAGCGGGCCGACGTGGCAGGACCACAACGCCACCCGCGAGGACTTGCCCGGCGCTTACCGGCGGATCCGGATCTACATGTACGAGCGGCAGGCTGATCCGCAGTCACGTGAGTCGGTGCGCCACGCCGCGCAACGTGAGTTCACCGCGGCCCAGGGCATCGAACACACCGGGCTGCTGGTTCCCCGCGAGATGCTCGACCACGAGATGGGTCCCGCGCTGGTCATCGACCAGCACCCGGACGCGGTGCGCCTGGACCACTTCATGGCGGGTGACGGCGCCAAGCTCGACCTTCCGGCGCGCCTCGGGCTGGTGCGCCAACTTGCCGAGGCGGTGAACTACGCCCACGACCGCCGGCTGGTGCACCGGGCGCTGTCACCGCGAGCGGTGATCGTCGAACCCGGCCCGGATGGTTCCTTCAAGGCGCCGAGGTTGCGGGTGGGCGAATGGCAGTCGGCGGCGCGAGGACTGTCCTCGACGACCACCACGCATCGGGTGGCTCCGACGACCCACGCGGGCCGGCATGTCGAGGCGTCGGCCGCCGCCTACCTGGCCCCAGAGTTCACCCAGGACGTCGACGGCACGGTTGCCATCGACGTGTTCGGGGTCGGGGCCACGTCATACCTGATCGTGACCGGAAAGGCTCCCGCCGAGGGCCGCGCGGAGCTTGGGACCCGGCTGAGGGAGGAAGGCGGTCTGCCCCCGTCGGCGGTGACGGATTCGGTGCCGCCGGACGTCGACGCGCTCATTGCGCTGGCCACTTCCCCGAAGGTTTCGGAGCGGACACCGGACGTCGCGGAGTTTCTGGAGCAGCTCGACGAGGCGATGGGCAAGGCCGCACCGCCCGAGCAGGCCCCGGACGACCCACTCGACGCCCAGGCAGGCGCCGAGCTACCGGACGGCTACGTGGTTGAGCGGGTGCTCGGTACCGGCGCGACCGCACGAGCGTTCCTGGTCGAGCGCGACGGCCTGCACTCTGTACTGAAGGTGGGCCGAACCGCACAGGCCGAGGCCCGGCTCGACGACGAGGCCAGGGTGCTCGACGGGCTGCGGCACGACCATCTCGTTGTCCTCAAGCGCGGGGCCTTTGCGCTGGGGAGCCGGCACGCGATCGAGATCGACTATGCCGGTGAGCAGAGCCTGGCGGGGCTGCTGCGGGAGGAAGGTGCCCAGCTACTCGACCAGCTGCAGAGCTTCGGCGACCAGCTGCTCGACGCTGTCGGCTACCTCGAGGGCAAGGACGTGTTCCACCGCGACATCAAGCCCGACAACCTGGGTGTTCGACGGCACCCGAAGCGCGGACCGGCGCTGGTCCTGTTCGATTTCTCGCTCGCGGCGGCCCCCGCATCGGACGTCCTGGCCGGTACCCGCGGTTACCGCGACCCGTTCCTCGGTGGCGCCCGTCGCCCCACCTACGACCGTGCCGCTGAACTGTACGCGGTCGCGGTCACGCTGCACGAGATGGCCAGCCTGGAGCTGCCGACCTGGGGCGACGACGGTACCGACGCCCAGTTCGTCGACGAGGTGACGATCGCCTCCGACATCTTCGACTCAGCCCTGCGCACGCCGCTGACCGAGTTCTTCTCCCACGCGCTGGACCGTGATCTGGACAAGCGGTTCCCGACAGCCGGGGCGATGCGGCAGGCATGGGACAAGCTCTTCAACGCGATCGACGCGCAGCCGCCGGCCCGCACCACCTACTTCCCCACCGAGGATCCGCAGGAGCAGCGTGACCAGGCAGCCGAGGCAGCCGCCGCCGCGACCGCGCTCGACGCCGCGGGGCTGTCGTTGCGGGCGGTCGCGGTGGCGCAGCGGTTGGGCGCGGACACCGTCGGCGAGCTGGTGGAGATCCCGACCCGGCTGCTGTGGAAGGCTCGCGGGCTCTCCCGCGCCACCCGCCTGGAGCTGGTCAACCGGGCCAGCATGTGGCGCAAGAAGCTCCCGGTGGCGGGTGCTCCGCCGACGCCTGTCGAGACCACCGGCCCGACCGGGCTGGATACCCTCGCCGTGCGGCTGCTCCCGGAGGCTAACACCAAGGGCGCCGACCAGCGCGCCATCACCCGGTCGCTGCTCGGACTTCCAGACGAGCACGGCGCGCTGCCCAGTTCGCGGTGGCCGAGCCTCGCAGACGTCGCCGCTGCCTACGGTCTGACGGGTGCACGGGTCAGCCAGCTCACCCAGAAACGCAGGCTCGACTGGGCCACCGATCTAGCGCTGACCAGCGTCCGGGACGAACTCGTGGAGATGCTGCGCGGGCGTAACCGGGTCGCTGCGGCCGGCGAGCTCGTGGAGCAACTGTTGATCGCCCGGGGCTGCGACCGGGAGGACGACCCAGAGCGTCGACTTGTCTGCGGGTACGCGGTGCTGCGGGCGGCAGTCGAAGCGGACTCGATCGCCGAAGCGCCCGCGTTCGCCACCCGACGCCACCGCGACCGGGTACTGGTTGCACTGCAGGTCGCCGAGGACGAGTCGTTCGACACCCCCAACGACGCGGAGCTGCTCGACATGGCCGCCGCGCTCGCTGACGAGTCGATCAAGCTGGCCGGGAGCGACCCGCTACCGACACCGGTCGCGGTGATCAGGGCGCTGGAGGTGGTGGCCAGGCGGCACGACCAGGTCCCGGGCGAGCAGCGGCTCGTCCAGCTCGCGGCCGCAGCCTCGGGGACGGTCCTGGTCAACGCCCGTCTGGAGCTCTACCCGTGTGACCTCGACCCGGTTCGCGCGCTCCGGCTCTCCCAGGCCGGTGCGGGGGTACCCCCGGAGGGACTGACCCCGGAGGCGCTCGCGCGCAGGGTGTCCGCCCGCTTCCCTGGCCTGGCAGAACTGCCGGATGGTCGGGACCTGGAACGGCTGCTGGTCGAGGCCGGCTTCGAGCTCACGTGGGACGGCAACCGGCTGATGCCGCCCCCGCTACCCGGCGCGACGAGCACCCGCCTGCCCAGCACGGCCAGTGGGCGGGCGCCGGTGTCGGCGGCGCCTGGCAGCGGCCCGGACGCCCGGCTGGGCTACGCGCTGCGGCACGGCGGCGCCCGGGTCGTCACCTTCCGCCGTTCTCGGTGGGCGGCGACCCGGGACCGGGTGTGTGAGCTGGCCGGAGTTCAGACGACCGACGCGTCCGCTGCGTTCGTCGGCGCGCTGCGGAAGGTCGCCAGCGAACTGCTGATCCCGGACTTCGACGTGATCCTGCAAGCGGACGCCCCGAGCGCAGACCCCAGCGACCGGACCAACCTGCAGCAGGTGGTCGCGGAGGTCTGGCGGCGGCTGGCCGAGAACTGGGCAGGCACTGACGTGCTGGTGCTCGACGGGCTCACCCCGTTCGGCCGCTACCCGGGCGGGATGGCGCTGCTCGACCGGCTACTCGACGCCGCCCGCCGAGCCGGCCGAGAGCGCGGACCGAGGACGCTGATCCTGCTGTGCGCGGCGCACGACGAGAACGAACCACCGAGGATCGGCACCGAGGCGGTCGGGTTGGAGAGCGCCGAGGAGTGGCTGATCGCCCCGTCAAGCTGGGCGTTGTCACGCATTGTTGCGTAGAAAGTTACTCTTCGTGGCAGACCTCGTTACTCCTTATGGCGAAGCTCGCGGCTGAGCCGTGTCTTGAGGCGCTCGCCGCGCCGGACATGGGGGAGCACCGGTGATCGAGTCGAAGCTGCTGTTGGCGGATCTTCAGAGGCAGGTCCGGCTGCTGGAAGTCAATCTAGCTGAGCAGCTCACGATGCTTCCGTCTTTCGAGGATCCGCTGCGTGAGGAGCACGCCGATCAGCGCAGGGCGCGTTGCACCGCCGCCGAATGGCCGGCCTGGAGGGACGCGCAGATCACCCAGATTGCGGTGGCCTGGGTACTTGGCACGGTCTTCCTGCGTTGGTCGGAAGACAACGCGCTGATCCGGCCCGTGCTGTCCGGACCGGGTGAGCGGCTCGGCCTCGCGGAGGACGCCCAGCTCGCGCACTACCGTCGAAATCCCAAGCACAACGACGGCGACTGGCTAGCGGCGCAGTTCGACGTGCTACGTGACACAGACGCTGGCCAGATGCTGTTCGACGGCAAGCACAATCCAATGGAGTGGTTGCGCATATCGCATGACGCGGCGAAGGCACTTGTCGCGTTCTGGCGTTCTCGTGACGGTGAGGGGAGATTGATTCACGACTTCACTGATCCGGAGTGGGAGACCAGGTTCGTCGGCGATCTGTATCAAGATCTCTCCGAGGAGGCAAGGAAGCGGTACGCCCTGCTCCAGACGCCACGGTTCATTGAGCGCTTCATCTTGGACCGAACGCTAACACCCGCGATCGACGAGTTCGGGCTTGACGGGCTGCGGCTGATCGACCCTGCCTGCGGCAGCGGGCACTTCGTGCTGGGCGCGTTCCATCGTCTCGTCGCGGCCTGGCGCGATCAGTCACCGAACATGGATCCTTACGAGATTGTCCGGCGCTCGTTGGCCTCGGTACATGGCGTGGACATCAATCCGTTCGCCGTGGCCATCGCCCGTTTCCGGCTGCTTGTGGCCGCGCTCCGCGAAGCCGGGTTGAGCACGCTCGCAGACACAACCGGCAAGCGCTGGCGTCTGGTGTTGGCGTGCACGGACTCGCTGCGTTTCGCAGAGCGGCAGGAGTCTTTCGCCGAAGTGGATGAGGCGGTGGGCTATCGCGCGCGTTGGGAGGATGTCGACGGTTTTGCCGACGAGCGGCTACTCGGGTCGGGTTCATATCACGTCGTGGTCGGCAACCCGCCGTACATCACCGTGAAGGACCCTGAGCAGAGTGAGTACTACCGGCGACGCTGGTCAGCTTGCCACCGCCAGTTCCAGCTCACCGTGCCCTTCGCCCAGCGGATCTTCGACTTGGCGAGGCGGGATGCAGCGGACGGTCTCGGCGCCGGTTTCACTGGACAGATCACTTCCAATGCGTTCATGAAACGCGAATTCGGCACGAAGCTGATCGAGGATTTCTTCCCGACGGTCGACCTGAACTACGTCGTCGACACCTCCGGCGCCTACATCCCAGGCCACGGCACCCCCACCTTGATTCTCATCGGCCGTCGCTCCGCCCCATCCCGCCGAAGCGCGGTTCGGGCGGTGCTCGGAGTCCGGGGAGAACCGTCACCACCGGCCGACCCGGAAAAGGGCTTGGTCTGGACCGCCATCGAAGCGCAGGTAGAGGAGCCAGGCAGCGAAAGCGACTGGGTGAGCGTGGTTGACCTGCCGAGGGAACGACTAGCGAGTCATCCATGGTCGCTCTCGGGCGGCGGTGCTGAGCAAGTCACGGCGCAGCTCAACGACCTCCAGGGTCGGATTGAGCTTGTGCGTATCGGATTCTACGGAGACACGCACGCTGATGAGATCTTCACACTGTCGGAGTCACTTGGAAACCGCGTCCAACCGGCTGCTGTTGCGGCGCGAATGTCGCATCGCGGCGACCAGGCCAGGGATTGGCATTTCGGCGGATACGACCTAGCTTTCCACCCTTACAGCCACTCTCGGGAACCGGTCGCTGGCAACCAGCTGTCCGATAAGATAAAGCGCTACTTCTGGTGCTGGCGCACTGGGCTTTGGGCGAGATCCACCTTCGGGGGTGGCACTTATCGTTCGAGCGGTAAGGGCTGGTGGGAGTGGCATCAGTTGCCGCGAGATGCTGAGGCGCATCCATGGGCGATCGCATTTGCATTTGTGGCCACGCACAACCATTTCGTGTTGGACCGGGATGGGAAGGTGTTCAACCGGTCAGCGCCAGTGATTAAATTGCCGGCGGGGGCGAGTGAGGACGACCATCTGGCGTTGCTCGGGGTGCTGAACTCGTCGACGGCGTGCTTCTGGATGAAGCAGGTCTGCCACGACAAGGGCAACCGAGGTGAGGGCGGTGGAATAACGAGCGCTGGGTGGGAGCGCTTCTTTGAGTTCACCGGGACGAAGCTGGAGCACTTCCCGCTGCCCTCTGACGTTAATGTGTCTGCCGGTCGACACGTTGATCATCTGGCGCGCAGACTTTCGGCCGCTACCCCAGCTGCTGTGGCATCCGCCGACACTCCCACACGCGACACCCTCGACGCCGCACACGCCACCTACGAGCAGGTTCGTGTCGAGATGATTGCAGCGCAAGAGGAGCTGGACTGGGGCGTGTACTGCCGGTATGGATTGCTCTCCTTTGACGAGTCCGCCGCCGTCGTTCCGGAGCGTTCTGCCGAACCTCTACAGCCGCTCAATCTCGGCGAGCGGGCGTTCGAAATCGTCCTCGCGCGGAAGGCAAAGGCCGGAGAGGTGGAGACGCAGTGGTTCGCCCGGCACGGGTCTGCGCCCATCACCGAGCTACCCAGCCACTGGCCCGCCGACTATCGCGATATCGTCCAAGCGCGGATCGAGTTGATCGAGAAGCGGCGTGATCTTGCGCTTATTGAGCGGCCGGAGTGCAAGCGCCGCTGGTCCACCGAGTCATGGGAGAAGCAGCAGGAACGGGCACTACGCGGCTGGCTACTCGACCGGCTCGAAGCACGTCCACTGTGGTTCGCCATCGATGCCAACGGTGACGACCAGCCCGCCCCGCACTCCGTCCGCTCGCTGGCCGATCAAGTGGAGAGCGACAAGGACTTCGTCCAGGTGGCCCGGCTCTGGGCCACTGATGCGCTGCAACGCCCCGATGCGGACCTCGCCGAGATCGTCGGCGCGTTGGTCGACGCTGAGCACGTGCCGTTCCTCGCCGCGTACCGGTACAAGCCGGCCGGGCTGGCGAAACGTGCTGAGTGGGAGCACACCTGGAACCTCCAGCGCCAGGAAGACGCCATCGCCAGCAGGATGGGCCACGACGACGTCACCCATCCCGCGGTCCGCGCCGCGATCGCCAAGGAGATCGGCCAGGTGCCGGTGCCGCCCAAGTACGGCAGTGGTGACTTCCTCAAGTCCAGTTACTGGGCCCAGCGCGGCAAGCTCGATGTGCCCAAGGAGCGGTTCGTCTCCTACCCGGGCGCCAGCCGTGACGGCGACGGCAGCCTGATGCTCGGCTGGGCCGGCTGGGACCACCGCGAGCAGGCCCAGGCCCTTGCCATCCTGGTCGCGCAGCGTCGGGGCGACGACGGTTGGGATGCCGTGCGGGTCGCACCGCTGCTGGCCGGGTTGGCCGAGGTCCTGCCGTGGGTGCGCCAGTGGCACGCCGAGATCGACCCGGTCTTCGGCGCCACTCCTGGCGACATCTACGACGGTTTCCTCGACGCTGAGCTCGAGGAGTTGCAGCTGTCCCGCCAGCAGCTCGCAGACTGGCGCCCCGACGGCCGGGTCAACGTCGCCCCGCTGCCGAGAACACCCGGAGCGCGCCTCGCCGGATCCTCGCGTCCCACCGGAGCCGTCCGCGCACGTCGGACACCCGCACCACCCGACCCCGCGCACGTCGACGACGTCCTCCAAGCGGCGGCGGCCGGGCCGCTGTCCAACGAGCAGATCCGCGAGCTCACCGGCCTCGACACCACCGCCGCCCGCGCGCTGGCCCAGCATCTGGTCACCGAAGGCCGCCTCACCACCACCGGCCACCGCCGGGGCATGCGCTACCTCCTGCCCTGATCACCAAGTCCACCTGCACCGATACAAGGAGCGACACCGACCGTGGACAAGAAGTTCACCAGCAACGACATCCCGCTGAGCGACCTGCTCAACCAGGCGCACAGCGGAGCCCTCCAGTTGCCGGACTTCCAACGCGGCTGGGTGTGGGACGACAACCACATCACCAGCCTGCTCGCGTCGCTGTCACTGTCGTATCCGATCGGTGCGGTGATGACACTGCGCACCGGAAACCCCGAGGTGGCGTTCAAACCACGGCCGCTGGAGGGGGTCAGCCTGCCCGCCCCCGTCGAGCCTGAGTGGCTCCTCCTCGACGGCCAGCAACGCACCACATCGCTCTACCAGGTGCTGCGCTCCGGCGGTCCGGTCAAGACCCGTGACGCCCGCAAGAAGCCGATGGCACGCCGGTACTTCGCCGACATCCGCAAATGCATCGATCCGCTGGCAGACCACGAGGACGAGGGCATCGTCTCGGTGCCCGCCGAAGGTGTGGTCCGGAGCTTCCGGAACGAGATCGTCCGCGACCTGTCGACCCGGGATAAGCAGCTCGACGCCTGGATGTTCCCGCTCGACATCGTGCTCGACCCGTCGGCCACCATGAAGTGGCAACTCGATTTCCTCAAGCGCGGCGACAC
Organism: Actinomycetota bacterium; assembly: GCA_030852965.1. Lineage (GTDB taxonomy): Bacteria > Actinomycetota > Actinomycetes > Mycobacteriales > Pseudonocardiaceae > Pseudonocardia. Next base: position 13,309 of record JALYVZ010000008.1, on the reverse strand, counting down.
CGACGAGCGGCTCGACGCCTGGATCGCCTTCTCCGAAGGTCTCATTGCACCGTTCGTGCAGTACGACGTGCCGACGATCGAGCTTGCCCGCGAGACCCGCAAGGAAGCGGTCTGCCAGGTCTTCGAGAAGGTCAACACCGGCGGGGTGTCCCTCGGGGTCTTCGAGCTGTTGACGGCCACCTACGCGGCCGAGAACTTCAACCTGCGCGACGATTGGGACGTCCGAGACGCGGGATTCAAGGCCCACCAACTGCTCGCCGAGCTCCTACCTGACGGGTTCTTGCAGATCGTCACGCTGCTGGCGACCTGGGACCGGCGCTCCAAGCAGACCACCGACAACCCCGCCGCCGCGGTGTCCTGCAAGCGCAAAGACATCTTGAACCTCGCGCTGCCCGACTACGTCCACTGGGCGGACATAGCCACCAAGGCGCTGCCCAAGGTCGTGGGATTTCTGCACGGCGAGCATGTGTTCAAGGCGCGCGACCTCCCCTATCCCAGCCAGCTCGTCCCGCTGACGGCGATCGTGGCCGCGCTGGGCGATCGGGCGGAGAGCCACGGCATGACGAACATGCTGCGCCAGTGGTACTGGTGCGGGGTCTTCGGTGAGCTGTACGGCGGAGCGACCGAAACACGCTTCGCGGCTGACCTACCCGAGGTCCTCGCCTGGGTTGCCGGAGGCGAGCAGCCGCGCACCGTCCGGGATGCCCAGTTCCAGGCCGACCGATTGATGACCCTGCGCACCCGCAACAGTGCCGCCTACAAGGGTCTGTACGCGCAACAGATGAAGCGCGGCGCCAGGGACTTCCGCACCGGTTCCACGATCGACGTGCACACCTACATCAACGAATCGGTGGACATCCACCATATCTTCCCCAAGGCATGGGCAGCGCAGAACGGAATTCCGGAATCAGACGCCAACAGCGTCGTCAACAAGACCACCATCGCCGCACGGACGAACGGCCGCATCGGTGGCGCAGCACCGAGCAAGTACCTGGCCAAGATCGAGTCGGGCGACGGCATCAAGTCGGATGACCTGGACGCGATCCTGCGTTCGCACGACATCGATCCGCTCGCGTTGCGTTCCGACGACTTCCCGGCCTTCTTCACCGCTCGCTTCGAGCGGCTGATCAAGCAGATCGAGGACGCCACCGGCAAACCGGTTAACCGATCCGCCGACGGCTCAGACAACCCCTACGGTCAATGCGCGGCTGAGGACGTCACCGAACAGGTCCGGCAGCTGATCAAGGGTGGCGAGAGCAAGGTGGTCGAGTTCAAGTCGACCGCGCGCAAGAACCTGCACACCGGCGACAAGGACCCGGCGATCGAGGTCTCCACGTTGAAGTCCGTCGCCGGATTCATGAACGGCCACGGCGGCACACTCCTGATCGGCGTCGCAGACAACGGCGAGATCGTCGGCATCGAGCAGGACTTCAAGTTCCAGGGCGGCAAGCAGAACGTCGACGGTTGGGACCTGTGGTTCACCGACCTCCTGGCCACCGCGATCAGTAAGACCGCCGCGACCGACGTGACGCTCACCTTCGCCGAGCTAGGTGGCTCCACGGTGGCTCGGGTCGAGGTCGGCCCGGCAGCCCAGCCGGTGTTCGTCACCCCGCCCAAGGGCGAGCGCAAACCGGTGTTCTACGCCCGGATCAACAGCTCCACCCGCGACCTTGGTGGCCCCGACCTGCTCGAATACCAGCGCAAACGGTGGCCCTAGCATCAGCGGCGGCGGTGGTGGTGGTGAACCATCGCTTGGTGGACCCGAAGCCAGGTGATCGCGTTCCCGCGCTGCGTAATCGCGATTTCTGGCCCTGAGATAGTCAGGTTCCCCGAAGAACAATCGCCAGCAGAAGAGGTGCACAGAACTCGCGCGGGTACTTATTGGGCTCTGTCTGAGCCAAGACTCCGATGCCCTCCAACTGGCTCACCAGTTGGTTAGCTCGCGTGTAGGTCACTTTCAGGCGCGATGCGACGTCCCCGAAGCCGAAGAACGGACGCTCGATGGCGAAATCCACGATCCGCATCGCGCTCTCTGCCCGGATGCCAGCCTGACGGATGCGGCGTTTGAGCTCCTCCTGCATCGCTTGGAGGTCCTGCAGCTGCTGCTCGGTCTCCCTAGCAGCAGCTCCGATGCCTTCCGCGAAGAAGCGAAGCCAGCGATCCCAGTTGCCCTCCGTGCTCACAGCCATGAGTGCGTCATAGTAGTCCGCGCGCCGTGCCTCGAACCACGGGGACACGGTCAGTGCTGGTGCCACAAGAAGCCCACCGTAGAGAAAGTGCAGAACGACGAGAAGCCGACCGATACGACCGTTCCCATCGTTGAAGGGGTGCAGCACCTCCAGTTGGTAGTGAGCCATACCCGCAGCCACGACCGGGTCAATCACCAAGTTCTCAACTTGTCGGATCCAGTCGATCAATTCCTGGACCCGTAAGTCGAGCTCTTGACCCGGCGGATGCGGAACGAAGCGTGCGTCCTGGATACGCCCACCTCGATGGCCGCCGATGACCACCTGAATCCCTCGAACTCGGCCCGCCTGATCATTATCGGCGTCGGTGCCTCGAACCAACATGGAGTGAAGCTCCGTGAGCATGCTCATGGTGAGGGGACGGCCGTCCCGGTGCCAGTTGTAGGCGTGACGGGCCATCCGCACGTAGTTGATGATCTCGCGCATGGCGACGTCGTCTTGCTCTTGAGCTTCGTCAGCCGCAAGTACTGCCTCGAGAGGGGCGTAGGTGCCCTCCAGGGCGGAGGTGCTCTGCGCTTCCCGACGGAGGCTCGGGGCAGTGAGCAGTTCCGGGTTCGGCATCTGTCTGGCGGAACTATCGAGAGCAGCGAGCGCAGCTCGCGCGTCCGCTACTAGATTGAAGGTCTCGACCTCAAGTCGAGGGGTGCAGGTCGGTAATGGGTGGGCGGCGAACGCTACGTGCTGCCACGCTCCGTAACGGGGGTCATGTCCTGAGATCGGCACTAGCAAGCCCGTCGGGCTGCCGACGAAGTTGGCCGCGTCCACGAGATGCAACTGTAGTGGCAGATAAGTTGAAACCTCGAGCCGTTAAGGCCCTGAGTTTCAAGCTGCTATCACCCATATGGGTGATAGCAAGTGCTAGCGGGCTCGCTGTTGACGAACGATCGTTCGAACGAGCGAACGTGATCCCGCAACTCGTCGTACGCAAGGCGTGACACTCTGAGGCTATGACCCTCACTGTGCGGAGTTACCAACACGATCTCGGCGCCCGTACGACGGAGCTGCACACGTTCATCACCCTGCTGCGCGGCGTGTTCGACCTGCCGTATCCACTCGCAGACCGTCGGCCGTTCGTGCACGACCGCCAGCTGCTCTTCGAAGCTCAGGAGAGCGCGGATCTGGATCCGGAGCTGTGGCTCGTCGCTGATGTTCGTGAGCAATATCTGCTGCTCCCGCCGTCGGAGGAGTTCGTCCGCCGGGTGACCTGGGAGCACGACGTGGCGACAGGGTGGCGTCCGCACGATGATCCGGCGTCGCCTGTTCGCATGTCGCCGGACGTGCGTTTTGGGAAGCCGGCTATCGGGGGTATCAGTACGGAGGTCGTGTGGGAGCACTCTGAGGCCGGCGAGGACGACGACGAGATCGCGGAGACCTTCGGGCTGAGCTGCTCCGGTGTGCGTTGGGCGCTGACCTACGAGTCGTCGACCCGAGCGATTGACCTCTGAGCGGCGCTCGCCAACATTGGCGACCCGTCCAGCTCGGCACTACCATTCGGCGGATCTTAACCGTGGGGGGCCATAGGTAGTGATGAGCAATCCGGGACAAACCTGGCAGCCACTTCTGCGCGAGCTCATCGACATCCCCGAGCGGATTCACCAAGGCGACTTCGTCCTGCGCCTCACCGAGGGCGTCCGGGATACCCAGTCGACGCTGGACACCTACGTGATCACCCCACAGCTGAGGGTCGCGTTCAACGAGGCTCTCGGGCTGATCGGGTCGGCGCTGTCGGACGGGCGCTCGAAGGCCAGTTACCTGCACGGCTCCTTCGGGTCCGGCAAGAGCCACTTCATGGCGGTACTGCACGCATTGCTTCGCGGTGACGTCCAGGCTCGCTCGCGACCTGAGCTGGCTGACGCTCTGGCGAAGCACCGCTGGCTGGGGAGCACGAAGTTTCTGCTGGTGCCCTATCACCTCATCGGGGCCGAGAGCCTCGAAGCCGCCATCCTCGGCGGATACGTCAACCACGTCCGGGCCGCGCACCCGGAGGCTCCTCTGCCGGCCGTGTACCGGGCCCAGGGTCTCATCGACGACGCACGCACTATCCGCAAGACCATGGGCGCGGACGCGTTCCGGGCGCAGCTTCCCGGATCGAGCGGGGGTAAGTGGGGCAACCTCAGCTCCGGCTGGACCGAGGAGCAGATCGAGGCCGCGTTCGAGGCATCACCAGACTCCCCCGAGGCGCAACGGCTGATCAGCGACGCCGTGACGGTGTTCATGCCCAGCTACGTCGACTCGGTGACCGGCGCGGCGAACGCGTTCATCCCACTGGACCAGGGCCTCGTAGCGATCAGCGCGCACGCCAAGAGCCTCGGCTACCACGGGGTGGTGCTCTTCCTCGACGAGCTCGTGCTGTGGCTCGCAGGAAAGATCGGCAACCCGGAGTTCGTCACCCGTGAGACCGAGAAGGTCGCCAAGCTCGTCGAGTCCTCCGACGCATCTCGGCCGATTCCGATCATCAGCTTCATCGCCCGCCAGCGTGACCTGCGCGAGCTGATCGGTACCAACCGCACCGGCGCGGAGAGCCTGTCGTTCCAGGACCAGCTCTCCTACTGGGACGGACGCTTCTTCACCGTCACCCTGGAAGACCGCAACCTCGAACTGATCGCCGAGAAGCGAATTCTCAAGCCGGTGAACGAGGCCGCCACACGGCAGATCGCCGAGGCGTTCCGGCGTACCGACAACCTGCCGGGCGGCACCCGCGACGTGCTGCTCACCGCCGGCGATGGAGAGGCGTTCCGGCGCACCTACCCGTTTAGCCCGGCGTTCATGCAGACGCTGGTGCACGTCTCCTCGGCGCTGCAGCGTGAACGCACCGCGCTGAAGCTGATGCAGCAGATCCTCGTCGAGCGCCGCGATGACCTGCGCCTGGGCCAGCTCGTCCCGCTGGGTGACCTGTTCGATGCCATCGCCGACGGCAGCGACCAGCCGTTCACCGAGAAGCTCAAGCACGAGTTCGAGCAGGCCCGCACTCTCTACTCCCGGACCTTGCGCCCGATGTTGCTGGAGCAACGCAATCTCACCGAGGAGCAGGCCGCGGGGGCTCCCGCTGGGCTGCTCGATCAGTTCCGAGCGGATGACCGGCTGGCGAAGACGCTGCTGCTGTCTGCCCTCGCGCCGGATGTCAGTGCGCTGCGTGAGATGACGGCTCGCCGCCTCGCGGCGCTGAACCACGGCGAGATCCGGGCGATGATCCCTGGCCAGGAGGGGTCCGAGGTCGTCCGCCGGCTACGCAGCTGGGCGAGCAGGGTGCCCGAGCTCAAGGTCGGCCAGGAGGACGACCCGAGCGTGCGGATGCAGCTGGTCGGTGTCGACACCGGGGCGATCCTCGAGCTGGTCGCCCACGTCGACAACGAGGCCGCGCACCGCAAGCTGTTCCGCGAGCTGCTGCTCACCGAACTGGGCATCCGCGACGACGGCTCGTTCGAACTGGAGCACTCGATCGTCTGGCGAGGCAGCCGGCGCACCGTCGAGATCGTGTATGGCAACGTCCGGGACCGGTCTGAACTTCGTGACGAGGTGTTCGAGCCCTCGCGCGCCGGCAATTGGCGGCTGGTCATCGACTACCCGTTCGACGCCGCTCATTACTCCGCAGCTGAGGACCGCAACCGGCTGATGGAGCTGAAGCAGCGCGGGTCGACTCGATGCGTCGCCTGGCTGCCCGGGTTCGTCACTCGCCCCGTTTTGAACAAGGTCGGCACACTTGTTCGTATCGAGTACCTGCTCTCCGGTACGCGGCTGGACGAGAACGCCACCCGCCTGGGCGCCGACGATCGTCAGCGTGCCCGGGACCTGCTGCGTAACCAGGGGGAGAACCTCCGCTCCGAGCTGCGCATCGTGCTCAAACAGGCGTACGGGCTGGCGAAGTCGGAGGACGAGAACGTCACCGACTGGTCCGAGCACCTGATCAGCCTCGACCCGGCGCTCACCCCGAAGCTCGACGTCGGGCGCTCCTTCTCGGATGCGCTTACCGCGCTGATCGAGCAGTGCTACGCCGCGACCTACCCGGACCACCCCAACCTCGACCCGCAGCGCAAGGGCCAGCCCGTCTCGCCCACCGAGCTGCGGACGGTTCTCACGGTGGTCCGGCAAGCGATCGACCAGGAGGGCGGTCGCACCGAAACCGACAAGGCGGCCCGGCCGGCTCTGCAGAAGCTGGCCCACCCACTGCGCCTGGGCGAGGAACACGGCGGCCCGTTCGTGCTGCTGCGCCACTGGGAGACCGAGTTCGAGCGTCGCGCCGCGCAGCTCCAGGGTGACGACGTGCCGGTGCGCAAGGTCCGCGAGTGGCTCGCAGACTTCGGCATGGAGACCCGGGTCGAGAACTTGGTGATCGCCACCTACGCGGAGCTGAGCAAACGAGCCTGGGTTCGCGGCAACCAGATTGTTGACCCGCCGGCCTCCGTTGACGAGGTCCGCGACGACATGGTGTTGCGGCGTCAGCCCATGCCGGCTGACGAGGACTGGACGGTCGCGGTCGAGCGTGCCGGAGCGTTGTTCGGCGCAGACGTCGATGCGCGTGTCATCTCGCCACGGTCGGTTGCCCGGTTCGCCCGGGTCGCGGCTTGCGCCGAGCAACTCCGAGCCCCCGCCGCTGATCTGGTTGCCGTGCTGGGCGAGCTCCTACCCCAAGTTGGGGTTGACCTGGACGATCACCCGGCGCGGGTGCACACCGCCGAGGTCGGCGAACGTCTACTGGGCGCTTTGCGACGCGCCGATGGGCCGGCGGCGTTGGTGTCGGCGCTGGCGCGCGCGGAGGTCGACGTCCCGCTCGTCACCTTGGGTAAGTCGATGTCGTCAGCATCTGAGGTAGCGCAAGCGCTCCGGAGCGCGGACTGGCAGGTGCTCCACCAGCTGCCGAAGCTCGACGTTCCCGGAGCGGAACAGATCCGCGACACGCTGCGGATCGGCGCGGTGACCAACGAGGACGCCGCGAACCTCGCGAAGCTCCTGCGCGAGGCCCGCGACCGGACACTGGACCTGATCGTCGTGCCGGCACCTGCGCCACGGCCAACGCCACCGAGGCCGCCCACGCCCGACACGGTCACCCTCACCCGGTACGCGCGACGAGGTGCTCGGCAGACTGCGCGAGACCTTACCTGAGCGTGGTCGGATCGAAGTCACGTACCGCCGGTTGGACAATGGCGACCGCTGAGTTGACCTCTGCCAGCGAACGGGCGGTCGTCGCCCGCGTGCGAACTCGGCTGCCCAAACTGGAGCCGGGGTGCCGAGCGATCGGTGTCCGCTGGACCGACGCTGCCCGCTGGCAAGGTGGCCGTGATGCCGACATCGACGGCAAGCAGGTGCGCTTCGCGGACTGTCCCTCTGTACTGGCGGTCCTCGACGCGCTCGCGGATACCGCCGCGACAGACTTCACTGTCGTGCTCACGGCCCTGCCGGACAGCGAGCTCGGTGACGCGGTGCTTGCCCGCCTGCACCGTGGACGACTCTTCGAAGCTGACCGCTACACACAGCTCAGCGACGTACTCGGCGCGCGGGCGCTCGACCCGCGCATCCGCGGCGAGGACTGGCTGGTCGACGCACTGATCACTCTGGCGGAAGACGGCAAGATCCCGCCAACGGCCGGCGCCACGCTGAGCAAGGCCCGCGCTATTGCGCTGGTCGCTAGCGCTCGCCTGGGCATCGACCCAGACCTTGCGGACCTGCCGAGGTTGGTCGCAGCCTTCGACGACACCCTTGTGCGCTCCCAGTGGTGGCAACTCCCGGAAGCAGAACGCAAGGGGCTGGTGGCGCACCTCGGCGACCGTCACGGTGCGGGCGTCGGTGTTGTGGCCGCATTGGCCGACCGATATGACGACGTCCTGGCCTTACTGCTCGTCGCGCACACGATCACCTCTGCACCGGAGTCCGACACCCGCGCGAGCTCCGCATTCGGCGGTTTCCAGCACGTGCGGTTCAGCACGCCACGACCGAGCAGAGACGACGTCGCTGCCGCGGCCGCCGCAGGGATCGCCTACGCAAGAGATGCGCCGGCGGCACGGCTGAACCAGCAGCTCCGGGTGGCCGAATCCATGCTCGACGAGCTCACGGCGCTCGACCTGGCCGCGTACAGCCCGGTTCTGCCCCGAGGTTTCGTCGAGCGACTTGCCGCAGCGGCGGAGACCCTGGAACCGTCCGCGTTCGAGGCTCTGGAACAGCACCTGCAGGCCGACGACTCCGCGTACCGGATCAAGCCGGTCCGAGCGGCCGCTCGGCTACACCGCTGGCTCGAATCCTCTGTGCTGACGGACTACGCCACCGCAACCGACGGAATCGCCCACCACGCACGCGAGATCGCCTGGGTGGATCGCGCGCTGACGCAGGTCCGCGCCGGTGATGGCGAACCACGGGTCGCGGCCGTGCTCCAACGAGTCGCGCGCGACGCCGGCGCACGACGAGCCGGGCTGGATGCCCTGTTCGCGGCGCGGCTTGCGTCGATGGACTCCACACCGTCGAAGGCGCTCGCCGTCGAGACGTTCCTTCCCCGGGTCGTCGCGCCGCTCGCGGCGAAGTCGAGGGTCTTGCTGGTGGTCGTCGACGGGATGTCGGGCGCGGTCGCCGGTGATCTCGCCGAGCGGATCACCGATCGACGAGCAGGCTGGACCGAGATCGTCCGCGCCAATGATGGTGGCCGCGAATCCATCGTTGCGGCGCTACCCACCGAGACCCGATACAGCAGGACCAGCCTCCTTTGCGCGGAGCTGAGGGATGGCAACCAGGCTGTCGAGCGGAGTGTGTTCCCCAAGCACAGCTTCTGGCCCGCCGGCGGAGCGGTGCTGACCCACAAGTCCGGGGTTGCCGGCCGGGACGGGAACGACCTCGGGGCGGACCTGGAATCGGCTGTGGGTCCCGACGGTCCGAACGTCGTCGCCGTCGTGCTCAACGCAGTCGATGACTCGCTAAGCAAGGGGCGCCAGTCGATCGACCCGGCGTGGCGACCAGAGGACGTCACCGGGCTCGTCCCGCTGCTCGATCGCGCCGTGAGCGCTGGTCGGATCGTGCTGTTGACCAGCGATCACGGCCACGTGCTGGAACACGGCGCCGAGTACCGTCACCAACCCGGCGGCGGCGCTCGATGGCGCCCTGCCACGGGCGCTCCGACCGTCGGCGAAGTCGTCGCAGCCGGCCCCCGGATGCTGGCGCCCGAAGGACGAGTGATCTTCGCGGCCACCGAGGAGATCAGGTACGGAGCGGAGGCGCATGGCTACCACGGCGGGGCAACCCTCGCTGAAGCCGCCATCCCGCTGATCGCGCTGCTGCCCCCCGGTATGCCGATGCCCGCCGGCTGGACCGAGCACACGATGGGCCCACCACGCTGGTGGGACGGGACCGCGCGAGCGGTTGCCGTGCCTGCCATGCCGCCCGCACCGCCTAAGAAGCGGTCGACGAAAATGCCTGCGGCGGCGCCAGGCGACGGCCTGTTCGAGATCACCCCGGATGCGTCCCGGACCACGCGTGGGGCGAAGCTGACCGCGTCGGCGGCGTTCAAGGAAGCCCGCTCCGAGATCCCGGCCAACCGCGTCCCGGACCCGGCGGTCTTCCAGACCCTGGTCGATGCCCTGATCACAGCCGGCGGGCGTCTCCCGCTCGGCGACGTGGTCACCGTCGTCGGTGCCGCCGGACGGAATCCACGTGGCCTGGTCACCGCCATGCGTCGAGTGCTCAACCGCGACAGCTACCCGGTCCTCGAGCTGGTCGACGGAGGCCGAGCCGTCGAGCTCAACGGCACCTTGCTCGATGAGCAGTTCCCCCCGGACGAGTCCGCCCGATGACGTCGGCCTCCGTCAGCCCGGCCCGCCGGCGCACGATCCTCGCCGCCTTGAGGCGAGGGACCGTGCCCGACAGCGGACTCGATCTCTTCGCGGTCGGGCTGGACCGGCTGGAGTCGACCGTCGACGTGGAGTTGGCTGCCTGCCGAGGTGGAGACGCCTCGTTCACCGCCATCCGGGGCGAGTACGGCTCAGGCAAGACGTTCGTGTCCCGCTGGCTCGGCGAGCGCGCCAAGGCCAGCGGGATGGCGTTCGCCGAGGTGCAGATCTCGGAGACCGAGACGCCGCTACACAAGCTGGAGACCGTTTACCGCCGACTCTGCGAGCGGCTCTCCACGGCCAGTGACTCACCGAGCGCATTCCGGCCCGTCCTCGACGCGTGGCTCTACGCCCTCGAAGAGGACGTGCTGGCCGACGGGGCGGACCCCGCCGCGCTGGGCCCGGCGGTCGATGCACTACTCGAACAGCGGCTCGCTGCTCTCGGGCGCACCGCGTCGGGCTATGCAGCCGGCCTCCGGGGATACCGGAAGGCTCTCGCCGACGGGGAGATCGAGACCGCGGACGGTGTCGCTGCCTGGCTCGCCGGCCAGCCCCACGTCGCGGCCGCCGCTAAACGGGCAGCGGGCGTTCGCGGGGACATCGACCACTTCCTGGCCTTGGGCTTTCTGCAAGGCCTGCTCACGGTGCTGCGCGACTCCGGACACCCCGGCCTGGTCCTGGTCCTCGACGAGGTCGAAACCCTCCAGCGGGTCCGCAGCGACGCCCGGGCGAAAGCGCTCAACGCGCTAAGGCAGCTCCTCGACGAGGTCGACGTGGTCCAGCACCATGTCGTCAACACCCTGCAATGGCCCGCGCTGCGCCCCCTGCAAGAGGACGCGGTCCGTCCAGTGCTCGACGGAGTCGACTGCCTCCTCCTCGCGCCGACCGCTGGCGGTAAGACCGAGGCGGCTGCGCTGCCCATCCTCAGCCGCATGGCGCGCGAGGGCTGGACAGGCACATCCGTGCTGTACGTCTGCCCGCTTCGGGCACTGCTGAACAACCTCGAACCCCGGCTGTCGGACTACGCCAGCTGGCTCGGCCGGTCAGTGCAGCTGTGGCACGGAGACACCACCCAGGGCGCCCGACGCCGAACACAGCTCCAGCGACCCGACGTTCTCCTGACGACCCCGGAGTCGTTGGAGTCGATGCTCGTATCGACTTCGATCGACTCGAGTCGGTTCTTCGCAGACCTCCGCTGTGTGGTCGTCGACGAGGTCCATGCGTTCGCCGGGGACGACCGGGGCTGGCACTTACTGCACGTCCTGGAGCGGATCGCGCACATCGCGGGTCGTCCGCTGCAGCGCATCGGGCTGTCCGCCACCGTCGGAAACCCAGATGAGTTGCTGACCTGGCTCCAGGGCCCTTCGACGGACCGCCCTCGACAAGTTGTGGCGCCGGCGGCAGCAGCTCTACCGGGGGACGTGCACCTCGACCATGTCGGCTCGATCAACGGTGCGGCCACCGTGATCAGTAAGCTGCATCAGGGCGAGAAACGGCTGGTGTTCGTCGACAGCCGCCGCCGCGCTGAGGAACTGGGCGCAGCACTCCGCGCACGCGATGTCGACACTTACCTCTCGCACTCCTCGCTGTCGGCCGCTGAGCGCCGTCGCTCCGAGCAGGCTTTCGCCGAGGCCCGCAACTGCGTGATCGTTGCGACCTCGACCCTCGAACTCGGCATCGATGTGGGCGACCTCGACCGGGTTATCCAGATCGGCGCGCCCCGCACCGTCGCGTCGTTCCTCCAACGCTTGGGCCGCACCGGACGCCGGCCAGGGAGCTCGCGGAACTGTCTGTTCCTTGCGCTCGACCAGGACCAGGTCCTCCACGCCGCGGGCCTGCTCTCGAAGTGGGCAGAAGGCTGGGTGGAGCCCGTCGTCCCACCGCCCGCACCCCGGCACATCGTGGCCCAGCAACTGCTGGCCCTTGCCTTGCAGGAGAAGACTGTCGGCCTGCGCACCTGGCCGGAGTGGTGGCACGGACTCGGTCCAATGGCCGCCGACGGTGCCGAGATCCTCGACTACCTGGTGACGGAGGGGTTCCTCGACACAGACGGAGACCTAGCGTTCATCGGCCCCGAGACCGAGCGCCGCTTCGGGCGCCGACACTTCATGGACCTGATGGCCGTATTCGCGGCAGCCCCCGAGTTCCTGGTCTACGCGGGACGAGACGAGATCGGATCAGTCGGCGACGATGCACTCCTCGCAGACGCCGCCGGAGCCCCGCGCGTGCTCCTGCTCGCAGGCAGGGCGTGGCTGGTCACCCACGTCGACTGGAAACGTCGTCGCTGCTACGTGGAGCCCACCGACCTCCCCGGGCGGGCGAAGTGGGGTGGCCAGGGAGGCGGCCTGTCGTTCGAGATCACCCGGGGTATGCGAGACGTGCTGCTCGGCGCTGACCCCGCCGGCGTCCAGTTGTCAAAACGCGCACAGGCGACGCTCGCGGAACTGCGCGAACACCACGCCGGATACGTGGTTGCCGATGGAACCGTGATCCGGCGCAGCGCTGACGGAAACGTTCACTGGTGGACCTGGGCAGGATCGGCCGCCAACCGAACCTTGCATGCTTCGCTCCAGGTTGTGGACCCGAAGCAGCGGGTCGGGGACCAGTTACTCCGCCTGCACCACAACATCGACTTACGAGAGGCTGCCGCAGCGCTCAGCGCCCACGAAGGCTCAGAGCTCGGCGAGGCTCCCGTCGATCCGCAGGCACTCCGCGGCCTGAAGTTCTCCGAAGCGCTCCCAGAGGCACTTGCTTCACAGACGGTCGCGCGGCGCCTCGGTGACTTTCGGGGCGCTGCATCCGTGCTGAGCGGAAAGCGAGTGTTGAGCTACGACTGAGGTGGTGAACGGGTCGGCTCTTGGATTCCAAGACTCGAAGCCGTCATACGTTGCAGTGGGTATGTCCATAGCGGTGCCGAATGTAGTCTTCTGGCGGAGTCCCTCCGGGCGCGCCACGTTTGACCAGCTCAGAGCGCGACGCCGAACTCAGCCTCGCGCCAAGTGACAGGGTGGCTGGTTCTCCACTCGGTGCGCGACTGGTCGAAGTGGGTTGTTCAGGGGCAGTTGTGAGCTGGCACCGCCGAGCTCGGGGAACCAGCGGAAGGCCTGCGGTTGTGCCTCCCAGCCGCATGGGCACCCGTCAGGCCCCAGGACGTGGCGGTGGGGTCGCGGTTCGTCGGTCCTGGTCACGGTCGCCCCTTCGCGTCGTGGCGGGCAAGCAGCGGCGCCGGCCTCGCGGGGCGCCGGCGCTGCTCAGGGT
>JALYVZ010000283.1 GCA_030852965.1 Actinomycetota bacterium | reverse complement strand
CGCATACCTGAGCCTGGATCCACCGGTGGAATTTGCCAGGTGAGGGGTGTCGGAGAGGGGTAGATGCCCTCCGAGCTGGGAAGATGAGACTTGTCTAGGGTCCATCTGGCCGAGTTCGAGGGGCATCTACGAGGTGCGAGTTTCTCATACCGCCGCGGCGGTGTCAGCGACATTTGATGAACCGAATCTGGTGTCGTGTGCTGGTCTGGTGCCGGTGCTGCGGTTGGCCGAGCGTGCTGGATTGCATGCGGCCGCCCAGCGGCGGGTTCGGCTTGCGGCCAGTGCGGGTAGTGCCGCGGCGAACGCAGGGGCGAAGGTCACGTCGGTGGTGGCGGGGATGGTGGCTGGTGCCGACTCGATCGATGACTTGGGAGTGATCCGGCACGGGGCGTTGCCGGAGCTGTTCGGGGGTATCCGGGCACCGTCGACGTTGGGCACGTTTCTTCGCGGGTTCACCTGGGGGAATGTGCGTCAGCTCGACGCCGTGGCCCGCGAGACGCTCACCGGTTTATCCCGGCAGGCACCGTTGCTGCCGGGCGCGGATTGTTATGCGTTTCTGGATGTGGATTCCACGATCAGTCGCGTGTATGGGTATGCCAAACAGGGCGCGGAGTACGGATACACCCGGGTCCGGGGATTGCATCCCCTGCTGGCGACGCTGTCGACACCGATCGCCGCGCCGGTCATCGCCGGTACGCGCTTACGCCGGGGCTCGGCGGGCTCGGCCAAGGGCGCGGCCAGCTTCGTGGCCGAGGCCATCACCACCGCACGCCAGGCTGGGGCCACCGGCATCGTGCTGGCCCGGATGGACTCGGCGTTTGACAGCCACGCCGTGGTCGCCACCTGCATCCGGGCCGGAGTCCGCTTCTCGATCACCGCGAAACAGACCCGCCCGGTCCGAGCTGCGATCGAGGCGATTGATCCCCATGGCTGGGTTCCGATCGCCTACCCGCATGCGATCTATGATGAGGCCACCGGCGGTTGGATCTCCGATGCCGAGATCGCCGAAACCACCTACACCGCATTCCGGTCGCGGCGGAAATCCGAGCAGATTACGGTCCGGTTGATCGTCCGGCGGGTGAAAGATAAGAACGTCGCCGCCGCCCAGGGCGAGTTGTTCACCGCCTGGCGTTACCACGCGTTCATCACCGACTCGACCCTGCAACTCACCGAAGCCGAGAAACAACACCGCGAACACGCGATCATCGAACAGGTCAACGCCGACCTCAAAGATTCAGCCCTGGCCCATATGCCTTCGGGATCGTTTGCCGCGAATGCGGCCTGGTTGGCGCTGGCGGCCATCGCCCACAACCTCACCCGCGCCGCCGGCTGCCTGGCCAGCCTGTTCCACGCCAAAGCGCGCACCGGCACCCTCCGCCGCCAGTTGATCATTCTGCCCGCCCGGATAGCCCGACGATCCCGCCGCATCACCCTGCGGTTACCTCTCAACTGGCCACACCGAAACGCCCTCAGCGGCCTGTTCACCGCCACCAACAGCCCACCTCACAAGGCCTGACCAGGACAAACACCCGCCTTACCAGGCCCGACCGGAGCGACCACAGTGGAAACGCTGGGGCAGACCAGCGGTACTCGCATGTCCGCAACCACAAAACATGATCCACAACACCGAGCATGACCCAAGAATGATCATTCGAAGTTAGCCGGTGGATCCAGGCTGAGCGTGGCGGGCAACACCGGGCCGGCCCAAGACTGACAAGTTGGACGCGGTGTGGCTGGCCAAGGTGGTCGAGCGGGGCATGTGCTCGCCCAGCCTGGTGCATCCCAAGCCGATCCGTGTGCTGCGGGATCTGACCCGGTACCGGCGGTCGTTGGTGCGGGAGCGGACCCGGGAGAAGCAGCGGTGCGAGAAGCTGCTGGAGGACGCTCAGATCAAGTTGTCGTCGGTGATCAGTGACATCTTCGGGGTGTCGGGGCGGGAGATGCTCGCCGCGTTGATCGCCGGGCAACGTGATCCTAAGGTGTTGGCTGGAATGGCTCGGGGCAGTATGCGCTCCAAGACTGCCGTGCTGGTTGAGGCGTTGACCGGTCATTTCGAGGACCATCATGCCTTCCTCGCTGCGACGATGCTGGAGCGTATCGACGCGCTGACCGCGCAGATCGAGGCCGTGGGCGGCCGCATCGAGGTGGTGATCGCCCCTTTTGCCCGGGACGTTGAGCGGTTCGATGAGATCCCCGGAGTCGGTCTGATCGCCGCCCAGGAGTTGATCGCCGAGATCGGTGTGGACGTGACTCGGTTCCCCACGGCCGCTCATCTGGTGTCCTGGGCCAACTTCGCCCCGATCGACCACAACTCCGCCGGCAAGAAACGGGGCGGTTCCACGGGCAAGGGCAACCCGTGGCTGGGCGGCACCCTCGGCGAGATCGTCGCCGGGGTATCCCGGACCGACACCTTCCTCGGTGAGCGCTACCGGCGCCTGGCCCGACGTCGAGGCAAGAACCGGGCGATCGTCGCGGTCGGGAACTCGGTATTGACCATTGTGTGGCACCTGTTGGCCGACCCGGAAGCCCACTACTACGACCTCGGCTCCGGCTTCTACCAATCGAAGATCAACACACGGCGGCGGGAACGCGATCTCATCCATCAACTCGAACACCTCACCGGCAAGAAGGTCACCCTCGCGACCCGACCAGAACAACCCGCCGCCTGACCGAGCACGAATAAACCAACCCGGCTCCGCTGCGCTCCGCCGGGTCCAACCCCTGCCCGTCCCCGACTAGATTTTCGAGTCAGCTACCCGCCGGGTGGCACGGGGCCGCTACTCTCAGGCGCGCAAATAGGTTCACCTTTCCCAAATTCATCAGCGCGATCAGGGATCAGGTGAACCTATTTGCGTGACCGCGGCCGCGGCCGGGACGACCCGAGCAGCCCGCCCACCAGCCGAACTCCCGCAACCCCGCCGCATCCAGCACCACCACCAACCCCGACGGCCTCACCACACAACCACATCAGTGGCGTCCACGCGGACCGTCCCTGACGAACCATCCGGCAGAACCACCGCCAGATGCACATCCCGTTCACCACTTGAACCCGCTGGCCGCGAGCAACAGCCCGAACAACGGATGCGGTCTCGGCGACAACCCACTCACGGCAACACCGCACGAAGCTGTTGCAGTCTGTCGCCTTCACTCCCTGCACCGGCAAGACCCACGTCCACCGCGCCGAGCTCGTCGAGACCCTCTACCGGGCCCTGGCCCACAACAGTCGGGCAAGATGATCGACACCTTGCTGCGCAACGTAGCAGCCTTGTCACGCAGTGAACGTCCCGCCTCGGACGATCAAACAGCTCGTCGATGATCGGATTCGCGAAATGTGAGCCAACGACACGGCGCAATCGACATAGCGGAGCTACAGGAAGCGCTCACTACGCCATTCTCACTACCCGCAGTCAGAGATCCAATTCGGTGAGTGAGTAATTGGATGATTACCTTTGTCTATTGGCTACCCTTCGTTGTCGATTGGCTACCCTTCGTTGTCGATTGGCTACCATTTCCACTTTTTCTCCCGCCGATGCTACGGCGAGTGGGTGAAAGAACTAGATCCACGAGCCGATTCCTTCTATCGTTTATTTCGAGACTCTTCGCAGTGAAGCTTATGCATAGCAATCACGGATTCGCTGAGTGACAACATCGCAACAGCATGCAATCGTCCGATACCGATCCTCCCAACCAGGTCGGGGCGCAAAAGGGACCGTTTCGTGCAACTGCGGAACAGAGGAGGACGCATTACATGATCACACGAGTACTTCCGCCATAGCCATCGGTATCGTCTCGGCTGCCCCCTGCTCGGCCTCACCCCTCTGGACCAGGCCACCGCTAGCGGTGAATCCCGCAGGCAGATCGGCGCGGCGCCGGTGGGATCCGGCAGCTCAGCGCGGCGTCGGCGGGATCCGGCAGCTCAGCGTGGCGTCGGCGGGATCCGGCAGCTCAGCGTGGCGGCGCAACACCCAGCGTCACTTCGATCACCGTGTCCGGCGGGACAGCATCGGCAGTGCGGATCGCACGCGGTAGCGCCGGCTGGTGACCACCGGGCAGCTGCCGCAGGTCCAGACGAGCCGACTCGGGACTCGAATTGCTCAGCTGCGCTCTAGAGCCGCACCGGCGCGGCATCGGCAGAAGATGGTCTGTGAAACGGACGACCGGCCTTGACCATCCGACATATTGATGGAGCACGCACGACAAGACGAGCACAGAACTTGACACGGTGGCCGGTCAATCAGCAAAAGGGGTACCCGGTGGCTACACTTTCAGTACTCGATCCGCAAGCGTCGTGGGAACTCACCACGCCCCTCGAGACGACATTCGCACCCACGAGCGCACCGGGCAATGACCGCGACGCGCTGATCAGTGCTGCTGTCAAGGGTGACCCCGCCGCGATCGACGGCGTGTACCGGTGGATCCGTCCCCTCGTGTTGCGGTATTGCCGCACCCGTGTCGGCGGTCAAGAAAGGACGTTGGCCTCAGCCGACGACGTGGCCCAGGAGGTCTGCATCGCGGCGCTGACGGCCCTACCCGATCACCGGGACAAAGGCCGGCCGTTTCTTGCCTTCGTCTACGGCATCGCCGCGCACAAGGTGGCCGACGCTCACCGGTCCGCGGCGCGCAATCGCGCCGAGCCGGTCCCCGACGTCCCCGACATGACCGACCTGGCCGACGGCCCGGAGACACACGTGTTGAACCGCGAGTTCGCCGGGCGGATGGCCAGGCTGCTGGAGTCGGTGCCGGACAAGCAGCGCGAGATTCTGCACCTGCGGGTCATGCTGGGACTGTCCGCCGAGGAGACCGCCCAGGCCGTGGGCTCGACGCCGGGCGCCGTCCGAGTGGCACAGCATCGGGCGCTGAACCGGCTACGCGACCTGCTGACAGCGAAGCCGTCCGCTGGCGCCACAACGGAGGCAGCGACGGCGAGCAGCACCGGATACACGTTGTTTACCGAGTAGAGGGGCAGACGGGACCCGTGTGGTAGCGATGGTCCATTCAATTAGAACGCGACCCACCCAGCCGCTATGCGTTCCCTCCGACGCGGGTAGGGGGTTGTTGAGTGCTGTACGCACCGGTTTGTGGCCCGAGGTCGGGGGCTACTTGGTGGGTAAGGATACGCGCTAAGTAACTGTAAGTGAATAACTAACCCAATGACGAAGGCGTTCGACTCGTTGAAGTGATGGTCTAGTTGGAGATCTCGAAATGCCTTGGCGTCGTGGGTCTTTCCGGGAAGCGGATCGGAGATGTATCGCAGGTTCCCGGCGAGGTCGCACACGTATTGGTGTTGGTGGCCGGTCTCCTTGTGCTTGCCCGACCACAGGTCCTTCTTGTCCTTCCATGACCAGCAG
>JALYVZ010000007.1 GCA_030852965.1 Actinomycetota bacterium | reverse complement strand
ACCCGCAGCCGGTGCACGGCCTGCCGGACCTCGGCCAGGGCAGCCGAGCCCAGCCGCAGCACCTGCCCTCGGTAGACCATCCGCAGCTCAGTCGGCACCCGGGGCGGGGTGTCAGCCAGCGCCGCCTTGAGCAGCTTGCGCATCCGCGCCGAGCCCTTGACCTCAGCCAACGCCGGGCGGTCCAGCCGAGCGGCGCTCACCCCGTCCAGGACCGCACCCAGCGCGCGCAGCTCGACGGTGTCCTCCCCGAGCGAGGGCAACACCCGGGAGATGTAGTCCATGAACACCGGCGACGGGCCGACCACCAACACACCCCCGGAGAACCGGCGGCGATCGGAGTACAGCAGGTAGGCGGCTCGGTGCAGGGCCACCGCGGTCTTCCCGGTACCGGGCCCGCCGGTGATCTCGGTGATCCCGCCGGACGGTGCGCGCACCGCCTCGTCCTGTTCGCGCTGGATGGTGGCCACGATGTCGCGCATCGAGCCGCCCCGGGCCCGTGACAGGTCGGCCATCAGCGAGCCCTCGCCAACCACCGCCATGTCGTCCGGGGCGGCGTCGGGCATCAGCAGGTCGTCGGACACGTCGGTCACCCGCTGCCCGAAGCTGCGGATGGTGCGTCTGCGCACCACGTCCATCGGCTGCTCCGGGGTGGCCCGATAGAACGGTGCGGCGGCCGGCGCCCGCCAGTCGATCACCAATGGCTCGAAGTCCGGGTCCCGGACCCCGAGACGTCCGATGTACTGCGCTGCCCCGATGCTTCGGCCCTGCGAGCAGGCCTCAGGCCCAGCGGCGGTGTCCAGCCGCCCGAAGACCAGTCCCTCATGCTCGGTCTCCAGCTCACGCAGCATGCGACTGGCCTGGTAGACCATCACGTCCCGCTCGAACAGCGCCCCGGGGTGGCGTTCCTGGCCGCGCCGGTACCCCGCCGAGCGCAGCTCACGGGCTTCCTGACGCAGTTGGCCGAGTCGCTCGTACACCCGGTCGACATGCCGCTGCTCGACCGCCAGCTCGCGCTCCCAGCCGGATCCCGCCGCGTCCGCCACCACCTGCTTCACCTCCCTTCCGATGGTCGATTCCGGCCTCGCTCCGCTCCTCCCTCGCCAGCGGCTCGGTCGATGCTCACTCGGCCTCCATCCAGTCCAATGGTCGATTCCGGCCTCGCTCCGCTCCTCCCTCGCCAGCGGCTCGGTCGATGCTCAC
Source organism: Actinomycetota bacterium (assembly GCA_030852965.1). Classification (GTDB taxonomy): domain Bacteria; phylum Actinomycetota; class Actinomycetes; order Mycobacteriales; family Pseudonocardiaceae; genus Pseudonocardia. The sequence continues at coordinate 36,874 of JALYVZ010000007.1, read as the reverse complement.
TCGGCCTCCATCTCCACACTGTGCACGCACACCGCAAGAGCGTCACTGTAGAGGCGAACCCGGATCGACCCGACCCCTGCCGCCCTCCAACAGTGCAACGATCGGTACCAGTGCAAGGATCACGGCCCCGCCACCGATCAACCCACGGCAACAGACACTATCCAGCCCACCGGACAGGAACCCATCACACCCATGTCGACAGCTAGACCCGACCACGAACCCGGCACCGAGCTCGTCGAACCGCACTCCGAGGACTTCCGGCATGCCCGCGCACTGCCACTGGAACCGGAGTGGTTCAAGAGCGCGGTGTTCTACGAGGTGCTGGTCCGCGCCTTCTACGACTCCACCCGCGACGGCACCGGCGACCTGCGCGGGCTGACCGAGAAACTGGACTACCTGTCCTGGCTCGGGGTGGACTGCCTGTGGCTGCCACCGTTCTACGACTCCCCGCTGCGCGACGGCGGCTACGACATCCGTGACTTCCGCACGGTGCTGCCGGAGTTCGGCACCGTCGAGGACTTCGTGTACCTCCTCGACGAGGCACACAAGCGCGGCATCCGGGTGATCACCGACCTGGTCATGAACCACACCTCGGACAGCCACACCTGGTTCGAGGAGTCCCGCCGCGATCCCGACGGCTTCTACGGTGACTTTTATGTCTGGTCCGACGATGACTCGCGCTACCCGGACGCGCGGGTCATCTTCATCGACACCGAAACCTCGAACTGGACCTACGACCCGGTGCGCGGCCAGTTCTACTGGCACCGGTTCTTCTCCCACCAACCCGACCTGAACTACGACAATCTGGCCGTGCAGGACGCGATGATCGACGTCCTGCGGTTCTGGCTAGACCTGGGCATCGACGGGTTCCGCCTGGACGCGGTGCCCTATCTGTACGAACGCGACGACACCAACTGCGAGAACCTCGCCGAGAGCCACCAGTTCGTCAAACGCTGCCGCAAGGTGATGGACGACGAGTTCCCCGGCCGGGTCATGCTGGCCGAAGCCAACCAGTGGCCCTCCGACGTGGTGGAGTACTTCGGTGACCCGGAGGTCGGCGGGGACGAGTGCCAGATGGCGTTCCACTTCCCGCTGATGCCCCGGATCTTCATGGCGGTGCGCCGGGAGAACCGGTTCCCGATCTCGGAGATCCTGGCCCAGACCCCGGCCATCCCGAGCGGCTGTCAGTGGGGCATCTTCCTGCGCAACCACGACGAACTGACCCTGGAGATGGTCAGCGACGAGGAACGCGACTACATGTACGCGGAGTACGCAAAGGACCCCCGGATGAAGGCCAACATCGGCATCCGGCGAAGGCTGGCCCCGCTGCTGGAGAACGACCGCAACCAGCTGGAGCTGTTCACCGCGCTGGTGTTGTCACTGCCCGGCTCCCCGGTGCTCTACTACGGCGACGAGATCGGGATGGGCGACAACATCTGGCAGGGTGACCGGGACGCGGTGCGCAGTCCGATGCAGTGGACCCCTGACCGCAATGCCGGGTTCTCCGCCTGCGACCCCGGCCGGCTCTACCTTCCGGTGATCATGGATCCGCTGTACGGGTACCAGACCGTGAACGTCGAGGCGCAGATCAACTCCACCACGTCGTTGCTGCACTGGAACCGCCGGATGATCGAGATCCGCAAACGGCACCCCGCGTTCGGGCTCGGAGAGTTCCACGAGCTGAGCGGATCGAACCCGGCGGCGTTGGCCTACGTAAGATCGATGCCGAATACGGACGGGGCGAGGGCGGACACCGTGCTGTGCGTGAACAACATGAGCCGGTTCCCGCAGCCCGTCGAGCTGGACCTCTCGACCTGGCGCGGTGGCTCGCTGCAGGAGCTGACCGGTGGAGTGCCCTTTCCGCAGATCGGTGAGCTGCCCTATCTGTTGACCCTACCCGGCCACGGCTTCTACTGGTTCGCCATCCACCCCGCGGCAGAGGAGATGTCGTGACCGCCGCCGACCTCGGTCCGGCCATGCTCGAGCAGCTGATCGACTGGCTGCCGCAGCAGCGCTGGTTTGCGGCGAAGGGCCGCACGATCACCTCGGTCTCGGTGGCGGCGTCGGTCCTGGTGCGCGAGGCCGCCTCGGCGGACGGGCCACGAGGCGACCTGATGGTGCTGGCCGTCGAGTACGCCGACGGCGGACCGCCCGAGCACTACCAGCTGCTGTTGGGCCGGCGGGTCATGCTGCCCGAGGAGCTGGTGCACGCGGCCATCGGCTTCGAGGACGGCTTGACCAGCTACGACGGCATCTGGGATGGAGAGCTGTGCGGCGAGCTGTTGGCCGACCTCGCGGCCGGGGTCAACCGCGGCTGGGTGAGCTTCACCCCCGAGCGCGGCGCCGAGATCCCCACCGGACTGCCCGCGCGGGTGCTCAGCGCCGAGCAGAGCAACTCCTCGGTCGTCTTCGGGGATGAGCTCCTGCTCAAGATCTACCGCAGGGTGGCACCCGGGATGAACCCGGACCTGGAGCTGCATCGGGCTCTGCGCGAGGTGGGCAGCAGGGAGGTGGCCGGGTTGCGGGGCGCCATCGAGGCCACCCTGGACGGTCAACCCGCCGTGCTCGGGCTGCTGCAGGACTTCGCGGCCAACTCGGCGGACGGCTGGAAGATGGCCCTGGTCAGCATCCGGGACCTCTTCGCCGAGGCCGACCTGCGGGCCGACGAGGTGGGTGGTGACTTCGCCGGGGAGGCCCACCGGCTGGGTACGACGGTGGCGGTGGCGCACGACGAGCTGGCCAGGGCGCTAGGCACCGGCACCACCACCGGGGTCGAGCTGGCCCACGCGATGCGGGCCCGGCTCGACCAGGCGCTGCCGATCGTTCCCGAGCTGGTGGAGCTGGCCGATCCGCTGCGGGCGGTGTTCGACCAGGTGGCCGAGCTGCCCGAACCGGTACCGACCCAACGGGTCCACGGCGATCTGCACCTGGGCCAGGCGCTGCGCACCCCAGCCGGCTGGCTGCTCATCGACTTCGAGGGCGAGCCGGCCCGGCCCCTGCTCGAGCGCCGGCTGCCTGAGGCCGCGCTGCGCGACGTCGCGGCGATGCTGCGCTCGTTCGACTACGCCGCCTACCACCAGCTCGGCGGGTGGGACGAGTTGACCTACCGGGCCGGCGCCGGACGGGAGAGCCAGCTGGTCTGGCGCGCCGACGAGTGGGCCGCCCGCAACCGCTCGGCGTTCTGCGACGGCTACGCCCACATCGCCGGCCACGACCCGCGCGAGCAGGCCGTGCTGCTGCGGGCGTTCGAGCTGGACAAGGCGGTGTACGAGACGGCCTACGAGACCCGCAACCGACCCAGCTGGCTGCCGGTGCCGCTGCGCTCACTGCGCCGAATGCTCGCCCGCTGACGGTTACCCGGATTGCCGCGGGCCATTCGGAGCTACCATTCCGGGCGTGGATCACGATGTCGCCGACCGGTTGCGATCGGCCGCACCGCTGGCGTTCGCCGACCTGCCGGTCCGGTTCGCCTATCTGTACGGCTCGCGGGCTGTCGGTCGGCCTCGCCCGGACAGCGATGTCGATGTCGGCGTGCTCTGCGAGGACACGGGTGACCGCACCCGAGCGCGTCGCGTCCCGCTGTGCCGACGCCCTGCGCGCCGCCGCCGATATCGGGGGTATCGAGGTCACGGTGCTGAACGGCGCGCCGATCCGATTCCTCGGCCGGGTGCTGCGGCAGCGCATTGTGCTGTACAGCCGCGACGAGCCCGGCCGGGTGGCCTTCGAGTCGAGGGTGGGACGGATGGCCGACGACGTGGAGATCTGGGCCGGGCCGACCGACCATGAGCTGATCGCCGCCATCGCGGACGGTCGGCGCTGAGGTGGTCGATCCGTATGCCGATGCGTTCCGGCTGCTGGCCGACGCCGGTGTGATCGACCCCGAACTCGCCGGCCCGCCCGCGCCGCCGGGTTCCGCAACCTGATCGTGCACGCCTACGGGCCTCTCGACCTACGGCGAGTACATGCGTTCGGCGCCGGCGGTCCGGCTGATCTTCTCGTCTCTCTGGCCGCCCTGCGCGATCACGCCTGAACGCGGCGTCACCGCTGCCGGGTCTCGTCAGCCGCAGCGCGTTCAGCTTCTGAACGCGATCTGGGCAAACCGGTGGCACCCCGCGCGCCGGGTCAGTCGGAGCATCGGGGTCAGTCGGCGGCCAGCAGGTGTGGCACAGGTAGCGGTCCGGCGCGGCGAGGAAGTCGCCGGTGAGCCGGGCGCCTCAGGTCAGCCGCTGGTGGTCGCCCAGCGATGACCCCGTCGCCCGGGTGACGAACCGGAAGTTCGACTGCCCCCTCGGCGTTCATCCCGGCCGCCGCCGCGAGCGCCTCGACCAGGGTGGACTTGCCGCTGCCGTTCTCCCCCACGATGAAGCACACCCCGCCACGCAGCGAGAGGTGATCGCGGCGGGTCAGCGCGGCGACGGCGGGCAGGGTGAACGGGTAGCGCCCGGTGTCGTCCCGCGCCGACAGGCTGACTCGATGCACGAACCGGGCCGGCGCTTGCCACACGCGTGCCACGACGTCCTCCTGACTGGTCAGTGAGCTCGGTAGGCGTCAGCACGTCTGAAGACACCAACGACGGTCACCCGACGGCGCTCTTCGTCGATCCGGTAGAGCACCCGGTACGTGCCACGGCGAGCACTGTGCCGATCATCCAATGGCGGACGTAGCCCGCTTGCCGACCCGATGCGGGTTGTCGAGCAGCGGCCCGACGATGAACTCGTAAGCGGCGAACGCCACCGACTCCGGTAGCTGCTCCGCGAGCTGCCTGCGGGCAGTGGGGGCGATCAGCAGCTCATAGCGTGGATCGCACGCAGAGGCTCGCCGTGCACGCATGGCCGCGGCCAGAGCTTCCTCGTCCTCCCCTTCTCCACGCGCCAGCTCGGCGTCGGCCTGACCGAGCGCGGACAGCGCAGCCGTGTCGGACAGCACCGCGATGGTCTCTTCGAGCGCCTCCAGTTCGTCGACCGCAAGCAGCACCGCGACCGGGCGGCCATGCACGGTGACGGTGACCCGCTCGTGCTGAGCGCCGACCCTGGCTACCAACTCCGACAAGTGTGCCTTGGCCTCAGCGAGCGAACTTACCTCCGTCATGGTCATAAGTATGACCAATAACTCGGCCGTCTTCAAGCAGTTCGATCACCGGCCGTCCGCGCACCGTCAGGCCGAGTGGCGGCAGCTGGTCAAGCAGGGCGTCGACGCCGCGTCCAGGACAGCCGGCACGAGCACCGGCAGGCGGCCGCAGGCTGAAGCAGGCGTCGAGGCAGTCAGCCAGCGCGGGGGTGGTGTCGAGACGTGGAGCCGCTGCACGCCGCCTACGACGAGGTGGTGGCGCTCACCGGGCCGGTGTCGACCCAGCGGATCCACGGCGACCTGCACCTCAGCCAGACCCTGCGCACGCCCTATGGTTGCTGCTCATCGACTACGAGGGCGGGCCGGCCCGGCCGCTGGCCGAGCGTCGGCCACCGGACTCACAGGTCCAGACTACGAGGCCTGCCGCATGGTCAGGCCGCCGAGGGAGATCACGTACTCCTTCGCGGTGTCGTCGTAGCGCACGCTGTAGGTCGCCGGATAGTAGCCGGTCCGCTGGTAGGCGGCGGGCTGCTTGACGGGCTGGTCCACGGTCGCCCTGGTCAGCATCCATTCGCGCGTCATCATCGGCTCCATGAACGTGTACTTGCCGTCCCAGGTGCCGTTGATGAAGGTCTGCTGGAAGTCGTACTGCCCGGGCACCATGTTCTCGGCTTTGTCCGTCCAGTGCAGACCCATCGCGGGCACCGCGTTGTCGATGGCCGATCCAGGCGGCAGTACGTAGTCGACGGGGACATACCGGGGGTCCGGCATATGAGCGGCCTTGGTCGCGAAGTCCGGGACGCTCGGGTCGATCGCCATCACCGACTCAGGGTCGGTCAGATAGAAGTGAAAGTCGAAGTGCGGCTTGCCGAAAAGCACCGCCGGGTCGTGCCCGTGACTGTTCCAGTTGAACATCACGTGGTCGAACACGGTCTTTGACGCCTGCGGCGGCAGCTTGAGGTTGATCATCGTGGGCGGGACGGTGTCCTCTGGGGGCAACCCGTCGAGCGCCGCGGCGGACACTCGGAGGCCCACCTCGGTCGGATCTCCCGCCGCGTCGGTCGTGGTGAAGGTCCGGATCGTTCCTTGGCCGAGCGGCTGGGACTGGTCGAAGAACGTACCGGCCTTGGTCGGTTCGCTGGCGCACCCACCGAGCAGGATGACCATGGCACAAGCCGTGAGGGCCACGGAGAACCGGCTGAGCGAGGCACGTGACACCATCATGGCGGTTCCTTCCCTCACGGATTTCCTCATGTCCCCAAAGCGCTAATCAGGATGACGGCATCGATCTCGCCGCACAACGTCGATATTGATGACACGTGCACTCCCTCGGCGGCCGCACTGCGCGACCACGCCTGAGAGGCGGCGCGTTCAGCTGAACGCGGATACCGGGCCGGGTGACCCTTCCCCGCGGCGGGCAGAGAACCGGTCGGATCCGACCGGACTGGCTCCCTACATCGGCAGGCGTTCGACTGGTTGTCCGGTGACCTCCGCGATGAGGTCGAAGTCCTTGTCCACGTGCAACACGACCAGCCGCCGAGTTCGGCGGCGGCCGCAATGAGCAGGTCGGGGATGGACGGCGCCCGGTGCAGTCCCCGGTCTGCGAGTAGCGACTACACCTGTGCGGCACGGTCTTCGACGGCCGGCGTGAGGTACTCGATCGGCAGCAGAGACAACGGCAGACGCGCCAGATCGTCCCGAAGTTCCCGGCCGGAGCGGGCTGAGAAGCCGATCTCCAATCGGGTGATCGCAGAGATGCGCACCAAGGCACGATCGACCCGGTTCGCCCACCTCTCCTGATCGGGACCGCGTCCGAGCCGGGTGTAAGCGGACTTGTCCAGCAGCCAGCTGGTCACTCCCACGCCTTCCGCATGATCTCGGGATCGTCGAGGTCCGCGAACACCTCGGCTGTTCGCCGCAGGTCCTCGACGGTGCAGCGCCGGGGGCTGCGGGGCGCGACCTGCGCATCTGCCGGCGCAGGTACTCGGTGCGAGACAAGCCGAGACGATCGGCGGTCGCGTCGATGGCCGCAAGTACATCAGCTGGCACGTCGCGGATCAGGATATCGGGCATCGAGCACCACCTCCGGCAGCTACGATATCATACGCTATCAAAGTCAGCTCCGGTCGTCGGCGAGCACCTGGTACGCCGGTCGGAGGAGGTCGGCCAGTGGTCGCCCACGCACCGTGAGCTCGATCGGGGGCAGCTGGTCAAGCAGGGCGTCCACTGGGGCGTCGACGAAGGCCGGCGCGAGCACGGGCAGATCGGCGGCCAGGCAGAAGTAGCTGTCGAGGCAGTCGGCCAGCGCTGGCGTGGTGTCGAGACGCTCGGACTGGGCAGCGCCCGGTGCCCCGCCGCCACGCCTGGCCCGAATGTTGTCCAGCAACGTTTCCCGCTCCCTGCCGCGCAGCGCGAGGATCGCGAACGGATCGGCGTCGAACGACTCAGCGAGCAGGTAGAACACGGCGGCGAGGTGCTTGCATGGCACTTCCCAGTCTGGACAGGTGCAGTCCATGGTGAGGTCGGCGAGCCTGCTCGGGAACAGCGTCAAGCCCACCGAACCGAACACGTCCTCGATCTCGGGCGGCATCTCCCCGGCCAGCAGCTTGGCCGCGTACCACGCGTCGTCGGCCATCGCCTGCTCGACCAGACCCCATTCAGTCTTGCCGAAAGCCGTCAGCCCGATCCGCACCCGATACGGCCGGGTTCGACTGCCCTGTACCTGCGCGAGCACCGCGCCCGCGTCCGTCCGGATCTGGATCACCTGCCCGGCCCGGGCGTAGGTCCGGCCGCGCCCGAGCCGACCGCCCACCCCGATCGACTCCAACACCTCAATGAACCGGGCCGACCACCACGATTCCCCGATCGCACCGCGCTTGCTGCGGGCCTTGATGCCGCCCTCCACATGACGCGGCCGAGCCGGTGGGCGCGACCAGCCCCGCCAGTCAGTCATCGACGGCCTCCGCGCCCAGCGTGAACAGCTCGCGCAGCTCGCCGGTGGACAGCTCGGTCAGCCAGCCCTCCCCGTCACTGATCACCAGATCGGCCAATACCTTCTTGTTCTCGATCATCTGGTCGATCCGTTCCTCCAGCGTGCCCGCACAGACGAACTTGCGGACCTGGACGTTGCGGCACTGCCCGATCCGGAACGCCCGGTCGGTGGCCTGGTTCTCCACTGCCGGGTTCCACCACCGATCCAGGTGCATCACGTGGTTCGCCGCGGTGAGGGTGAGGCCGGTTCCACCCGCCTTCAGCGACAGCAGGAAGATCGACGGCCCGCCCTCGGACTGGAACCGCTGAACCATCTCGTCCCGACGCGCTCGAGGCGTCCCACCGTGCAGGAAGAGCACCTCCTGGTCGAACCGCGCGGACAGATGCGGCAGCAGCATCTCGGCGAACTCAGTGAACTGGGTGAAACACAGCACCTTGTCACCCTCGTCGAGGATCTCGGTGAGCACCTCCTCCAGCCTGATCACTTTGCCCGAGCGCCGGCCGATCGACGATCCATCGTGCAGCAGCTGCGCCGGGTGGTTGCAGACCTGCTTGAGCTTGGCCATCGCGGCCAGGACGTTGCCCCGCCGCGCGATGCCGTCCGCGCCTTCGATCTTCTCCATCATGTCGTCGACGACCGTGCGGTACAGCGACGCCTGCTCGCTGGTCAGCCGATAGTCCTGCTTGATCTCGATCTTCTCGGGAAGGTCGTCGATGATGTCCGGGTCGGTCTTGAGTCGGCGCAGCAGATAGGGTCGGGTGATCCGGCGCAGCTCGCCGGCCGCGTCGGCATCACCGTGGCGCTCCACCGGGATCGCGTAGCGCTGCCGGAACCGGTCGCTGGTGCCGAGCACACCGGGGTTGAGGAAGTCCATCACCGACCACAGCTCGGCGAGCCGGTTCTCCATCGGGGTGCCGGTCAGCGCGATCCGGTGCCCGGCACTCAGCCGTCGGATGGCCCTGGCCGCGTGGGACAGGCTGTTCTTGACCGCCTGTGCCTCGTCGAGCACCACCCGACCCCAGTCGTAGTCGCTCAGTTCGTCGATGTCACGAGTCACCGTCGCATAGGTGCTCACCACCACATCGACCCCGGCGACCTGGTCGGACAGCTCCGCACCGTGGCATCGGGTGCTGCCGTGGTGGGCATACACCCGCAGCGCCGGTGCAAACTTCGCCGCCTCCCGCTGCCAGTTGCCCACCAGCGACATCGGGCACAGCAGCAAGGTCGGTGGCTGCACACCGGAGGCGCGTTCGACGCTCTCCAGGGCGAGCAGCTGGACGGTCTTGCCGAGACCCATGTCGTCGGCGAGGCAGGCACCGAGCCCGAGCGAGGACAGGAACGTCAGCCAGGACAGCCCCCGCCGCTGGTAGGGCCGCAGGGTGGCCTGGAAGTCCGCCGGTGGGTCGACCGGGCGCAGGGTCCGCTCGGCGGCGCCGGAGAGCAGATCCCCCAGCCAGCCGTCCGCGTGCACCGCGGTGACCGGCAGCGGCGTCTGCTGGTCGGCCGGGTGACCGGCCGCCAGCGCGAGCACCTCACTCGCGGTGACCGGCCCGGACGGCGCGGTCCGCAGGAACTCCAGCCCCCGGCGCAGCCGATCGGGGTCGACCGCCACCCACTGGCCACGCAGCCGGACCAGGGGCGCCTTCGCCGCCACCAGTTCGGCGATCTCGTCCTCGGTGAGCACCGCGTCGCCGACCGCCAGCCGCCACTGGAAGCTGGCCAGCTGCTCCCGGCCCAGGCCGCCGGCGACGACGACACCCTCGACCGGGGTGCTGCTGGCCGACACGGCCAGCCCGAGCCGGCGGCGGCGGTCCCACCAGGACGGCAGCATGACGCCGAAGCCAGCCTGGTCAAGCAGCGCCGCAGCTTCGGACAAAAACTGGTAGGCGCCCTCGACGTCGAGCTCAAGGGCACTCGGCCGGGCTCCGCGAAGCGCATCGACCAGCGCCGGGTACACCACGCTGGCCCTGGCCAGCTCGGCGAGCAGCACCTCCTGCGGCGCCTCGATCCAGCGCCGCAGGCCGTCCGGCGAGCTCCACACCTGCTCGGCGGGCACCAGCAGGCTCGGATCCTGCACCGAACGGAGCAGGAAGTCCAGCCGCCACAGGGTGTCGGGAAGGCTCGGGTCTGCATCGGCCGGATCGTCCAGCGGCGTGGTCTCGGTCAGCCGGAAGGTGGCCCTGGCGGGTCCGGCCGGCGCAACGCCGACCTCTGCCCAGGCCTCCAGCGCCACGTCGAGCGCGGACACCTCGGCCGGCTCGGCAGTGCCGATGGAGAACCGCCCGTCGCCGACGGTGAGCGCGGCCAGCCACGCTTCAACCACAGCCGGCTGCTTCGGCCGGCGTCCCCGGCGAGCCGGCACCAGGTCGAGCGGGTTGTCGGTGTGCCCCAACCGATCCCGGACGGCGGCGTCCACCAGCGCCGCGAGCGCGTCCTCGATCAACTCTTCTGGATCCTGGCCGGCGAGACCGGTCGGTGCGGCCAGGCCTGGTGGGCCCGCCTGTTCGCACCGTCCGACCGGTGGCAGCGCCGCGATCAGGGCGTTCAGTGCTACCGCGTCCGGGCCGGTCACCACCGGATGCCAGACCGCACGAGGTTCGTCCCCGGTGTGCGGCTCCCCGGCGAGCATCCCGGGCACCACCCGACCACGGCGGGCCAGCTCGCCGGCGAACTCGGCGAGCGCACGCACGTGGGCGACCGACGCGCCGTACCGCACGTCCGGCACCGGGTCGTCGAGCTCGCCGGGATCGACCAGGAGCACCGGCACCGACCAGGCCAGCAGCGCCGGGGCCGTCCTGGGCACCGGGCGGGGTGCCATCCGGGTCAGCTCAGGCGAGTCGAGCGGCGCGTGCCGCAGCGAGGGCAGCAACAGCGTCGCCACCGCTGGCTTGCCGGGATGGACGGCTGCGAGTTGGTCGGCGGGCAGCGCGAAGGGGTGCGGCCGGGCCGAGCGCAACGCCTGGCTGCGACTCTTCACCGGGCGATCGCCGTCCTCGGCCCAGAGCAGCAAGCCGCGCCCGCAAGACCACAGGCCGTGGATGGCAAGCACCCGGTCACGATACGACCCGGTACCTGGCCGCCATCGTGCGGCTCGTGCGTGCGGCAGATCGACAGTCGCTGGCCGTTGGCCGGCCGGTCGCCGGGCGTGCTCAGCTCAGCCCGACGATGGTCGCTCGTACTTTCCGGTTGTCGAGCAGGACGCGGATGTCGTCCGGGTCGCTGGTGACCACATCGTCACCGTCCAGTGTCATCAGAGCCACGTGCGCGTCGACCACGTCGGCGGTGCCGGCTGCTCCGAGCAACGCGCCGAGCCACTTTCCGTGGTCCAAAGTCAGGTCGAGTGCATCAACGCCGGCCAACACCCGCGCCAGGTTGGCCTGGCGTGCGCCGTCTCGCCACACCTGCCCGACGACCGCCGCGCTGGTACGAACCGGCAGCCGCGCCAGCTGAGCGACCCTGAGCATCGCCGCAACCGCCCGATCGCGGCGGTCGATGGCGATCAGCGCCCCGGCGTCGAGCAGCAGGCTCACGCGATCACCTCGCTGCGCTCGGCGTCCGCGTGAGCCAGGGCTGCTGTGACATTGGTTCGTTCGCTGCGCTCGCTCACGCCCCGGCGGACTCCCAGCAATGCAGCCGCGGCATTCAGCTCGTCCTCGCTCAGGGGGCCGTCCTCGGCCTCCCAGGCATCGAGCGCCGAGCCGAGCAGCTCGTTGCGGACCCGGTCGGCGGCAGCTCGGGCGAGCCAACCCGAGACGCTCATTCCGGCCCGGGCTGCAGCATCGCGTACCGCCGATCCGAGCTCCGGATCCATCGTCACGGAGAACCGATCGACCTGCATACATATGATCATATCACATACCTGGGTATTCGCTCCCCTTGACACAGGGGCCAGCCGCTGCACCAACCAGGTGCCACGCATACCCTACGGGGGATGCCTTCAGATGTAAGCACCCCGCCCGCCAACCCGCCCACCCTCGGCGAGACCGCCCAACTGATCGCTGGCGAGCACCACGACCCGCACTCGGTGCTGGGCGCCCACGCCGTCAAGGGCGGCATGGTGGTGCGGGCGCTGCGGCCGAACGCGGACGGCGTGCGGGTGCTCGTCGGCGGGCAGGCCTATCCGCTGCGCAAGGTGCACGAGGCCGGGCTGTTCTCCGCACTGGTCCCGCACGAGTCGGCCGACTACCGGCTGGAGGTGCACTACGGCGACCACGTCGAGCACACCGACGACCCGTACCGCTGGCTGCCCACTCTCGGCGAGGTGGACCTACACCTGATCGGGGAGGGCCGCCACGAGCGGCTGTGGGACGTTCTCGGCGCCCACGTCCGCGCCTACGACACCCCCGGGGGCCCGGTGACCGGGACGAGCTTCGCGGTGTGGGCACCGACCGCGGCCGGGGTCCGGGTCTGTGGCGACTTCGACGGCTGGAACGGGCTGGGCCAGCCGATGCGCTCGCTGGGAGGCTCCGGGGTGTGGGAGGTGTTCCTGCCCGGCGTCGAGGACGGGGCCCGGTACAAGTTCCGGATCCTCGGCCAGGACGGCCAGTGGCGCGAGAAGGCCGACCCGATGGCCCGCCGCGCCGAGGTGCCGCCGGCCACCGCATCGGTGGTCACCGCATCGACCTACGAGTGGGGCGACGCGGACTGGATGCACCGGCGCGCCGCATCGAACCCGGTCGCGGATCCGATGAGCGCCTACGAGGTGCACCTGGGCTCGTGGCAGCCCGGGCTCAACTACCGCGGCCAGGCTGACGAGCTGGTCGCCTACCTGGACCGCACCGGGTTCACCCACGTCGAGCTGCTGCCGGTCGCCGAGCACCCATTCGGCGGGTCCTGGGGCTACCAGGTCAGTTCGTACTACGCGCCGACCTCACGGTTCGGGACTCCCGACGACTTCAGGTTCCTGGTCGACCGGTTGCACCAGGCCGGCTACGGCGTGCTCATCGACTGGGTGCCGGCGCACTTCCCCAAGGACGAGTGGGCGCTGGCCCGCTTCGACGGCACCGCGCTCTACGAGCACCCGGATCCCCGCCGAGGCGAGCAGCTGGACTGGGGCACGCTCGTGTTCGACTTCGGCCGCAAGGAGGTGCGCAACTTCCTGGTAGCGAACGCCCTGTACTGGCTGGATGAGTTCCACGTCGACGGACTGCGGGTGGACGCGGTGGCCTCAATGCTCTACCTAGACTACTCCCGCGAGGAGGGCCAGTGGCTGCCCAACATCCACGGCGGGCGGGAGAACCTGGAGGCGGTGGCATTCCTCCAAGAGTTCAACGCGACGGTCTACAAGACCCACCCGGGCGTGGTGACCATCGCCGAGGAGTCCACCTCGTGGCCAGGGGTGACCCGCCCGACCCACCTGGGCGGGCTGGGCTTCGGCTTCAAGTGGAACATGGGCTGGATGCACGACACGCTCAACTACACGGGGCGTGACCCGCTCTACCGCGGCTACCACCACAACGAGATGACGTTCTCGATGGTGTACGCCTACAGCGAGAACTTCGTGCTCCCCATCTCGCACGACGAGGTGGTGCACGGCAAGGGCTCACTGTGGACCCGGATGCCCGGCGACGACTGGAACAAGGCGGCCAACCTGCGCGCGCTGCTGGCCTACATGTGGGCGCACCCCGGCAAGAAGCTGCTGTTCATGGGCGGTGAGCTGGGCCAGCACCGGGAGTGGTCCGAGTCCCGGTCGCTGGACTGGGGTGAACTGCAGGATCCGCTGCACTCCGGCATCCAGGACCTGGTCTGCGACCTCAACCGCGCCTACCGAGCCCAACCCGCGCTGTACAGCCAGGACAGCTCGTCGGAAGGCTTCTCCTGGATCGACGCCAACGACGCTGGCGGGAACGTTTTCTCGTTCCTGCGGTGGGGCACAGACGGCTCGGCGGTCGCGTGCATAGCCAACTTCGCCGGCCACCCGCACAACGACTATCGGGTCGGACTGCCCTTCGCCGGGCAGTGGCGCGAGCTGCTGAACACCGACTCCGCGGGCTACGGAGGCTCCGGGGTCGGCAACCTCGGCGAGGTCGTGGCCGTCGACGACCCCTGGCACGGCCGGCCGGCCTCGGCGGTGCTGCGGGTGCCGCCCACCGGGGTGCTCTGGCTGATCGGTGAGCCCCGGTCCGACCCAGCATCCGACGCCGCCGACAGCCGCAGCAGCGCGACCCAGTAACACAGCAGCACCAGGCTGTAGAGCGAACGCCCGAGCAGCGCCCATCCGGTGTGTGGGTCGGCCTGCCACAGATTCCCCCAGGCCACCGGAATCACCGGTACCACGAGCAGCGGCAGCCCGATCCGCCAACGACCAGCCGCGACCAGCACCAACGCGGCCGGCCACAGCAGCACCGTGTAGTTCAGCCACGCGATCGGCGCGGCCAGCAGACAACCGGCGGTCACCGCGAACAGCGCCGCATCGGCTGGGCCCACCGAGCCAACCAACCTGTGCGCCGGGACCGCGCGACGCACCCACCACAGTGAGGCGGCCACCACCACAATGGTGCACGCCCAACCCAGCGCTCCGGGCCCGCCCAGCCGAGCCACCAAGCCGGGCAGCGAGGCGTTGGCGTCGACCTCCGGAGCGGGGGTGCCAGAGGCCAGCCGGACCCACTCCAGCGCGCTGGACGGACCAGCCGCGAGCACCCCGACGACGGTACCCAGGCCGGCGCTGGCCACCCCGGCCCACCACGCCCCGGGGCGGCGTTGCACCAGCGGCACCAGCAGCACCGGCGCCAGCGACGGTTTGATCGCCACCACCACCCCGACCACGATCGCGCCGAGCACCGGGCGCCCCCGACGCTCGGCCAGCCAGCCCAGCACCAGTCCCAGCAGCAGCAGCCCGTAGATCTGGCCGAGCACCAACGTCCCGTGCAGCGGCGAGCTGGCCCACAGCGTGACCACGCCCAGGACCGTCCAGCCTGCCCCCAGCCGCAGCTCGCGGGCCACCAGCAACACGGCGGTGGTCATCGCCAGCACGCTCACCACGGTGAACAGCCAGTACGCCGGCGCCGCGGGCGTCAGCCCGAACGGCGACAGCAGCAGGGCCAGCAGCGGCGGGTTCAGGTTGGGCAGCATCGACCCGGTGCGGTAGACGTCAGCCCCGTGGAGCAGGGCCACCGACGAGCGGTAGAAGGTCTCGAAGTCGACGTGGCCCTTAGGATCGGGGTTCAGCACGTTGCTGACCAGCACCCCCGGGTAGCGTGCGAACAGCCAGGCAGAGACGACGCCGACCGCCGCGGTGGCCGCGACCGCCAGCACCGCGGTCGCCCTCGGTCCCGGTCCGACGCTGGCACGGGTCAGCAACACCCCGCGACGGTAACCGGACGGACCCCGGGCCATCCGGCCGACCCCACCCAGTTGCGGCTCGTCCCCCACACCGGTGTCGCTCTAGCGTGAAGTACACCAACTGAGTGAGCTGAATGGGGTGCCTGAGAGAGGCCGGGTAACGCACAATGACTCCATGCTGGTCACGGGGGGTCACTTCAACCACTCGACTGTGCCTCGACTGTTCCGCTCTTTGTTGCCTTTCGTAACCGTCACGGCGTTAGCGCTCACAGGTTGTAGTCAGATCATTCCCCAGGAACCGGTCGCCGCACCGAATCAGGCAACCATCAGCGCCGCGAACGAGCCACCCAAGAGCCTGCCCCGGCAACCGGTCGACCCACACGCTGCGCCGGCCCCGGTCACCGGAGGTGCCAACGTCACCGGCGGTGCGGACACCGCGAACGACCGCTTCGCGGCGACCGTCGTCACCGGCGTGGAGCAGTACTGGCGCGAGGAGTTTCCCGTCCAGTTCGGCATGCGTTGGCGCGACCTCCGGGGGTTCACAGCCGCCGACCCCAGAGACACCACCAACCCGCCGCCGTGCCTGTCGCGCTCGCTGGACCTGGCCGACCAGGCGCTCTACTGCCCTCGCCTGGACACCGTGGAATGGGATCGAACCCAGCTGGTTCCCGAGCTTCGCGCCAGTTACGGCGACGGCGCCGTGGTGGTGGCGCTGTCGCACGAGATCGGACACGCGGTACAGGACCGGCTCGGCGTCAACGTGGCCGCTCAGCAGCGCGAGCCGGCCCGGTACCCGACGATCCTGCTGGAGGGCATGGCCGACTGCTTCGCGGGTGTGACGGTGCACGCGGTGGCCCAGGGTCGCATCCGAGGCCTGCGAACCAACCCGGTTGAGCTGGACCGGGCGCTGCAGGGTCTGCTCTCCTTCCGCGACCCGGTCGGCCTGGCGTCCGCGCAGGGAGCCCACGGCAACGGTTTCGACCGGGCATCGGCATTCATCGCCGGCTACGACTCCGGCGCCCGTGCGTGTGCCGGGATGACCGTCGCCGACACCACCTTCACCGAGCGGTCGTACAGGTCGCTGGCCGACGCGTCCAGGGGCGGAAACCTCTCGCCGGGCGCGCTGCTCGCGAGCCTCGAACGTGACGCGAGCGCCTGGTTCGGCAACCTGGCCACCACACGCGGCCACCGCTGGGCGGGCGTTCGGATGCTGTCCGGGGCACGCTGCGCGGCGGCCGGTATCAACGGACCCGCGCCGGTCCGGTCCTGCCCCGGTGACCTCGCCGTCAGCACATCCCGTGACGAGTTGGCGGGGGTCTACCAGCGCTTCGGTGACTACGCCAGCGCCACCGTCCTGGTCAGCCGTTACGCCCTCGCCGCCCTGACCGCCCTGGATCGACCGGCGGTCGGGCCCGACGCGGGGCGCACGGCCGTCTGTTTGACGGGGGCATACACCGGGGCACTGTTCGACCACGGTTCCGGCTTCGAGCTCTCCCCCGGTGACCTGGACGAGGCTGTGGACGAGCTGCTGAGTCAGGACCTCGCGGCCCGCGACGCCGACGGCCAGGCACCGGGCGGCGACCTCGGCTTCGACCGGGTGCGGCAGTTCCGGGCCGGTGTGCTCGGCGGTCCGGCGAGCTGCGGCGTCTGAGGCTGCCGACAACTGCCGCGCTGCCACCGACGCCCCCGCAACCGACGGCGCTGGAACAGCCGCGCTAGAACAGCACCCTGGCCAGCGCCCGCCGTGCCGTGGACACCCGCGCGTCGTCGGGAGGGAAAAGCTCGAACAGCCCCAGCAGATGCTCCCGGACCCGGTCACGGTCCTCCCCCGTGCTGCGCCCGACGCACGCCACCAGCCGCGCGAAGGCCTGATCTGCCCGGTTGCCGGCCAGCTCAGCATCGGCGGCCGCGAGCTGGGCCGCCAGATTGTCCGGGTTGGCGTCGGCCTTGGCGATCGAGCCAGGGTCGGCCTGCTCCGCGCGGGCCAGGAAGCGCACCTGGGACAGTGCGGCGGCGGCATTCTCGTTGGCCGGCTCAACGGCCAGGATGGCCTGGTAGGCAACCTCAGCCTCGGCGTAGGCGCCGCGTTCGAGGGCTTCCTCGGCGCCGGTGAACCGAGGGTCGTCCGGCTCCTCTTCGACCGCCTCGGCGGCACCTCCTGCCTGCTCGGCGGCCTGAATGCCCGGCAGCCGGTCGCGGAACTCGGTGAGCAACGTCTGAATCCACTGCCGGACCTGCGGCTCGGGCTGCGCGCCGCTGAACGCCTCCACCGCCTGCCCGCTGGCCACCGCGATCACCGTCGGAACCGACTGGACGTCGAAAGCCTGGCTGATCCGGGGATTGGCGTCGACGTCGATCTTGGCCAAGATCCAGGTACCCCGACCCTCCTCGGCCAGCCGTTCCAACACCGGCGACAGCTGCTTGCAGGGCTGGCACCAGGTAGCCCACAGGTCGACGATCACCGGTACCTGGAGAGACCGTTGCAGCACCTCGGTCTGGAAGGTCTGCTCGCTGACGTCGATCACCCAGGAGCCCCCGGGCGCCGGGTCTCCGGGCGGACCTGCGGGGCTCTGGGCGCCGGCTCGGGGAGAGGGCGCCGTCCGCGCGGAGTCGGCTCGGGCCCGCAGCCCGGAGAGGTCCACCGCGCCGGCCATCGCCCGGGTCAGTTCGGCGGTCTGCCGTGGATCAGGTTGAGACACGGCATCCATCCTGGCACGCGGCACATCCGGTGGTCGCACCCACCGGTTCCCGGCTGCGCCGGACGCTAATGGAAACCGTTCGTTGCCACCCCGATGAAGACGAAGAATGCCACCCAGGCCAGCTGGGAGGCTACGCCGATCCAGCCAAGGATGATGCCGGCCAGGGCCATTCCGTCGCCAGCATCGCCGCGCTCCCGGATCTGTTTGCGACCCAGGTAGCCGCAGATGAGCGCGGGGACGGCACCGATGAACGGGACCACGAAGAAGCCCAGGCAGAGACCGACGATGCCGAGTATCAAGGAGGCGACCGCCAGACCGTTCGTCGGCGGAGCCGGAGCCCAGGCCTGGCCCGGGTACCCGGGCTGCATCGGACCGGCCTGCGGGTAGCCCCCAGCGGAGTACGGGTTGGTATGTCCGGGCTGGTAAGCGGGTGGGTACTGGCCGGGTGGGTACTGGCCGGGTGGGTACTGGCCGGGTGGGTACTGGCCGGGTGGCAATCCGGCGGGCCCGCTGGCCCACGTGCCAGACCCCGGATCGTTTGCGACCCAGGTACCCGCCGACGGGTCAGGCGGTGGTGTCGAGCCGCCGACAGCCCCCCCGGTCGGTTCCGTCGGCCCGGACCCACCCTCAGCAACAGGGCGCTCAGGATGGAAGTCGTCGGTGGGTCCTGACTCGGTCATCAGCGCACTCCTGATCGTCGGTCACAGTCTTGGCCACGAGTTGGTTGCCGGGAGCCAACTCGCTACGCCCGTGCGACAATTCACCCGACGGATACCGCTTCATCGAACTCTCGCGGCCCAATGCCGGCTCGGACCTTCCCGCTGGGCCACATCGATACGACGTGGCCGGGCCGCGAGGTGACAGGGGCTGAATATCTCCCGCCGCGTTGGGCGGGCGCTCGAGCTCAGAACCGGGCCGGTTCACGGTATTCGCCCCACTCGTCCCTGAGCACGCCGCAGATCTCGCCAAGGGTCGCGTCCGCACGAACCGCATGCAGCATCGGTTCGACCAGGTTCGCGTCCGTGGACGCGGCGGATACCAGTTCGGACAGTCGGCGGTCCACCTCGGCCTGATCCCGGCTGGCGCGCCGGCGACCGAGGGTATCCCGCTGGTCCAGCTCGACCTGGTGGCTGATCCGCAGTATCTCCAGCTCCTCGGCATCGGTGGCGGTGTGCACGTTCACCCCGACCTGCTTCTTGTCGTCCTTCTCCAAGGCCTGCTGGTAGGCGAAGGCGGCATCCGCGATCTCGCCGGTGAACCAGCCATCCTCGATGCCCCGCAGGATACCTGAGGTCATCTCGCCGATCGGGTAGTTTCTGTTCGGCACGTCGAGCCGGGCCATGTCCTTGATCCGGTCGAAGATCACCTCGGCCTCAGCCTCGATCTTGTCGGTGAGCGCCTCGACGTACCACGACCCGCCCAACGGATCGGCCACGTTGGTCACACCGGTCTCCTCGGAGATCACATGCTGGGTGCGCAGCGCGATCTGGGCGGCCCGGTCGCTGGGCAGTGCCAGCACCTCGTCCAGGGCGTTGGTATGCAGCGACTGGGTGCCGCCGAGCACCGCTGACAGGGCTTCGAGCGCCGTCCGAACGATGTTGTTGTCCGGCTGCTGCGCGGTCAGCGACACCCCGGCGGTCTGGGTGTGGAAGCGCAGCTGCTGGGCCTTGACGGTCCGCGCGCCGTACACGTCACGCAGCCAACGTGCCCAGATCCGACGGGCGGCCCGGAACTTGGCGATCTCCTCGAAGAAGTCGATGTGCGCGTCGAAGAAGAAGCTCAGGCCGGGCGCGAACTGCTCGATGTCCAGGCCCCGCGACAACCCCAGCTCCACGTAACCGAACCCGTCGGCCAGGGTGAACGCCAACTCCTGCGCGGCGGTGGAGCCGGCCTCGCGGATGTGGTAGCCGGACACCGACAGCGGCTTGTACCTCGGGATCTCGTGCACGCAGTAGGCCATCAGGTCACCGATCAGCCGCAGGTGCGGCTCCGGGGTGAACAGCCACTCTTTCTGCGCGATGTACTCCTTGTAGATGTCGGTCTGCAGGGTGCCGTCCAGCTTGGACGGCTGGGCGCCCTGGCGCTCCGCCGCCACCAGGTACATGCAGAACACCGGGACGGCCGGGCCGGAGATCGTCATCGACGTGGTGACCTGCTCCAGCGAGATGTCGCGGAACAGGATGTCCATGTCCGCCGCGGAGTCGATCGCCACCCCACAGTGGCCGACCTCGCCGAGGCTGCGCGGGTCGTCGGAGTCACGGCCCATGAGCGTAGGCATGTCGAACGCGACCGACAGCCCGCCACCGCCGCCGGCGAGGATGTCGCGGAACCGCTTGTTGGTCTGCTCGGCGTTGCCGAAGCCGGCGAACTGCCGCGCGGTCCAGACCCGGCCTCGGTAACCCGACGCGTGCAGCCCTCGGGTAAACGGGAACTCGCCAGGCCAACCGATGCGGTCGAAGTCCTGCCCGCATCCGCCGTCGCGGGGCCCGTACACCGGATCGACCTCGACGCCGGACAGCGTGGTGAAGTCGGCGTCGCGCACCTTCCCGGTGCGCTCGGCCTCTGTGTAGCGGTGGCGCCACCGCTGGCGCCCGTCCTGCTGGCCGATGTCGGACATGGTGGACAACCTCCAGTGCTACCACGGCGGAGCGGACCCGTCATCTGACTCCAAGATAGTCGGAAGCCCTAGCAAATACCTCACTGTCGTGGGGCCGATCACGCGGACGGTCAGGCTCATGTCACCGAGATGGCGGAGCACCGCCGGGCGGTACGCCTCGTTGAACGTCCTGGATGCCGTCGCATCCCCCATGACCGCCGCGTGGCCGAGGACTCGGTCGCCGAATCGATCGCCCACGGAGGGGATCTCGCATGACCTCGGACAACCCGACCGCTGACCGGCTGCTGAGTGACGCTCGCAAGAAGACCGCGGCGCTCGAAAGCCCGATGCTCGCCTACATCGGTATCGCGCTCGCCGCGATCGGGCTGATCGTCGGCGCCACTGTGATTCCGTTGGTGGGCTGGGTACTCGGCGCGGCAGCGGTCGCTCTCGGCGGAGTAAGCCTCAAGCGCGACGTGGCCGTCAAGCTGGCCAGGATTGCGCTGCTGATCGGCGTGGTGGCGATCCTGGCGACCACCTTCAACGTGACCTGGGTTTACGCCAATGGCTACTGGTGGTACGAGAGCTTCTGAGCCGGCTGACGCGAGGCGGCCGATCTAGCCGGCCGCGCTCCCGACGCCGCCGCACCGCGTGCTAGGCCGGTTCCGACGACCGCGATCAGGTGCCGAGCGTCCGATGTTCCTCAAGCGCCCGGGATCAGCCCTCAAGAGTCCGGTTCAGCCGCTCCACCTTCGCTGTGAGCTGATTCGAATGCCCGGGCCTGATGTCGGCCTTCAACACCAGGCTGACCCTGCTCGCGTGCGCCAGCACCGCCTCCACGGCCCGCTTCACCACCTCCATCCCGCGATCCCAGTCATCGGTCTCGATAGTGGTGAACATTGAGGTCGTCTCGTTCGGCAGTCCAGACTCGCGCACCACCCGGACAGCGTCAGCTACCGCGTCGCCGACGCTGTCCGAAGCACCACCCGATGGGGCCACGCTGAATGCAATGAGCATGACCACACCCTGCCGCATCGGGCGTCGCCGCGCCCAGAGCGGTTGCGGGCAGAGCGGTTGCGGGCAGAGCGGTTGCGGGCAGAGCTGCGAGTTGGCCACCACAGACCACCTTCGCTGCTAGCGTCGGCGACCATGACGTCAGGCCCGCTGCCGTTCGACCCGATAGCCCGGGCGGCCTCGCTGTGGGAAGCCCGGATCGGGCCGGCGGGCACGATGGCTGCGGTCACCAGCATCATGCGCGTGCAACAGATCCTGCTGTCGGCTGCCGATGCCGCGCTGCGCCCGCACGGGCTGACCTTCGCCCGTTACGAAGCGCTCGTGCTGCTCACCTTCGCGCGCCGAGGAAGTCTGCCGATGCGCGTCATGGGCGAACGGCTGCAGTTGCACCCGACCAGTGTGACAAACATCGTCGACCGGCTGGAGAGCGACGGCCTGGCCAAGCGTTCGCCACATCCCACCGATCGGCGTGCCACGCTGGTCAGCATCACCGAGGCCGGCGGATCCCGAATGACCGACGCGACCAAAGCCTTGACAGACATCGACTTCGGTCTGGTCGGGCTTACCGGCCGCCAGGCCGAGCAGCTCAACGAACTGCTCGAACGTGTGCGTCGAGCGGCTGGAGACTTCACCTGATCCAGGCGGTCACCGGACCTCAAGCTGCGCAAGCTGTGCACCTCGGGACTCCAACTCCACCTCAAACACCCCCGACCGATCCGCCACGAAGTCCACCATCGCCGCGCCGTGGGCGGGCACGTCCGCCTTCAGGTCGTAGCCGTGGACGTGTACCTCGTCGGCGACATCACTAGTGACCACCAGCCGCACGTGTCGACCAAGTCCGACCGGTACTCGGCTCACCCCGCCACGCACGGCACCGTCCACGTAAGTCAGCTCGATTCTCTGCGGTGCCCCGGCGGCCACCTGCGGCCCGGCGGTGCAACCCGCGACCAGCACGATGGCCAGTGTCACCGCAGCCAGAATCGCCGTGTCCAGCCGGGCCAGCCGCAGCGGCCAGTTCGAGCACTCAGGTCCAGACACACCACCCTCCGTTTCCCGCCGAGCGCTGGCTCAGCCGCCCGCCTGATCACGCCTGCGACGCCGTCGCGACCTCCAGCCCGGCCATGATCGCATGGTCGGTCCGCCTCTACGCCCGGACCTGAGCCGGGCACCGCCCCTGGGCTCGATCGCTGCGTGTCTGGACACCTTCGGTCGGCGGCGACGCGCGACACCCAGACCGACCGCGACACCGCCCACTCCCGCGGACCCAATCCCGACCAGACACACTGGATGATCCACAACACCGCCCATTCGAGTCCCCCTCAGTCGACGACACCGAGCATTCCTTGTTAACATTGATTGCGTCAACCATGTTGACACTATGCCACACCGTTGCGACGATGGGGTCATGACAACCGAAGGCGGCTTCCTGCGCGCGGCCCGGGCGAGCCTCGGCTGGTCTCAGGGCCAAGCCGCCGCAGAGCTCGCGGCCCTGGCCACTCAGCGCGGCATCAATGTCGCCGCACCGTCCAGCCTCAAGACACAGCTGTCCCGGTGGGAAAACCAGCACGTCATCCCGGAGGAGACGTATCGAATCCTGTTGTGCGAGTTGTACGGGCGCACCGACGAGGAGCTGGGCCTGGTGCCCCAGGCTCCCGCTGACGAGCCTGATGAAGCCGAGCTGCTTCGCACCGAGTTGGCGGTTGCCGCGGCCGTGGACGATGCCGCCATCGACCTGTTGGATGCACAGCTGGCGGCGACGAGCGCGCTGGACGGCAGACTCGGCTCGGCGGCCGTCGCGGGGTCTGTGCGCGCCCAGTTGTCGCACCTCGAGCGGGTGCTGACGCACGCGATTTCGCCAGACCCTCGACGACGGTTGGGGCGGCTGGTGGGGGCGGCCTCGATGCTTGCCGGTCAGGTAGCGAACGACAGGTCCCTCCCCGCCAGCGCGTGGCGGCACTTCGAGCGGGCCAAGCAGGTGAGCCACGATGCGGGCGACGCACTGCTGATCAGCTGGGCCATGGTCGAGCAGTCCCAGTTGCTGGCCGGGATCGGCCGGGAGCCAGCCGCGCTGGAGCTGATCCAGCAGGCTCAGGATCTGAGCCGGTCAGACACATCTCCAGTTCTTCGAGCGTGGTTCGCCGCGAATCGTGGGGACACCCTCGCGTCCGCCGGTCTGGCCGACCAGGCCCGCTCCGCATACCTGGTCGCCGAGCAGCAGTTGGCGGGCAGACCGTTGAGGGTCGACCTCGGTTACCCCGGTGCCATGTGTCTGGAGTTCGACCTGGCTGCCCTCTACCGGCACCGGGGCCACGGATTGCACACGTTGCACGACGACGAGGAGGCCATCGCCGACCTCAAACATGCGCTGAGCATCGGAGGGGGATCGGCCAGGGATGTCGCGGCAGTCCATGTCGATCTCGCGCTCGCGTTCAGTGCCACCGACGATCCCTCGTCCGCACAGACGCACACCCGCACCGCACGGGAACTGACGTCCCGGATCGGCTCGACTCGGCTCACCACCCTGCTGGACAAAGGATCAATCGCCCGAGCCACGCCGGCAGCTACCCCGAGCTGACCGTGTCCACCAACTCGTCAGCCGCCGTGTACGGGTCGATCTCACCCGCCACCACTCGCTTGGCCAGCTCGGGCAGCGCGTCACCACCTCGGACATCACTGATGCGCTCCCGCACTTGCTCGAGCGTGATCGCCTCGATCTCGGACTCCGCACGGCGCTGCCGCCGCTGTTCGCGCTGGCCGCTGGTGTTCATCCACTCCCAGTGCTCGTCGATCTTTGCCACCAGGTCGTCGATTCCGACGCCCTTGGACGCGACGGTCTTCACAATCGGCGCTTTCCACACCGATCCGTCCCGTTCCCTGCGCTCACCCAGCGACAACATGTATCGCAGGTCCCGTACGGTCTGGTCGGCACCATCGCGGTCGGCCTTGTTCACCACGAACAGATCCGCGATCTCCAGGATGCCGGCTTTGGCCGCCTGGATGCCGTCGCCCATCCCGGGTGCGAGCAGCACGATCGTCGTGTCAGCCAGCGCGACGACCTCGATCTCGGACTGGCCGACGCCGACCGTCTCCAGCAGGACGACCTCGCACCCGGCCGCATCGAGCACCCGCAGAGCCTGTGGAGTTGCCCAGGCCAGGCCGCCGAGGTGGCCACGGGTCGCCATCGACCGGATGAACACGCCTCTGTCGGTGGCGTGGTCCTGCATCCGGACCCGGTCACCGAGCAGGGCTCCACCGGAGAATGGCGACGAAGGGTCCGCAGCAAGCACACCGACCCGCTTGCCTTGCGCACGCAGTGCCGTGACCAGGTTTGATGTCGTCGTCGACTTTCCGACACCGGGAGATCCTGTCAGCCCGACAACCTGGGCCTTACCGGTATGTGGCGCCAACGCCGCCGCTACCTCACGCAGTCTCGGGCTCGCGTCCTCGACCAGGGAGATCAGCCTGGCGACGGCTCTGGGATTACCGTCCTGAGCTTCGCTGACGAGTTCCGGGACGCTCCGTTGGCGGACCATCAGGCGAGTATGTGCGACTCAGCAATCAGCTCGCCGCCGGCACCCTGATCACCAGGCCGGCACCCTGGCCACCACCTCCGCACAGCGCGGCGGCGCCGACTCCGCCACCACGCCGACGCAGCTCCAGGGCCAGGTGCAGCACGATCCGGGCACCGGACATCCCGATGGGATGACCGAGCGCGATGGCGCCGCCATTGACGTTCACCTTGTCCGAGTCCAGCTCGAGCTTGCGAGTCGAAACGATGCCGACAGCGGCGAATGCCTCGTTGATCTCGATCAGGTCAAGGTCGGCGGGCGCAATGCCCTCCTTGCGGCAAGCGGCCTCGATTGCGTTGGCCGGCTGCTCGTGCAGGCTGGCGTCTGGTCCAGCCACCACGCCATGCGCACCGATCTCGGCGAGCCAGGTCAGGCCGAGGTTCTCCGCCTTGGCCTTGCTCATCACCACGACGGCGGCCGCGCCATCGGAAATCTGTGACGCGGAACCGGCGGTGATGGTGCCGTCGGAGGAGAACGCCGGACGCAGCTTGCTCAGGCTCGCGGCCGTCGTGTCGCCCCGCACACCCTCATCGATGTCCGCGATCTTTGGATCGCCCCTGCGCTGCGGGATGGTCACCGGAGCGATCTCCTCGGCGAAGACCCCGGAGGAGGCGGCCTTGGCCGCGAGCTGGTGCGAGCGCGCGGCGAACTCGTCCTGGTCCGCACGGCTCAACTCGTAACGTGAGTTGAACTTCTCCGTGGAGACACCCATCGCGACCTGGTCGAACGCGCAGAAGAGACCGTCGTACGCCAGGTGGTCCAGCATCGTGATCTCGCCGAACTTGTGGCCTTCTCGCGACTTGCCGAGCAGGTGCGGTGCCTTGGTCATCGACTCCTGACCACCCGCCACCACGATGTCGAACTCCCCTGCCCGGATGAGTTGATCGGCGAGCGCGATCGCATCAATGCCCGACAGACAGACCTTGTTGATCGTGAGCGCTGGCACGTCCATCGGGATCCCAGCGGCGGCTGCGGCCTGCCTTGCCGGGATCTGACCCGCGCCGGCGGTCAGCACCTGACCCATGATCACGTACTGCACCTGATCGGGGGCCACCCCGGCCCGCTCCAGCGCGGCCTTGATCGCCACGCCACCGAGCTGAGCACCGGAGAAGTCCTTGAGCGACCCGAGCAGTCGCCCCATCGGCGTACGGGCTCCAGCAACGATCACGGACCGGGTCACAGCAACCTCCAGCGACTCCGACGGCGGTGGACTGACCCGACCTTACCCGCGCCGGCCCCCGGCGCTCGGGTGAAGACGGGCACAGCGCCAGGTGAAGGCAGGCACAGCACTCGGATCCATCGGTTACATTCTCGGGATGAACGAGCTGCCGGGTGTGGTGACGACGATCGATCATGTGGGCATCGCGGTGCCAGACCTGGAGGTGGCGATCCAGTGGTACGCCGACACCCTCGGGCTGCAGGCGACCCATATCGAGGTCAACGAGGAGCAGGGCGTCCGAGAAGCCATGCTGAACGCACCCGGTGACCACGGCGGCCCCGCGGTCCAGCTGCTGGCACCGCTCAACGAGAACTCCACCATCGCGAAGTTCATCGGCCGCAACGGGCCCGGTATCCAGCAGATGGCTTACCGGGTGCGGGACATCGACGCGACCTGCGCACATCTGCGGATGCGAGGCGTGCGGCTGCTCTACGACCAGCCCCGCCGGGGCACCGCCGACTCCCGGATCAACTTCGTGCACCCGAAGGACGGCGGCGGCGTTCTCATTGAGCTGGTCGAGCCCGCGGCGAATTCCGCAAGCTGATCCATTCTCCGCACGGAGGACGGGCGTGTCTCCTACCTGCAGCGCGTATTGGCAGTCTGCTCCGGTACTTGCTGCGCGTAATGGCGATCTCCTCCGGGCCGGAAATACCGCGAGGTAGCTCACACGCATCTGTCCAGCCGTGTTACCCATCGGTAACGTAGTTCGATCAATGCATGCTGGCGTCACAGTCACCTCATCTCAGATACACCGGAGGCATTCCGTGCAGGAGATCCTCGACGCGATCCTCGCTGACGAGCTCGGCGACATCGGCGGGCTCACGGTCCCGGACCACTACCGGGGGGTGACCGTCCGAGCCGACGAGGCGGAGATGTTTGCCGGCCTGCCCAGCAGGGACAAGGACCCGAGGAAGAGCCTGCACCTCGACTCGGTGGCAACGCCCGAGCTCGGGCCGGGTGAAGCGCTGGTGGCCGTCATGGCCAGTGCGATCAACTACAACACGGTCTGGACGTCGATCTTCGAGCCGATGTCCACCTTCGGCTTCCTCAAGCGGTATGGGCGGATGTCGCCGCTGACCAAGCGCCACGACCTGCCCTACCACGTGGTTGGCTCCGACCTGGCCGGCGTGGTGCTGCGCACCGGTCCGGGAGTGAATCTCTGGAAGCCCGGCGACGAGGTGGTGGCCCACTGCCTGTCGGTCGAGCTAGAGAGCTCGGACGGCCACAACGACACGATGATGGACCCGGAGCAGCGCATCTGGGGCTTCGAGACGAACTTCGGCGGTCTCGCCGAGCTTGCCCTGGTGAAGTCCAACCAGCTCATGCCCAAACCAAACCATCTCAGCTGGGAGGAGGCGGCAAGTCCGGGTCTGGTCAACTCGACCGCCTATCGCCAGCTCGTCTCCCGCAACGGCGCCGGCATGAAGCAGGGCGACACGGTGCTCATCTGGGGCGCTTCGGGGGGGCTGGGCTCCTACGCGACGCAGTTCGCGCTCAACGGCGGAGCAACCCCGGTCTGTGTGGTCTCCTCGCCGGAGAAGGCCGAGATCTGCCGGCGGATGGGCGCCGAACTGATCATCGACCGGACCGAGGAGGGATACCGGTTCTGGCGCGACGAACACCATCAGGATCCGAAGGAGTGGAAGCGCTTCGGCGGCCGCATCCGGGAGCTGACCGGCGCCGACGACCCGGACATCGTCTTCGAGCACCCGGGGCGGGAGACGTTCGGCGCGAGCGTGTATGTGACCCGGAAGGGCGGCACGATCGTGACCTGCGCCTCGACCAGCGGATACGAGCACGTGTTCGACAACCGATACCTGTGGATGAACCTGAAGCGGATCGTGGGCTCCCACTTCGCCAACTACCGGGAGGCATGGGAGGCCAACCGACTGGTGGCCAAAGGTAAGATCCACCCGACCGTGTCTCGCGTCTATTCGCTGGCAGAGACCGGGCAGGCGGCCTTCGACGTGCACTCCAACGTCCACCAGGGCAAGGTCGGCGTGCTCTGCCTGGCCCCCTCCGAGGGGCTCGGAGTTCGCGACCCGGAGAAGCGCCGGCAACACCTCGAAGCGATCAACCGATTCCGGGGTGTGTGACGCTTGTGACCACGAGGTAGTGGCGACACTCTTTGGGGTGACCTCCGCCCACGACAGCGTGACAAGGCCCGAGTACCGTGTGCGTCATGCTCGCTGGAGAAGATCACCTGCCGGCGCACGGATCCGCCTTCGCCGTCAGCCGGCGGGGCTACGACCCGGCGCAGGTCGATGATTATCTACGTCACTTGGACGCACAGCTTCGGATGCTGGCCGCCGACCGGGACGCCGCGGTCGAGCAGAACGGCCAGCTGGCCCGTCAGGTGAACGTGGCGTGGGCCGAGACCGACCGACTCAAGGGGCAGCTGCGCAGGTTGTCCGTCGCGCCGGAGAGCGTCGAAGGGATGAGCGAGCGGCTGCGGTCCATGCTCCAGCTCGGCCAGGACGAGGTGGCCGAGCAACTGCGTCGCGCTGACACCGAGGCCGCGGCCATCATCGCCAAGGCCGAGGCGAGCGCGGCTGATCTGCCCATCCGCAATGAGAGGGAGCGGCTACGGCTTGAGCACGAACGCGCCGCGCTGAAGCTGGAACGCGAACGAGTGCTGGGCCATGCGGCCGCCGAAGCGGCCCGCATCCGCACCGAGGCGAGCACCGAGGCTCAGCGTATCCGAGCGGAGGCGAACACCGAGACCACCCGGCTGCGCGCCGACGTCTCCGCCGAGCTGGAGCGCCGACACACGACGACGGCCGCCGAGCGCAACGAGTTGGACGCCACGAGCGCGGCCCAGCGAAGCCAGGTCGAGGAAGACTTCACGATCGCCATGGCGACCCGGCGGGCAGAGCTCGCAACGAGTATGGAGCGCGATCGCGTGACCAGCCAGGCTGAGGCCAAAGCGCGTCTGGAAAACGCGACCGCGCAGACCGCACGGCAGCTCGAGGACGCCGGAGCGCGGGCCCGGAATCTGGTGGCGGACGCGCAGAACACCGCTCGGTCCACCATTGACGCAGCCACTCGAAGGGTTGCGGAGCTCGACTCGCTGCGCGATCGGCTACGCCGCCAACTCACTGACCTGCGTAGCGTCCTGAACCAGGTCGTCCCCGCGCTGGCTCCCCCCGAACTCCCCACGCCCACCGCCACCACGGGCGTCGGCCACATCGGTGATCGACCCGAGCCACCGCGGGACTCCGGTCCCGAGCCGCCCGATCCCGACGCCACCACGCCCGCCGATCCCGACGCCACCACGCCCGCCGATCCCGACACCACCAAGCCCGCCGATGTTGGGCCCGCCGAGCCGGGTGGTACCGAGGCCGCGAGAGCGCAAAACCACGGGGCCGGTGGGCTCGTGTCCAGCGGCGATCAGAGTGCCAACGCACCGGCATCCGACGACCAGAGTGCCAACACGTCGACCTCATCGCGGCCGGAGCCCAAGCCCCGACCGAGTCCGCTGCGTCGCCGACCCGCCCCGGCCGGTCACCGGAACTAGGCTCCGGTCCGGCCACCTACCGCCGAAGACCTCGGCGTTACCTGCCGACGTAGTCGCGAAACCCTTGGCCCGTCTTGCGTCCCAACCGCCCGGCTGTGACTAGGTGCTCGAGCAAAGGGGCCGGCGCGAAAGCCGGCTCCCGGAACTCTCGGTACAGGGTCTTCTCGATGGCCAACGAGACGTCCAGCCCGACCACATCGAGCAGCTCGAAGGGGCCCATCGGCAACGCACAGCCGGTCTTCATGGCCGCGTCGATGTCGTCGGCGCTGGCGTAGTGCGCCTCCAACATCTTCACTGCGTCATTGAGGTACGGGAACAGCAGCGCGTTGACGATGAACCCGGCGCGGTCACCGCAGAACACCGCCTCTTTGCCGAGTCTGGCGCACAGTTCTGCGGCGGCGGCCACCGCGCCGGCCGAGGTGGAGATCGTGCTGACCACCTCGACCAGCTTCATCACCGGCGCCGGGTTGAAGAAGTGCAGCCCGATGACGTCAGCGGGCCGGTCAGTGGCCGCCGCGCACTCGATCACCGGCAACGAGGAGGTCGTGGTCGCCAAGATGGCGCCCGGCTTGCACACCTCGTCCAGGGTCTCGAACACCGCGCACTTGACGTCCAGCTCCTCCGCGACCGCCTCGATGACCAAGTCGCAGCGAGCGAAGCCCTCGAAGCCCGTCGTCCCGCCGACGCGAGCCACCGCGGCGTCCCGATCGGCCTCGGACAGCTTGCCGCGCACCACCGCCTTGTCCAGGGAGCGCTTCAGCTTGCCGAGCGACTCCTCCACCTTGCCCTCGGACCGCCCGCGCATCACGACGTCCAGACCGGCCTTGGCCAGCGCTTCCGCGATGCCGGTAGCCATGGTTCCGGTGCCGACCACCCCGACCACGCCGATCTCCCTGGCGGGCGCATCCGCCTCGCCGGCCGCCGGGGTCAGGGTGTCGGCGACGACCTTGGAGGAGTCCAGATCCTGGTAGGTGTAGAAGCCCCGGCCGCTTTTCCGTCCGAGCAGCCCGGCGGTCATCATTTGTTTGAACACCGGCGTCGGTGCGTGCATCTGGCTGCGCGACTGGGCATACATCGTCTCGAGGATCTCGTAGGCGGTGTCCAGCCCGATCAGGTCGAGCAACGCCAGCGGTCCCATCGGGTAACCACAGCCGAACCGCATCGCCGCATCGATGTCCTCGCGGCTGGCGTAGCGGCTCTCGTACATCTCGACGGCGTGGTTGAGATAGCCGAACAGCAGCGCGTTGGCGATGAACCCGGCGCGGTCGCCGATCACCACAGGCACCTTGCCGAGCTTTCCGGCGAAGGCGGCAATGTCGTCGACGACGTCCTGTTCGGTGACCACGGTGCGCACCAGTTCGACCAGCTTGAGCACCGGCGCGGGGTTGAAGAAGTGCATCCCGACCACCTTGCCGGGCCGGCCGGTCCGCACGGCCAGCTCGGTGATCGACAGCGACGATGTGTTGGACGCCAGCACCACATCCGGACGGCAGATCTTGTCCAGCTCGGCGAACACAGCCACTTTCAGCTCAAGCCGCTCGGGGACCGCCTCGACCACCAGGTCCACGTCGGCCAGGTCGGCCAGCTCGGTGCTGATCGTGATCAGACCCAGCAGCGCGGCGGCGGCCTGCTCGGTCAGCTTGCCTCGGGACTGCGCCCGGGTCGTCGAGTTCTCCAGGTGGGCTCGGCCGCGGGCGGCTCCGTCGGCGTCCTGCTCGACACCCACCACCCGCAGGCCGTTGCGGGCGAACACCTCCGCGATCCCCGCACCCATGGTGCCGAAACCCACCACTCCAACCGCCTCGAACTCCCGAGCCACGGTGCTACCTCCTCGATCGCTGTGCTCTATCCACCCGCCGGCTACCGTCCCCCGTGTCGCGATCCTGCCATCCCCACCTCACCCGTGCCGGGCACGCACCAGCCGCAGCAGCGCCCGCATCCCCACAAGCCGGGGGAGAATCTCATCACGGGGATCGGCGGAAGGACCACGCCGTTCACCGTGACAATCCCCCAGCGCAGCCGGGCGGCGATCTCCTCACCCCTGCGGCCCAGAACACCGCCGCGCGTGTTAATCCTCTCGCCCGCAGGGTCGGGCCGCACCCTAGAACAGCCGCAGATCGTCGCGCTAGAACAGCCGCAGATCGTCGCGCTTCATGCCGCGCAAACCGTCGTAGTCCACCACCACGCAACGGATACCCCGGTCAACAGCCAGTGTGCGGGCCTGCGGCTTGATCTGCTGGGCAGCAAAGACCCCGGCCACCGGGGACAACAGTGGATCGCGCCCGAGTAGCTCCAGGTAGCGGGTGAGCTGCTCGACGCCGTCGATCTCACCCCGCCGCTTGACCTCCACAGCCACCGTGCCGCCGGCGGGATCCCGGCAGAGCAGGTCGACCGGCCCGATCGCGGTCATGTACTCGCGGCGGATCAGGGTCAACCCGTCACCGAGGGTCGCAGGATGCTCGGCCAACAACTCCTGCAGGTGCGCCTCGACACCATCCTTGACCAGGCCGGGATCCACCCCGAGCTCGTGCGAGGAGTCGTGCAGCACCTCGTCGATGGTGATCACCAGCGACTCGTCCGCTTTGTTGCGGACCGTCCATACGCCGGGCTCTTCGGAGAGCCAGCACGGGGGGCTCATCCAGTTCAGCGGCTTGTATGCCCGGTCGTCGGCGTGGACACTCACCGATCCGTCGGCCTTGACCAGCAGCAGCCGGGGGGCCATCGGCAGGTGCGCGGTGAGCCGGCCCAGGTAGTCGACCTGGCAGCGGGCGATGACGAGGCGCACGGTCGACACGCTATACCGTCACACTCCGTGGAAAGGCTGAGCACCCGGCAGGTGCATGTCAACGCTTGGCTGGCTGCCGGGAGGACCGCATCCGAAGCCCGGACAGCTCGGACGGCAGCTGGGGAGTCATCGACAAACCGGACTATCGCTGGTCATCGCGCTGGACGGCGATCGGCTGATGTTGGTGGAGCAGTACCGGTACCCGCTCGGGCTGCTGGATGTGGCACCGTACGCGATGTCGCAGCGCAGGCGGGTGTTCCTGGCCACCGGGCTCACCGAGGGCGCACCCGAGCGGGAGGCACCGGGCAGGACTTGGGCACCCCTTGTTCGACCGGCAGCGGGTCAAGGACATGATCCTAGTGGCGAGATCACCGACGCCCAAAGCATCGTGCCTCCGGGGGTTGTCCCTCCGGGGTTGTGCCAGATGGAGAAACCGACCGGCGCGCCGGTTTGTTTGCATAGCGGCGGTCCGCCAGGTAAGACTGAGGTCCGGCCGAAGCGGGCAAGGCAGGGTTCCTGGGCGTCGCCGGTGCCCGAGGAGTACGGCCACGGTGGCGGCGGCTGGTGGAGCGGGCGACCGGCGGCGCTGTTCGCCGGGCCCCACGCGCCGCGCTCCCGTGATCATCAGGGCATGAGCGCGGTTTCCGCCCGTTCTCACCAACGGTGAGAGCCTGATGATCACCGGTGCCACCGATACAGAGGCATCCGCGGCTTTCGTCGCTGTTCGGCACGGTTACCGTCGGGGCATGTCGGAGTACCAGCACCTGCTCGTCATGCACGACGGGGACACCGTCCGGATCACCATGAACCGCCCACAACGGCGCAACTCGCTGTCCGGCGAGCACCTCGACGAGCTGCAGGCCGCGCTCGAGGCCGCCGGGCGCACCGACGCCACCGGCATCGTGCTTGGCGCCGAAGGCCCGGTGTTCTGCTCCGGACACGACTTCGCCGACGTCGCCGCCCGCGACCTGGCCGGGGTTCGTGAGCTGCTGTTGACGTGCACGAACGTAATGCGGCTGATCCAGTCCGTGCCGCAGGTGGTGATCGCTCGGGTGCACGCTTTAGCCACCGCCGCCGGCTGTCAGCTGGTGGCCTCCTGTGACCTTGCGGTGGCCGCCGAGTCGGCCGGATTCGCGCTGCCCGGCGGCAAGGGCGGCTGGTTCTGCCACACCCCGGCCGTGCCGGTGGCCCGCAACATCGGGCGCAAACGGCTGATGGAGCTGGCCCTGACCGGCGACATCATCGACGCGAAGACGGCCGCTGCTTGGGGCCTGGTCAACTACGCGGTACCGGACGCCGAGCTGGACGAACGAGTGGACGAGCTGCTGGCCAGAGCCGCCCGGGGAAGCCGGCTCGGCAAGGCGATCGGCAAGCAGACGCTCTACGCCCAGTTGGACCGGCCGGAGGTGGACGCGTACACGATCGCGGTGGAGGTAATGGCGTCGGTGTCCCAGACTGCCGGCGCCCGGGAGGGCATGGCAGCGTTCCTGGAGAAACGCCACCCGATCTGGCCCGACTAGCGAACGCCTCATCGCTGGAGAAGCGCCACTCGGCCCTGGCCCGAACGCGAGTGTTGTGGCTATCAGCGGCAAGTCGAAATGCCGGCTCCGGCGCGAAACATGTTCGCACCGGAGCCGACGCCGGGCCCGCGCCTGATCGGCTCAGGCGCGGGCCAGCTGCTCACCCTCCAGGAACCCGCCGGACTGGTGGGCCCAGAACGAGGCATAGATACCGCCCGGGTTGTCCAGCAGCTCCCGGTGCGAGCCCGTCTCGGCGATCCGGCCCTCGTCCAGCACGATGATGCGGTCCATCCGCTGGATGGTGCTCAGCCGATGCGCGATGACGATGGTGGTGCGGCCCTCCATCAGCGTCCACAGCGCGTCCTGGATCAGCGCCTCGCTCTCGCTGTCCAGCGCCGAGGTCGCCTCGTCCAGCAACAGGATCGGCGCGCCCTTCAGCATCGCCCTGGCGATCGCGATGCGCTGGCGCTGACCACCAGACAGTTTGACGCCGCGCTCGCCCACCAGGGTGCCGAAGCCGTCCGGCAGGCCCTCGATGAACTGCGTCACGTTGGCTCGCGCGGCGGCCAGCTCGATCTCCGCCGGGTCGGCGTCGAGCCGGCCGTAGGCGATGTTCTCAGCTATCGAGCGGTGGAACAGCAGCGGCTCCTGGGGCACGTAGGCGATGCTCTCCCGCAGGTCCGCCTGGGTGATCTGGGCGATGTCCTGCCCATCGAGCAGGATCCGCCCGCCGTCCAGGTCGGAGAAGCGCAGCAGCAGCCGGGTGACGCTGGTCTTGCCCGCACCCGAGTGTCCGACCAGGCCGACTCGTTCCCCCGGCTCGATGTGCAGGTTGAGGCCGGTGAACAGAGACTTTCGCGAGCCGGCGTGCCGGAAGATCACGTCGTCGAACCGCACCTCGCCGGCGCCGATACGCGAGCGCTCCGGCACAGGCGGGTCCTGGATCTCCGATTCACGTTCCAGGATCAGCAGCATGTCGGTTGCGTCACCGAAGGCCCGGTTGTACGTGCGCAGGCCCGAGTTGCTGAACTCGAACAGCTGCTGGACGGCCGAGATCGTGTAGTTCACAATCAAGAACATCGTGCCGATCTCGGCTCCTCCAGAGACCACGCCGTCGGTGGCCACCACGAACGCCCCGATCGAGATGATGCTGGTCAACCCCCCGAAGTAGGCCATCTGTCGCATGTGTGCGCGAGCCAGCCGCATCACCTGCGCTCGGGTGCGCTCGGTCGCCTCGGCGAATCGCCGGCGCTCGTGCCGCTCCTGGGCGAAGCTCTTGACCGCCAGCACGTTGGAGATGGCGTCGGCCAGGTTGCCGGTCTGGTCGCTGTCGGTGGCCGCGAACTCGGCACCGATCCGCCGCACCGGTCTGGACACGAACGCGGCCGTCACCACATAGGCCACCGAGAACAGCGCCAGGATCACCGCGAACACCGGCGCCTGGACCGACATGATCGCGACGATCGAGCCCACCACGCAGACCAACGGGAGCAGCTGGAAGATCGTGGTGTCGGCGATCCGGATGTAGCTGCCCAACAGCTTGGTCGTCTGGGAGACCAGCGACCCGCCGAAGGTGTTCGCGTGGAAGTCGGCGGACTGGCCGATGAGGTGACCGAAGCAGCGTTGCGCCATGTCGCGCTGCACCCTGGACTCCAGCCGCCACAGGAAGTAGTCGAGGATCCGCCAGGTCACGAGCCAACCCAGCAGCACCACGACGGCGTAGGCGATCAGATCGGTGTGGAAGCTGGCCCAGAGCTGGTGTGGCTGGTAGTCACCGGTGCTCAGTCGGTTCAGCACGCGCGCCACGATCAGTGGCGGCGCAATTGCGTCGACCAGCACCGTCAGTGGTGCGGCCAGCAGACAGCAGACGACCAGCCTGGGATATCGCCAGGCCGCGGCTGCGTGGAATCGCAGGATCCGAGCTATGGGTATCGCTCGGTGCGGGCGTGATTGCATGGGTGTCTGCCCCCTCAGGCATGGTGAGACCAAGGGTCACTGCGATGGGTGTGGGATCAGGCTAGACGGCCGGCGGGTGATCCTCTACCGAGTTTCGCCGCCAGCGTCATCGGTCACCGCCCGACCGAACCGCTCGCTCCAGTCCCGTAGGTACTCGCGCATGGCCGGTGGCCCGAGCACGGTGAACTCGGCTCCGAGGCTGCCCAGGGCCATCGCCGGCCAGTCCAGCGAGTCGGCCCGCATCCGCACCAGTGCGCTGCCCTCGCCGTTCTCCTGCACCTGCGCCCAGCGCCCGATCGCCGTGCGCACCCGCTCGGCCGGTGCCCGCACCACCGCCTCCACCTCGTACGGCACGGGGAGGTTGCCGATGCCCGCGCGGACGAACGTGGCGGCGTCCTCAGCCGGCAGCGCCCTCGGACGGAACCGCGCGCCGGTGGTCGCCGGATGCGTCAACCGGTCCAGCCGGAAGCTGCGCCAGTCATGTCGGCCCAGGTCGTAGGCGACCACGTACCACCGCCGGCCGAGGCGCACCAACCGCAACGGCTCGACGTGCCGCTCGCTGCGCTCCCCGGACGCCGAGGTGTAGGCGAACCGCAGCCGCTCGGTGTCGCGGCAGGCCTGCGCCACGGCCACCAGCGCGGCCGGGTCGACGCCCGCCC
>JALYVZ010000282.1 GCA_030852965.1 Actinomycetota bacterium | reverse complement strand
GCAGTGACGTTGCCGCACGGGGAACGGCTGCCGGTGCCGCCCGCCGCCGACGAGCTGCGGGCGCTGGCCGAGGAGCTCAACGAGCTGCTGGCCCGCCGGGACACCGCATCGGCCCGGCTGGAGCGGTTCACCGGTGACGCCGCGCACGAGCTGCGCTCCCCGGTGGCGGCGATCCGGGCTCAGGCCGAGGTGGCGGTGCTGCACCCCGACCCGGCGTTGGCCGAGGAGACCCTGCGTTCGGTGGCCGGCGAGGCAGCCCGGCTCTCCCAACTGCTGTCCGACCTGATGGCGTTGGCCCGGGCGGATGCCGGCGCGCGTCCACCGGCCACTCCGGTGGACCTGGCGAGCGAGGCGCGGGCGGCCATCTGCCGGGCGGTTCCCGCCGATGAGGCCGCCGACCCACGGCTGAGCCTGACCGCTTCGCTGCCCACCCGGGCCGCCGCCTCCCCCGGTGAGGTCGCCCTGGTGCTGGACAATCTGCTGGCCAACGCCCGCCGCTACGCACGGTCCCGGGTTCGGATCTCGGTGTTGCCCTCGGCCGGCACCGTCAGGTTGGTGGTCGACGACGACGGCCCTGGGGTTCCCACGGAGGACCGGGAGCGGGTGTTCGACCGGTTCACCCGGCTGGAGGCCGACCGCGGTGGGCTGAGCGGCGGCGCTGGTCTGGGGCTGGCCCTGGTCGCCGCGCTGGTGGCCGGCCGGGGTGGGGGTGTGCGGATGGCGGAGAGCCCGGACGGCGGCGCCCGGGTGGAGACGTGGTGGCCGGCCTTCCCGGTGACCCGGTGACCTGGCTTGTGGTGGTGGGCGCCGCGATCGTGCGGGACGGGATGTTGTTGGCCGCCTGTCGCGCGCGGCCGGCGGAGCTGGCTGGTCGTTGGGAGCTGCCCGGTGGGCAGGTGGAACACGGTGAGTCCGAGGTGGCGGCACTGCGCAGGGAGTGCCGCGAGGAGCTCGGCGTGAGTGTTCAGGTGCAGCGCAGGCTCGGGCCGGACCTTCTGTTGAGCCCGGTGGCTCACGGCGTGCTCCGGGTATACCTGGCGGCGTTGACCCCGGGCTCCCCGGAACCGAGTGCGGTGGAGCATGCGGAGCTGCGCTGGGTGGGGGTCGGCGAGCTGCGCGGATTGGACTGGCTGGACGCTGACTGGGTGTTGCTTCCCGAGCTGGCCGCCGCACTCCGGTCCGGGTGCTGATCGGTGATCGAGGCGGTTCAACAGCGCTGTTCGAGGTGGAAACGCCGCGATTGCCGATCACCGCAAGGTTGGCGGGTTCGGCTCCAGGACGGTGGGCGGCGATCGCGGCCGAGATAGAACCGCGGCGGGTTCGGTCGCTTCTATTGTGCTGTGACGGTGAGCTCGCTGCTCCGCCGGCAGGCCGGCGTGATCTCGCGCTCGCAGGCGATATCGGTGGGGATGTCCACGCATGCGGTCGATCGGCGTTTGGCTTCGTCGGCGTCAATTGTCGTACGTCGATCTGGAGGAGCTGCGAGAGGTTTCTGTC
Organism: Actinomycetota bacterium; assembly: GCA_030852965.1. Lineage (GTDB taxonomy): Bacteria > Actinomycetota > Actinomycetes > Mycobacteriales > Pseudonocardiaceae > Pseudonocardia. The sequence goes on along the minus strand of JALYVZ010000282.1, from coordinate 3,907 downwards.
ACTGCGGTGCCGTTGACTGTGCTGGAGACCGCGGTGGCGCTCGGAAAGCGCGGTCCGGTGTTCTTGATCGCGCTCTGCAGCGCTGGTTGAGCTACCCCGCGCTGTGCCGGGCGCACAGCCGTCAGCTGAACGCCACCGGCTCTCGGACGGCCGGCGACCTACTGGTGATCGCTGGTGATCGAGCGGGCTCGCGGCCGAGCGTCAGTTGGTGCGGCTGCTGCGCGCCGCCGAGCTGGTGGGTTGGCGGCTGGCTCACCCGCTGGGGTCGTGCTGGCTCGACGTGGCATTCCCCGAGGAGCGGGTCGCGGTTGAGGTTGACGGCTGTGCCTGGCACTGGGACGTGGAGCGGTTCCGAGCCGACCGCCGCAGGCAGAACGCGCTGGTCGCGAGAGTTTGGACGGTTCTTCGACTCACCTGGCATGACCACGCGACCCACGTCACCTGCCGCGCCGGCGATCTCTCCGAGGCAGCCAGGTACCCTGGGGAGTACCGCCAACCCCTTTCAGGAGCTCCCGCGTGCCCACACAGGCCCCAAACCGTCCCCGAGCCGCCGTGCGGACCGACCTCCGCAACGTCGCCATCGTGGCGCACGTCGACCACGGCAAGACCACACTGGTCGACGCGATGCTGCGGCAGTCGGGTGCTTTCGGTGACCGCTTCGAGCCCCAGGACCGGGTGATGGACTCCGGCGACCTGGAGCGGGAGAAGGGCATCACGATCCTGGCCAAAAACACCTCAGTGTGCTGGCACAGCCGTTCCAGCGGGCAGAGCATGACGATCAACGTCATCGACACCCCCGGCCACGCCGACTTCGGCGGCGAGGTGGAGCGCGGGCTGGCGATGGTGGACGGCGTGTTGCTGCTGGTGGACGCCAGCGAGGGCCCGCTGCCGCAGACCCGGTTCGTGCTCCGCAAGGCGCTCACCGCGCACCTGCCGGTCGTGCTGGTGGTCAACAAGACTGATCGCGCCGACGCGCGCAGCGCCGAGGTGGTGAACGAGTCCCTCGAGCTGCTGCTGGAGCTGGCCGACGAGCTGGAGCTGGGTGAGGACGTCACGGCCGGCCTGCTCGACCTTCCGGTGGTCTACGCCAGCGCGCGGGCCGGCAAGGCCAGCCGGGAGCGTCCGGCGGACGGCACGGTGCCCGACGCCGAGGATCTGACGGCCCTGTTCGAGGTGCTGATCAAGGCTGTGCCGGCACCGGCCGACGACATGGACGCCCCCCTCCAGGCGCACGTCACCAACCTCGACGCCACCACCTACCTGGGCCGGATCGGGTTGTGCCGGATCCGGGCGGGCCGGCTCAAGCGCGGCCAGACGGTTGCCTGGTGTCGTGAGGACGGCACCGTGCAGCACGTGAAGATCACCGAGCTGCTCCGTACCGAGGCGCTGACCAGGGTGCCCACCGAGTCCGCCGACGCCGGCGACATCGCGGCGGTGGCCGGCATCCCGGACCTGATGATCGGCGACACCCTGGCCGACCTGGACAACCCGGTCCCGTTGCCCCGGATCGAGGTGGACGAGCCGGCCATCTCGATGACCATCGGCACCAACACCTCGCCGCTCGCCGGCCGCGACCCGCACCCCGGCGGCAAGCTCACGGCCCGGCAGGTGCGCAACCGGCTGGACAGCGAGCTGGTCGGCAACGTCAGCATCCGGGTGCTGCCGACCGAGCGACCGGACACCTGGGAGGTGCAGGGCCGCGGTGAGCTGGCGCTCGCGATCCTGGTCGAGACCATGCGCCGGGAAGGCTTCGAGCTCACCGTCGGCAAACCCGAGGTGGTCACCCGCACCATCGACGGTCGGCTGCACGAGCCGTACGAGCGGCTCTCGGTGGACGTGCCCACCGAGCATCTCGGCGTGGTCACCCAGCTGCTCGCGGGCCGCAAGGGCGAGCTGCTCTCGATGACCCACGGCGAGCTGCGGGTCCGGCTGGACTACACCGTTCCTTCCCGGGGCCTGATCGGCTTCCGCACCGAGTTCCTGACCCAGACGAGGGGTTCGGGCATCGCGAACCACGTCTTCGACGGCTACCGGCCCTGGGTCGGCGAGCTGCGTACCCGGCACAGCGGCTCGCTGATCTCGGACCGCTTGGGTCCGGTGACCGCCTACGCCCTCATGCAGCTGGCCGATCGGGGCACCATGTTCGTTGCGCCTGGCACGCTGGTCTACAACGGCATGGTGGTCGGCGAGCACACCCGAGGCGACGACCTGGACATCAACATCACCCGGGAGAAGAAGCTCACCAACGTACGCAGCTCCACCAGCGATGAGCTGGAGCGGCTGACCCCGCCGACCCTGCTGAACCTGGAGCAGGCGTTGGAGTTCTGCGCTCCCGACGAGTGCGTCGAGGTCACCCCCGAGTCGGTGCGGGTGCGCAAGACCGAGCTGGACTCCCACCGACGGGCCCGGGTCCGGGCGCGCACGAAGGCAGCCCGGTAGGACGTCACCGCGCGGGTTTGGGACGATGGTCGCTCGGTTCGCGAGCGGGAGGTTGTTGGCGTGCGTCAGCTCCGGCACCGCTCATGGCCGCTCGCACTGCTGCTTGTGTTGGCCTGCGCGGCCTGTACGACCGCGCTGCCGCCGCAGGCCATTGTGCCTGCGCCCTCGTCCTCGTCGGCTCCGGCGCCACCGGCCGTCGAGCCGCACCAGTTGGTGGTCGCGGTGGACGACCTCGGCCAGGGGTTCAACCCGCACCTGATGTCGGACCTGTCCCCGGTGTCGGCCGCGGTGGCCTCGCTGGTGCTGCCCTCGGTGTTCCGTCCGGCGGCGGACGGCGCGCTCACCCTGGACACGACGGTGGCCAGCAGTGCGCGGGTGGCGTCGACCGCGCCGTTCACGGTCAGCTACGAGTTGGCGCTGGGCGCCTCGTGGTCGGACAACACCCCGATCGCGGCCGAGGACTTCGTCTACCTCTGGCAGCGGATGCGCCGTGAGTCGGCGGTCGTCGACTCCGCCGGCTATCGGGTGATCACCGACGTGCGTTCCCGAGCCGGCGGCAAGGCAGTCGACGTGGTGTTCGCCCAGCGCTATCCGCAGTGGCCTCGGCTGTTCACCGACCTGCTGCCGGCGCACCTGCTCAAGGACTCACCGGGTAGCTGGAGCACCGCGCTGGCCGACAGCATCCCGGTCTCCGGCGGCCCGTTCTCGGTCTCAGCGGTGGACCGCGACCGAGGCCAGCTGGTGCTCGCCCGCAACGACCACTACTGGGCCACGCCAGCGGTGCTGGACAGTCTGGTGCTGCGCCGGACCGATCCGATCGGGATGGTCGAGGGACTGCGTCACGGCGGGCTGCCGGTCGCGCAGGCGCTGCCGGACCAGACCGTGTTGACCGCGCTGCGCCAGCTCGCCACGCCGGTACCGGGTCCGGCCCCGGCCGCCCCGGCAACGGGGACGCGGCGGCCGACCGGCCGTCGGGCCCCGCCACCACCACCACCGAGCCTGCCGGCGGCGATCCGGCTGCAGCCGGTGGCCCAGCCGATGGTGGTGCAGCTGGGCCTGCGGACCGACGCCGGGGTGTTCACCGACGAACGGATGCGCCGCGCGGTGGCGGCCATGCTGGACCGTGATGGGTTGATCGCGATCGGCACCGGTGACGGGGCGGCCGGCGTGCGGGTCGACTCCCAACTGCTGGCCCCCACCACTACCGGTTACCGCCCGACGATTCCACCGGGTGCCCCGGCCCGCCCGGATCCGAAGCTGGCCGAGCAGCTGCTCACGGCCGGGGGCTACCAGCGTGACCCACAGGGCCGGTGGATGCTGCTCGGCGCCCAGCTGCGGGTGACCATCGGCGCCCCGACCGGCCAGACCCGGTTCCTCGTGATCGCCGAGGAGGTTCGCCGCCAGCTCACGGCGGCTGGGGTGGACGCGCGGCTGATCAGCGCGCCGGGCGCGGTGCTCTACACGGAAC
>JALYVZ010000281.1 GCA_030852965.1 Actinomycetota bacterium | reverse complement strand
GCCAAGGCCTACGCCGGCGCCTGGGGCGTGCCGCTGTACGGCGTGCACCACCTGGCCGGGCACGCCGCCGCCGACCTGCTGGAGCACGGGGCGCTGCCGCCGCGCGGCGTGGTGCTCATCGTGTCCGGCGGGCACACCTCGCTGCTGTCGGTGGGCGACCTCGCCCGTGACGAGATCGTGCACCTGTCCGACACCATCGACGACGCGGCCGGCGAGGCTTTCGACAAGGTGGCCAGGGTCCTCGGGCTGCCCTACCCCGGCGGTCCGTCGATCGACCGGACAGCCCGGGACGGCGACCCCGACGCGATCGCGTTCCCCCGTGCGTTGACCGGGGCGCGTGACCCCGAGCTGGGCTTCTCCTTTTCCGGGCTGAAGACGGCGGTGGCGCGATGGGTGGAGCGGTGTGAGGCCGACGGGCGGCCGGTGCCGGTGCCGGACGTGGCGGCGTCGTTCCAGGAGGCGGTGGCCGACGTGCTCACCTCGAAGGCGGTGCTGGCCTGCAAGCGTGAGGGCGTGCGGGACCTGGTCGTAGTCGGCGGGGTGGCGGCGAACAGCCGGGTGCGCTCGCTGGCCGAGCAGCGCTGCGCAGAGGCCGGCATCACCCTGCGGGTGCCGCCGATTCGGCTGTGCACCGACAACGGCGCCATGATCGCCGCCATCGGCGATCTGCTGGTGCGCTCCGGCGCCGAGCCCACCGAGCTCACGGTGTCGGCCCGGCCCAGCGTGGTGCTGGAACGCGCCCAACTGTGCTGAACATCGTGCGAAACCCTCAACGCACCGAGCCGAGCAGCCGGTATACAGTGATCTCGATGACCACCCGCTCCGGGTTGGGCGTGGGCACTCGGTAACGCAGGGCGTAGCGCCGTTCGGCATCAGCCACCGCCTGCGGGTCCTCCCGCACCACCGCCAACCCCTCGACGGTTCACCAGCGTCCACCGTCGACCTGACCCACCGCGACCCGGGTCGGGTCGGGCCCGGCGGCTCGAATGTTGGCCACCTTACGGGAGTGCCGGCGGGTGATCACCCGGGCGATCCCGGTGGTCAGGTCGAGGGTCGCACCGACCGGCACCACGTGCGGCGAGCTCTCCGGTCGCAACGTGGTGAGCAGACAGATCCGACGCTCGGCCCAGAACGTCTCGAAGTCCGGACCCAGCCCCACGCGGGGGTTTGGTGCGCAGCCGCGGCGCGCAGGATCGCTTCCAGGACGTGGCGGCCGATGACGCCGACGAGATCACCTCGGCAGCGAGGACGAGCTGGTCACGAGCGCGTTCAGGGCGACGCTGAGGCTGCTGCAGTCGAGGTCGATGCCGGGCCGGGCGATGGTGGCATCGGTGATCGCGATGCGCAGCGCCTGGTAGGTCACGAATAGGCGTAGACCCTTTGGCCGACACCGCCCGGATTGGTACCGACCCGGACAGCCTGCCCCGGATGGATCGGCGAGCCGAACAACACCGAGCCGAACAACACCGAGCCGAACAACACCGAGCCGAACAACACCGAGCCGAACAACACCGAGCCGAACAACATGGTGGCTCGATCACCGATTTGCACCATGGTGTTCGGTTCGATGCGTTCAGTGGAGGGGATCGTAGCGGGGGCCCGCCGCCGAGCACGCCGAGCACGCAGAGATCGCAGTCAAGGGCAACAGACTCTCGACCGCCGGGCGCCGGAGCCTCGTTCGGCGGGCAGCGCGCCCGACGACCAAGCTGGACTGGATGATCGATCCGTGATCGAGGAGGAGGACGCATGGACTACGCGCGGGGCAACAGGACCGCGGGTTTCCCGGGTCTGCCTGGGCTGTATGAGCTTCGGCGTGCCCGATCGAGGCAGGCATCCTTGGAGCCTGGACGAGGACACAGCCGACCGCTGATCCAGCACGCCCTGGACTCTGGCATCACGTTCGTCGACACCGCGAACGTCTACTCCGACGGCACCAGCAAGGAGATCGTCGGCCGGGCGCTGGCGGAGTACGCGACCGGGACGAGATCATGCTGGCCACCAAGCTCAACGAACTGACCGGGGACGAGCTGACCGAGCTGGAAGAGCCTTATCGGCCGCATGCCGTTGTCGGGTTCGACTGAATCACCCGCGATGCCCGATTGCCGCCACGCGGCTACGGTCCGGGGCGAGCAAGATGGGCTGAGGCATCTTGGACACAGGCACTCGAACACACGGCACTCGAACCACACGGAGGCTCGGTGAGTACAGACAGTAGGGTGGCGATCGTGACCGGCGCGGCACGCGGTATCGGTGCTGCGGTTGCACAGCGGCTGGCCCGCGACGGCAAGGCTGTCGCGGTGCTAGACCTCGACGAGGGCGCTTGTGAGGACACCGTCAAAGCCATCACCACCGACGGCGGCCAGGCGCTGGCGGTTGGCGCGGATGTGAGCAGCGCCGACGCCGTACAGACTGCCGTGGACCGCGTGGCCGCCGAGCTCGGCGCACCCACGATCCTGATCAACAACGCCGGGTTGACCAGGGACAACCTGCTGTTCAAGATGACCGAGCAGGACTGGGACATGGTCATGGGCGTGCACCTCAAGGGCTCGTTCCTGATGGCTCGGGCCGCCCAGGCGCACATGACGAAGGCCGGCTGGGGCCGTATCGTGAACCTGTCCAGCACCTCCGCGCTGGGCAACCGCGGCCAGGCCAACTACTCCACCGCCAAGGCCGGACTGCAGGGCTTCACCAAGACGCTGGCCGTCGAGCTGGGGAAGTTCGGTGTCACGGTCAATGCCATCGCCCCCGGGTTCATCGCCACCGAGATGACCAAGGCCACCGCTGAGCGGATCGGCGCGGACTGGGAGGAGTACCAGGTCGCCGGCGCGGCCCAGATCCCGGTCGGGCGGGTCGGCAAGCCCGAGGACATCGCCGCGCTGGCCTCGTTTCTGGTCGGCGAGGAGTCCGGGTTCGTCACCGGCCAGGTGATCTACGCGGCCGGCGGCCCGAAGGCCTGAGACCGGTCGGCGACAGATCGATGCGTATCATCAGATACGAGCTCGTCGGGTGTGCGCTCGCAGGCCACGTGCTGGTCGGCGAGGACGCCGAGGCGCTGCGCCCGTCGGACGAACTGGTCGCGCGGGACGCCGGCAGCGGGATGCGCTGGTATCGCTGCCTGCGCTGCGATAGTTGGCACCCGCGGCAGGTGCCGACCACAAGCGCTCGTGCGTTCCCGCCGGAGCTGACCGACGCCGACGTTCCATTGCGTGGGCGGCTGTTGCGGGACCGCTACGTGCTGCGGCTGATCGCGGTCGACCGGCTGCTGCACACCGTGGGGCTGGGGCTGCTCGCGGCGGCGGTGGTGTGGTTCGTCCGGCACCGCGAGGGGCTCAACGGGGTGCTGGTCGACGTCCTGAACACCGCGCAGGACAGCCTCAGCGGCCGCCCCGGCATCGGGCTGGTGCACGGTGTCCAGAACCTGTTCACCATCCCCGCGTCAAAGCTCTGGGGCTTCGCGGCGGTGTTCTCCTTCTACGCGGTGCTCGAAGGCGTCGAAGCCGTCGGGCTCTGGTATGCCAAGCGCTGGGCGGAGTACCTGACGTTCCTGGCCACCACGATCCTGCTGGCACCGGAGATCTACGAGCTCACCAAGCACGTGACGGTGCTCAAGGTGCTGGCGTTCGTGATCAACCTGGTGGTCGTGGCCTACCTGCTGTGGGCCAAGCGGCTGTTCGGCGTGCACGGCGGCGCCCGCGCTGAGGAGAAGGAACGACGAGCCGACGTCGGGCTCAGCGCGCTGCGCCGCGCGCACCAGTTCCCACCGGCTCCGGCGCCGGAACCCGGGTGAGGACCACGAACGCCAGCAGACCGGACACCCTGCGCCTGAGCCAAGCACTCGCCGGACACGGGGTGAGCCCATTGACCTGAGCACCCGCCGGTGATGGCCAACACAAGGCAGATCCCATGGCCATCACCGGGCAGATCTCGTGACCGTCACCGGGCAGGTCTCACGACCGCCACTGGGCAGTTCCTACTGGCCCTTGACACGCACCCGCGCCGGCAGTGTCTCCGGCAGCTCGAACCAGGTACCCAGCAGCACCAACACCCCGTACCCGGCCAGCGTCACGAAACGCCCTGCCACGACAACACCCACATCAACTGGCCGCCGATGATCGGAGCCACGATCGGGTTCAACCCGTTGACCAGCATCAACATCGAGAAGAAGCGGGTCACCGCCACCCCGGAGTAGAGGTCGCGGACCATTTGGCCGCTCAGCAACGGAACAGTAGCCGCACCAGCTGACCGTGTCACGGCGTCGGCCCCAGGCAATGACTGCCGCCACGATCAACGTGACAACTGGGATCGCCACCAACGGTGACAGACCCATGGCCAGCACCGTGGCGACCACCGCGCCGACCATCAGCGCCTAACGGCCTCGCCGTAGTCCTGGGGAAGTTTCCAACGGATTTGCCTGACCTGCGCCAACGCGGGGAGGGTGTCGCTGTATGTGATCGTCACCACTACGGTTCGTCACGCCTGTTTATGCGTACGTGGGGACCGGGAACCACGGCTCTGATGGCAGCCGTAGAGGTGCTCAAGAAGTTGAACACTCACGGTGGGCGCAAGGTCCCCGAGGACGCGCCGACCTCCTTCGTCCCCACCCGCTACGCCGAGTATCTGGAGAAGGCACGCACAGCTGGCGATGACACCGGCTACCGGCACTACTGGGAGCTGTGCGTGATCTTGAAGTTGCGGGACGGGCTGCGCTCCGGATACATCTTCGTCCCGGCTCGCGCCGCTACGCCGACCTCGCGACGTACCTGTTCACCCGGACCAGTGGGCCCAAAGCGCGAGGGGTTCTGCAAGCTGGTCAACAAACCAGCAAAGGCCTCCGATGCGTTGGCCAGGGCAAGGAAGAGCTGCACACCGCGCTCGCCCAGCTGGAGAGCACCCTCGCCGCCGCATTGCCCGGCGATGTCGGCGCGGTCCGCCTCGATGAGGACGACGAATTGGTGATCCCACCGCTCTCGGCTAAAGACGTCCCCGCCGAGGCGACCGAACTCAAGGCGGAGCTGGCGGGGATGCTGCCCTTCACGCCGATCGCCGCGCCGCTGTCGAGTTGGACGTGCGCACCGGGTTCCTGGACTGCTTCACCCACGCCGGGGGCCGTCGACAGGCCAAGTCGGTCGAGGTCAAACGCAACATCTTGAGCGTGCTGATCGCCATGTCCACCAAACCTTGGCCTGGTCAGGATGAGCGAGGCCTGCGGCATCCCCTTCGACGTGCTGGCCTGGACCGCCGAGTGCGCTCGTTCTTCAACGCCGCGAAGAACGACTCTGCCATCGCGTTGTCGTAGCAGATCCCCGTTCGGCCGACCGATTGACGCAAGCCAAGCTCGGTGACGGTGGCGGCGAACTCGTACGATGTGTAGTTGCTACCTCGATCCGAGTGGAAGATCGCGTCCG
>JALYVZ010000280.1 GCA_030852965.1 Actinomycetota bacterium | reverse complement strand
GGGCAGCACCGCTCGGACCAGCACGTCCTGTTGCGCGTCGACGTCGCCGATCAGCCGGGACAGCAGGTCGCCGCGCCGCATCCGGGCGGTGGCCGCCGGTCCGAGGCGTACCAGGGCAGCCCAGATCCGCACTCGCAGATCGGACAGCGCACGCAACGCGGCGTCGTGGGACACCAACCGCTCTGCGTAGCGCAGCACGCCCTTGCCGAGGCCGAAGGCCCGCACCGCGACGATGGCCACCAGCAGGCTCAGCACCGGCGGGTGCAGAGCCGCCGTGGAGATCAGCCAGGCCGAGGTTGCGGTGAGCGCCACCCCACAGCCCAGCGCGAGGCTGCCGAGCAGCACGGCGAGCGCGAGACGGCCGCGCTGGGCGTGCGCGGCGGCCAGCGTCCAGCGAAGGGGCGAACGCAGCGGCCGGCGGGTGATGTCGGGACCGGGCGGCGACTGGATCTTCGCCGTCCGGTCCCGAGGTGGGGACCACGCAACCTGCTCCCCAGCGGCCTGCGTGATCCTGGTCTGTGTGATCCTGGTCTGGGCGGGCGTCGTGGGCAGCAGGGTGAGCACCCGATCGCAGTGCCGCAGTACGCCCGCCCGGTGGCTCACCACGACGACGGTCCGCCCGGCGAACACGGCGGGCAGCGCCGCGACGATGGCTTCCTCAGTGTCGGCGTCGACGCCCTCGGTCGGCTCGTCGAGCAGCAACAACGGACGGTCGGCGAGGATCGCCCTGGCCAGCGCGACGCGGCGTTGTTGGCCGGTGGACAGGCCGACGCCGTCCTCGCCAACGGATGTGTCGAGCGGTACGTCGAGTGCTGCGGTGGCGGCCGCGGCGGCGACCCTGGCCAGATCGGCGGCGGGATCGGCCAGCACGATGTTGTCCGCCACCGAGCCCGCGACGAGCACCGGCCACTGTGGGACCCACGCCACCCGGCACAGCCAGGCGTCCCGGTCGATGTCGGCGAGGTCCACCCCGCCGACGGTGACCCGGCCGTGGTCGGGCACGCGCAGCTTGAGCAGCACGTCGAGCAGCGTCGACTTGCCGCAGCCGCTCGGGCCGCTGATCCCGAGGATCGTGCCCGGCTCCAGGTCCAGGTCCAGTGCGTCGATCACCGGGCCGCTGCGGCCATCGACACCGAGTCCGCGCACCTGGACCGGAATCCGCGAGGGATCGGGTGCCGGCGCCCGGCCGCCGACATCCGCGACTGTCGTCTCCAGTACCGCGAACACCTCGGCGGCGGCGGCGAGCCCCTCAGCGGAGTCGTGGAAGCGGGCACCGACGGCGCGCAGCGGCAGGTAGACCTCGGGGGCGAGCACCAAGACCAGCAGCGCGGTGGTCAAATCCATCCCACCGTCGAGCACCCGCAGCCCGACCGAGACCGCCACCAGCGCGACCGACAACGCGGCCAACAGCTCCAGCACCAGCGCGGACAGGAACGCCACCCGTAGGGTCCGCATCGTCGCGGTGCGGTACTGCTCGGCGAGCCCGCGCAGCCTCGCCGCCTGTGGGCGGGCGCGACCGAACGCGACGAGCGTGTCGAGGCCGGCGACCAGGTCGAGGAAGTGGTGACCGAGCACGGCCAGGCTGCGCCACTGGCGGCCGGTGGCGCGCTCGGTGTGCATGCCGACCAGCACCATGAACAGTGGGATGAGTGGCACGGTCAGGCCGATGACGATCCCGGAGACCCAGTCGGCGAACAGGATCCTCGCCGCCACCACCGCGGGCACCACCGCGGCGATCAGCAGCGTGGGCAGGTAGCGGCTGAAGTAGCCCTCCAGGCCGTCCAGTCCTCGGGTGGTCAGGGTGGCGAGCTCACCGGTCGGTGGTAGGTCGGGGTGCCGTGGGCCCAACCGGAGCACCTGGGCCACCAGCCGGGTACGGAGCTGGCGGATGACGTCCGCGGCGGCCCGGTGGGCGGCGACCTCGCCCGCCCAGGTCAACAGTGCACGCCCGATGACCACCGCGACCAACGCCACGAGCAGCGGGGCCAGTTCGTCGAGCCCGGCGCCGCCGAGGAAGGCTCGGTCGATGCTGGTCGCGAGCAGCTGCGCCTGCGCCATCACCAGCACGGCGGTGAACAGCGCGACCGCGACGGCGAGCGCGACGAAACGCCGGGCCGCCGAGGCGTGCCGCAGCAGCCGAGGGTCGAGCGGTTTCATCAGACCGGCAGGCCCGCGGCGGCCGGGATGTCGGCGCGCCCGATCCGGCGGCGGAAGACCCAGAACGTCCAGCTCTGGTAGAGCAGCACCAGCGGCGTGAAGACCACCGCCACCCACGTCATGATCATCAACGTGTAGGGGGTGGACGCCGCGTTGGTGGTGTTCAGGCTGTTCGCCGGATCGGTGCTGGAGGGCAGCACGTCGGGGTAGAGCGACCCGAACAGCGTCACCGTCACCGCGACGATGGCCGCCGCGGTGAGCACGAACGCCCACCCCTCCCGGGCCCGGCTGATCAGCACCACGGCGCCGACCAGTGCGGCCGCCGCGGCGAGCACCGGTACCAGGGTCCAGGCCGGGCCGTGCGCGAACTGGGTCCACAGCAGGAATCCACCGCCCACCGGGATCACCACCAGCCCGAGGCCCTTGGCGATGCGGGCGGCCCGGGCCCGGACCTCGCCGGTGGTCTTCAGCGCCAGGAAGACCGCGCCGTGCAGGGTGAACAGCAGCAGGGTGGCCAGGCCGCCGAGCAGGGCGTACGGGTTGAGCAACGTGAGCAGGGTGCCGGTGAACTCGTGCTTCGCGTCGAGCGGGACACCCTCGACCATGTTCGCGAACGCGACACCCCAGAGCACCGCCGGCAGGAGCGAGCCCCCGACGATCGCGTGGTCCCAGTTCCGCCGCCAGCGATCGCTGTTGATCTTTCCGCGGAACTCGAAGGCGACCCCGCGCACGATGAGCGCGACCAGGATGAGCAGCAGGGCCAGATAGAACCCGGAGAACAGGCTCGCGTACCACTCGGGGAACGCGGCGAAGGTCGCGCCACCGGCCACGATCAGCCAGACCTCGTTGCCGTCCCAGACCGGTCCGATGGTGTTGACCGCGACCCGGCGGTCGGTGTCGTCGCGGCCGACGAAGGGCAGCAGCACGCCGACGCCGAAGTCGAAGCCCTCCAGTACAAAGTAGCCGGTCCAGAGCACGGCGATGAGCAGGAACCAGACGTCGGTGAGTGCCATGGTGGGAGTCCTCAGTAGGCCACGGCGAGCGGCCGCGGCTCGTCGGCGGGGTCGGCGGATCCGATCGGGGCCGGCGGTGGCGGACCGGCCTTGGCGTAGCGGACCATCAGCACGCCGTCGACCACCGCGAGGACGCCGTAGAGCAGGGTGAGCACGATCAGCGAGGCTAGGACCGTCCCGGTACCGACCGAGGGCGAGACGCCGTCAGCGGTGCGCAGCACCCCGAAAACCACCCAGGGCTGCCGGCCCATCTCGGTGAAGATCCAGCCGGCGCTGTTCGCCGCGAACGGGGCGACCAGCGTCGCAAGGGCAAGCTGGTGGAACCAGCGGGGCACGTCGCGGCGGGCCCGGCGGCGGGTGAACCACAGCCCGAGCACCGACACCAACCCGGCCAGCGCACCGAACCCGATCATCAGCCGGAACGTCCAGTAGGTGGTCGGGATGTTCGGCTTGTAGTCCCCGGGACCGTAGGTCGCGTCGGACCTGGTCTGCACGTCGTTGATGCCCTCCACCTTGCCGTCGAAGGTCCCGGTGGCCATGAACGACAGCACCCGGGGCACCCGCAGGCTCCAGACCTCCTTCGAGCCGTTCAGCGAGCCGATGGTGAACAGCGAGAACGAGGCGGGGGCGACGGTGTCGTAGAGGGCCTCGGCGGCGGCCATCTTCATCGGCTGCTGCTCGGTCATCAGCCGGGCCTGCAGGTCACCGGTCACCACCACGCCCAGGCTCCCGATCAGCACGGTGATCAGCCCGATCCGGATCGAGGGCCGGAACACATCCGTGTGCTGCCCGCGTCCCAGGTGCCAGGCGCTGATCGCGACGACGAAGATCCCGCCGGTGACCAGGCAGGCCGTGATCGTGTGGGTGAAGGCACCGATGGCCGTCGGGTTGGTGAGTACCGCGCCGAAGTCCGTCAGCTCCGCGCGGCCCCTGGCGTTGTTCACGATCGAGCCGACCGGGTGCTGCATCCAGGAGTTCGCGGCCAGGATGAAGTAGGCCGACAACACCGTCCCGAGCGCCGCGATCCAGATGCAGGCCAGGTGCACCCGCTTGGACAGCCGGTCCCAGCCGAAGATCCACAACCCGAGGAACGTCGACTCGAGGAAGAACGCCAACAGGCCCTCAATGGCCAGCGGGGCGCCGAAGATGTCCCCGACGAACCGGCTGTAGTCGCTCCAGTTCATCCCGAACTGGAACTCCTGCACGATCCCGGTGACCACACCCATCGCGAAGTTGATCAGGAACAGCTTGCCCCAGAACTTGGTCATCCGCAGGTAGCGCTCGTCGCCGGAGCGCACCCAGGCCGTCTGCATCCCCGCGACCAACAGCGACAGCCCGATCGTCAACGGGACGAACAGGAAGTGGTACACGGTGATGATCGCGAACTGCCACCGTGCCAGATCGAGGTTCATCGGGCCTCCGCGTGTGTCGCCCCGCCGGTACGTCGACCACCGGCGCTATCAGCAGAGCTTCCGCCGCGCGGTGGGCAGCGCGACATAGGCGAAGGTCCCGGATCAGCCGGGCACCTCGGCCCCACGCGATGCGCCGGCGTTCAGGTGGATCGACGCGATCGGGGCGATCGTCAGCGCATCCAGCTCCACCTGCAGGGCGCGGACGAGGACGGGCAGGTCGGACACCCGGTCGGGGTCGGCGACGACCGTGACGGTGAGCGTGCCGGCGTAGGACAGGGCGAGGAAATTCACGGTGAGGTTGCCGGCCTCGGCGACCGAGACCGGGACGATCGCTGCGATGGAGGCGCCGAAGAGCGTGAGCGGCCGATCCGGGCCGTGCACGTTGCTGACCAGGGTGTGCAGCCGGCGCTGGTGGTTCAGGTAGAGGCGGTATAGACCCGCCGCCGTGATCAACCGGAACAGCGGCTGCAGCACGACGATTCCTGGCGGACCGGCGGCCGAGGCCCGCGCCCCTGCGACGACCCCGGCTATCCCGACCAGGCGCTCGGTGGGCCCGCCGGTGCCGGACACGCTGACGATCAGTGGGGCTGCCTGGTTACCGGGCGCGTCCGCCGACGCCGTCGAGCGGCCGGCGACCATCACCGCAACCCGAAACCCTTCGACATGCTCGCCGCGTCGCTCCAGCAGCGAGTGCAAGGCGCCGGCCACCGCGGTGAGGAGCACATCGTTGACGGTGCCGCCGTGCCGGTGCGCCACTGCCCGCAGCGCGGCCAGGTCGGCGTGTGCGGTGGCGAACCGTCGCCGCGGCCCGGTCCGACGCAGGATCGAGCAGGCTGCGGCACGCGGGGCGTGCACCCCGCCACCCGCGGCCAACGACGTGCGCAGCCC
>JALYVZ010000077.1 GCA_030852965.1 Actinomycetota bacterium | reverse complement strand
GGCCAGCGCGTCGCGGGCGCTGACGTGTGCAACGGCCAGCTCGGTGGCGGTTGGGCCGACCACCACCGGCCCCGGACCGAACGTCGCGGCGAGCTGAGCGGCCGGGTCGGCTGTCTCATTCAGCGCGCCGGACACCACCGCGATCAGCCGGGGACCCTGCACACCCACCAGCAGCGCGCGCCCGAGCCGACCCGCTGTGGCCCGGATCGCCGTCAACTGTTCCGAGGGTGGCTCAGAGGGGGCGGCTCCGACCACGACGGTGACCGGTCGCTGCGCGTCCCAGCCCAGCGCCGAGGACCGCGACACCAGCACGTCGGCCGGCTCGCCGCGCACCACCCCGTCCACCACCAGCGACTCCAACCGGGCGTCCCAGGCGCCCCGGGACTCGGCGGCCCCGGCGTACACGGTCGCGGCGGCGAAGGCGATCTCCCGGCCGAACCGCAGGATGCCCTCCACCAGCAGCCGGCGCTCGCGCTCGTCAGCGGCCAGCATGGGCAGTTGCTGCTCGAAGACCTCGATGGCGACCCGGACCAGCTCGACGGTCTGGCGCAGGCTCACTCGACGCGCGAGGTCGCGGGGTGCGTTGCGGAAGGCCTCGGTGGTCAGCCGGATCGTCTCGTCCGGCTCGCCGAGCCAGGCCACGAAGTTGGCCACGCCGGTCTGGGTGACCAGTTGGACGCCGGCGCGCTGATCCGCCGACAGCCGCCGGAACCAGGGGAATCGCTCGGACATCGCGGTGAGGCTCGCGGTGGCCAGCCCACCGGAGGCCTGCTCCAGCCGCCGGCGGGTCCGGGCGGACACGGCCGGCTGCAGCCGGAACCGGGCCGTGCTCATGCCTCGGCCGCCGGCAGCTCGGCCTCGGTGCTCACGTACGGCAGCATGGCAGGAATAGTGGCTTGCGTGGGAATGTGCCGTTCGCCCAGGACGCCACCCTCGGCTGAACGGGGCCGGTGCTCGCCTTGCTGGTCTCGGGAGAGCATGCCGGGTCCGGTGCCGGGGCTGGCCGGCCGTGGCGCCGAGCTCCGGGACCGACGTGTCGAGTCGGCCTAGCCCAGGGGCGTGACCTTGGTTGCCTGGGGGCCCTTCTGGCCCTGCTCGACGTCGAACGAGACGCGCTGCCCCTCATCCAGGGAGCGGTAACCGCTGCTCTGGATGGAGGAGTAGTGCACGAAAACGTCCGCGCCACCACCGTCGGGAGCGAGGAAGCCGTAGCCCTTCTCGCTGTTGAACCACTTGACGGTGCCCTCTGCCATTCTTGCTCTCCTCGTACTGAATCGGGACCCTCGGCCCCGACATCACGCCGCTCCCGCAACGAGGGACCGGGCTCGCGTCGCCACCGAACTGTGCTGTCGGTAGCTCAGCCAACGGCGGCAGAATACCGCGCCAGGCCCGAATGGGGGAGAGCCAAAGTCGGGTGGATTGATCGCTCAGCCCGGCGTTGACGCAGCTCGCCGGCCGGCGCAGCGGTCAGGCGTCGCCCGGGTCGGAGGTCTGCGGTCCAGCCGACTTCGGGTCGTGGATGCGGTACTTGGCAGCGGCCGAAACTAAGGTCGAGCGGTCCAGCTCGCCCCGCTCGACCAACGCCGCCAGCGCCTGCACCGTGATCGACTCGGCGTCGACCGCAAAGTGCCGCCGGACCGCCGGGCGGGTGTCGGACAGCCCGAACCCGTCGGTGCCCAGTGCGTGGAAGTCGCCGGGCACCCAGGGGCGGATCAGGTCGGGCACCGCGCGCATCCAGTCCGACACCGCCACCACCGGTCCCGCGGAACCGTCGGGGTCGGCCAGCGCCCGTTGTAGGTAGGGCACCCGGTGCTCGACGTCGGGCCTGGTCAGGTTGTGCCATTCGCACTCGACCCCGTCCCGGCGCAGCTCTCCCCATGAGGTCACCGACCACACCTCGGCGGCCACCGACCAGTGCTCGGAGAGCAGCTCCCTGGCTCGCAGCGCCCACGGCAGTGCCACCCCGGAGGCCAGCAGCCGCACCCGGTGCTGGAGGTTCTCCGGCGCGCCCTGGTAGCGGTAGATGCCTCGCAGCAGCCCCTCCACGTCGAGGTCGGTCGGCTCGGCCGGCTGGGGATAGGGGTCGTTGTACAGCGTCAGGTAGTAGAAGACGTTCGGGTCCCGCCCGGCTTGGGCCTCCGCTTGTGTTGATTCGGAGCCGTACATCCGGTCCAGCGCGTCGCGGACGATGTGGCCGATCTCGAAGGAGAACGCCGGGTCGTAGGCCAGTACCGCCGGGTTCGTTGCTGCCAGCAGCAGCGAGTGGCCGTCGTTGTGCTGCAGCCCCTCCCCGGTCAGCGTGGTGCGCCCGGCGGTGGCACCCAGCAGGAACCCCCGGGCCATCTGGTCGGCGGCCGCCCAGATGCCGTCACCGGTGCGCTGGAAGCCGAACATCGAGTAGAAGATGTAGATCGGGATCATCGGCTCGCCGTGGGTGGCGTAGGCGGTACCGGCCGCGGTGAAGGAGCCGACCGAACCGGCCTCGTTGATGCCCTCGTGCAGGATCTGGCCCTGCTCGCTCTCCCGGTAGGCGAGCATCAGATCGGCGTCGACAGAGGTGTAGAGCTGGCCGTGCGGGTTGTAGATCTTCGCGGTGGGGAACATCGAGTCCATCCCGAACGTGCGCGCCTCGTCCGGGATGATCGGCACGAACCGCCAGCCGATCTCCTTGTCCTTCATCAGGTCGCGCAGCAGCCGGACGAAGGCCATCGTGGTGGCCACCTCCTGCTTGCCGGAGCCCCGTCGGACCACCTCGTAGACCGCCTCCCCTGGCAGCACCAGTGGCTTGCTGCGCACCCGCCGCTCGGGCACCGCGCCGCCCAGCCGCCGCCGCCGCTCGTGCAGGTACTCGATCTCCGGGGTGTCCCGCCCTGGGTGGTAGTAGGGCGGCAGGTACGGGTCGCGCTCGAGCTCGGCATCCGATACCGGGATCCGCTGGGCGTCCCGGAACGACTTGAGGTCCGCCAGGGTCATCTTCTTCATCTGATGGGTGGCGTTGCGGCCCTGGAAGTGCGAGCCCAGGCCGTAACCCTTGATCGTCTTAGCCAGAATCACGGTGGGTTGGCCGTGGTGCTCCAACGCGGCGGCGTACGCGGCGTGCACCTTGCGGTAGTCGTGCCCACCGCGTTTGAGGTTCCAGATGTCCCGGTCGGACATGTCCGCCACCAGGGCCTTGGTGCGGGGGTCGCGGCCGAAGAAGTGGTCCCGGACGTAGCCGCCGTCGTTCGCCTTGTAGGTCTGGTAGTCCCCGTCCGGCGTCGTGTTCATCAGGTTGACCAGTGCGCCGTCCCGGTCGGCGTGCAGCAGGGCGTCCCATTCCCGACCCCAGATCACCTTGATCACGTTCCAACCCGCGCCCCGGAAGAACGACTCCAGCTCCTGGATGATCTTGCCGTTGCCGCGCACCGGGCCGTCCAGCCGCTGCAGGTTGCAGTTGATCACGAACGTGAGGTTGTCCAGGCCCTCGGTGGCCGCGATGTGGATCAGCCCCCGGGACTCCGGCTCATCCATCTCGCCGTCGCCGAGGAACGCCCACACGTGCTGCTGCTGGGTGTTCTTGATGCCGCGGTCGTGCAGGTAGCGGTTGAACCGCGCCTGCATCACCGCGTTGAGCGGGCCCAGCCCCATCGACACCGTGGGGAACTCCCAGAACTCCCGCATCAGCCGCGGATGTGGGTACGAGGGCAGCCCGTGGCCCGGCCCGCCGTGGCTGAGCTCCTGGCGGAAGCCGTCGAGCCGATCGGCGCTCAGCCGTCCTTCCAGGAATGCCCTGGCGTAGATGCCGGGGGAGGCGTGCCCCTGGATGTACACCTGGTCGCCGCCGCCGGGGTGGTCCTTGCCCCTGAAGAAGTGGTTGAAGCCGACCTCGTACAGGGTGGCCGAGGAGGCGTAGGTGGAGATGTGCCCGCCGACGCCGACCCCGGGGCGCTGCGCGCGGTGCACCATCATTGCGGCGTTCCAACGGATCCAGCGGCGGTAGGCCCGCTCGGTCTCCTCGTCGCCGGGGAACCACGGCTCGCGCTCGGTGGGGATGGTGTTGACGTAGTCGGTGCTGGTCAGCGCGGGGACCCCGACGTGCCGCTCGCGGGCGCGCTGCAGCAGGCGCAGCATCAGGTAGCGGGCGCGCTGCTGGCCGGCGGCGTCCATCATGCCGTCGAAGGACTCCAGCCACTCCCGCGTCTCCTCCGGGTCCACATCGGGCAGGTAGGCAGCCAAACCGTCACGGATGACGTGAACCCTGCTCACGGGGGTTGCGCTGGCGCTGCTCTCGGTGCCGATGCTCGTTCCGCTGGCGCCGCTCTCGGTGTTGAGGTTCGTTCCGCTGGCGCTGCTCTCGGTGTTCTCGCTGGTCATGGGGGTCTCCCTGCCTCATCATTCGCCGCCGGGACGCCGCGTAGGGGTCGACGCGCCGTCGGTTCGGTCGCTACGAGGTGTTCGCTGGATCCCATCGTGCCCCCATTCCGGGCGTCCGTGCAGGCCCCCGTCGGCATGTCGCTGGCCCATCCGGAACAATGATCTCGGTGTGCCCGGTTGCGGTAGGGCGCACCGGCATGTTCGGATTCCGCAACGGAACGTGTTCTGGGTCGCACCTTCGGGGTGCAACCTGGCGCACGCAACATCAGTGAGAGGGGTGGGAACGTGGTCTCCGCCGCGGGAGGCGCCGGGAAAGCCGATGTCGCCGGAAGGCTCGGCATCGAACCGGGCATGGTGGTCCAGGAGCTCGGTTGGGACTCCGATGTCGACGACGAGATACGCGACGCGGTCGAGGAGCGCTGCGGGGACGACCTGGTCGACGAGGACTCCGACGAGGTGGTCGATGTGGTGCTGCTCTGGTGGCGGGACGGCGACGGTGACCTGGCGGACGCCCTGGTCGACGCCGGCACCCCGCTGACCGACAGCGGCGTGGTGTGGGTGCTGACTCCGAAGACCGGTCGGCGCGGGCACGTGGAGCCGAGCGAGATCGCCGAGGCGGCCCCGACCGCCGGGCTGTCCCAGACGTCCAATGTCAGTGTGAGCGATGGCTGGGCCGGCGCGCGGCTGGTGGCACCGAGGCAGGCCAAGTCCCGGCGGTAGTGTCGTTCCCTGGGTCGCGCGGTCCGGTGCGACCCAGGCGCCAGGGCGGCGTCACCGAGGCAGACACGAGGAGATGGCACTGACGATGGCACCCGAGGTTGGGTCCGAGGCACCGAACTTCACGCTGCACAACCAGAACAACGAGGAAGTGACGTTGTCCTCGTTCCGGGGCAAGCGCAACGTGCTCGTGGTCTTCTACCCGTTCGCGTTCTCCGGCATCTGCACCGGCGAGCTGTGCGCGGTGCGCGACGACATCGGCAGTTTCCAGAACGACGACGTCCAGGTGCTGACTGTCTCGGTCGATCACCCGTTCGCGCTGAAGGCCTGGGCCGACGCGCAGAGCTTCGACTTCCCGCTGCTGTCCGACTTCTGGCCGCACGGCGAGGTGGCACAGGCATACGGCGTGTTCATGGCCGACAAGGGCTTCGCGGTGCGCGGTACCTTCCTAGTCGACAAGTCCGGCGTCGTACAGTTCGCCGAGGTCAACGGGCCGGGCGAGGCACGCGACCAGGACGCCTGGCGCAAGGCCCTGGCCGCCGTCTGACATCGTGGTGCCAGTGCCCGTTGCGGCGGGCACAGTCGGAGGGCGTGTAGCTCAGCGGTAGAGCTCTCGGTTTACACCCGAGCGGTCGCAGGTTCGATCCCTGTCACGCCCACGGGTCCTCAACCCGTCACCCGCATTGCCCGATCCGTCTGTATGGCCACAACCACTAGCGCCGGCGGACGTGGGGAAGGGGTGGCCACGGCCGGGCCACAGTCAGCGAGCGGCCCCGAGCAGCGGCTACTGGTCTTCTCTGGCGATCAGAGTGTTGAGCAGCCCGACGATCAGTTCCTGGCCAGCGGCGGTCTGGTCGAGCTTGCCGCGAATCTCGGCGAACCCCGTGCGCATCTCGCTCTGGAGCTGGTCGAAACGGCCGGCGGTCTGCTCGCCGAGGGTGTTGATCACTGACCGGTTCGCGTCGACCTTCGCCGCGAGATCGGACAGGTCACGGTCACCGGCGGCGGCCAGGTGCCGCGCGGCCACCCGGGCTTCAAGGTCAGGGGAGTTGGCCACGTAGGCACCCTACCGGCAGCCGGTGCGGAGCTGGCCACCGTCGCATCACGTGATACCCCGCCGTCCCGGCGGCCCGGTTCCGCCGGGGCCGCTCGGAAGTGCCGAACTGTCGGCCTGTCGTGCGAGTGTGCTCGGATGGGCGATCAGTGCGTAATGCCGCGGCGACATTTCGGTAGCCGTTCACGGCCGGGCAGGTGGCTCATCAGGCACTCCAATACACAACAGATAGGTTGTCAATACACAACAGATAGGTTGTCTGCGGTCCGGTGCTACTAGATGTTCGGGTTGGGGTAGGCCACGGCTCTGCCGCTGTGTCCTGGCTGGGTCGTCGTGGGAGGCCCGTGTGATTGCGCTCGGAGGCGCGATGTTCACGATAGACCGATGCTGGTGCGGTCGAGGAACGGCTGCGATCGGGTGGGTTGGCGTGTCCGGGATGCGGGCTGAGCGGCTCGGGGAACGTGCGCCGTAGTTCCCGGGCCGTGGCGTTGGAGCGCCGCAACCGTGACATGCTTCCAGGACTCAGGCGTCTGGCCAGGGGGTAGGCTTACCTCGTTGGGAGCATCTCGCATGCGGGCGATCAAGCTCGTGTCGTCCCCGATGAGAGACGACGCCGGTGGCCTTGCCGCCGGGCAAGGAACCTGACCATGAGCATCGACAGCAAGAACGTCTCGCCCTACGACAGACGGGTCCAGCTCGTCCTGGCGACGATCAAGGAGAATGAGAAGCTCGGAAACAAGGCCGCGATGAACCTCGCGGTGAAGGTGCTGCACACTCTCGATCACATTCCGGAAAAGGTACGGTAACCGGACCGTTCGTCGGCACCCATCGAGTGCATCGCCGCGCGGTCGGGTGACCTGACTCGACGGCTTTCCGCATCGCCGCCGGTCACGTCGTGCGCGGCGACGGCCTGGTCGCCTTACTGTTCTCGGATCACCGTGAACGGGAGGCTCCGTGGAAGACGACATCGAGCTGGACGGTCAACCTCGTGTAGCCGGCGACGACGGCGTGCCGGCCGGGGCGCCGGAGACGGCGCGCGCGCGGGCGGTGCAGTGGCTGGACATCGCCCAGCTGATCCGGACGGCGACCGAGGTCAACCGGGCCACGTCGTTCGCGATGTACGCCGATCGCCGCGAGCAGATGGCAAACCGACCCCGTGAGTTCTACGAGTTTCCGGGCTCGGGGGTCGAGCCTGCGAGCGGCGATTTCTGGCTCGACTACGTCTCCGACACCGGCGACGGGTTCGATGCCACCTTCGCCACGGCGAGATGCGTTTCCGGCGGCGCCACCGTCGCGCAGTCGCGGACATGGCTCGGTCGAATGGGGCCGGAGGTTGATTTCGGAAGTCGTCCCGAGCGTGCCGACCTGCTGGTGCTCGGCGGCGACGAGGTGTATCCCGTAGCCTCGCCGTCGCAGTACGAGGTGCGGTTGAAGAGCGTCTTTCGCCGGGCCGCATGGTTGGACGGCGTTGACACCAGGCCGCCCGTGCTCGCGCTACCCGGCAATCACGACTGGTACGACGGTCTCGCCGCGTTCCGTCGGGTGTTCTGCCAATCCGGGCTCCGGCGTGAACCCTCGGCCGGGAGAACCCCGGTACCCGAGGTGCGCGACGACGTCGGTGGCTGGGGCGCGCTCCAGTCGCGCAGCTATTTCGCGGTCAAGCTCACACCGAAATGGTGGCTCTGGGCCGTGGACAGTCAGCTCGACGCGCCGATCGACACCGCGCAGATGGAGTACTTCAAGCAGGCGGCGGACTACCTGGTGCGGGACGGCGCGAAGCTGATCCTGTGCACCGCGACGCCCTGCTGGCAGTTGGAGGCCGAGGGCAGCAAGACCTACTGGGCGCCGGACGACTCGCCGCTGTTCACCTTGCTATGGTTCATCGACCGGACCCTGGGCTCGACGCACCGGCAGCTCCTCAGGCTTGTGCTCACCGGTGATCAGCACTATTACGCCCGACACACGCCGGTGGGGGGCGCGCCGGTCGCGCCTGAGCTGATCACTGCGGGCGGGGGTGGCGCCTACCTGTCCTCGACCCATCATCTCAAGCCGGTGCTCAAGTTCGACCTCACCCCCTGGACGCGGACCCGAAATCCGGCGGACACGAGTCCCGGCGACTCGGTGAGCCTTCGTTATCGGCTCGACAAGCGGTACCCGAGCGGTCTGCAATCTCGCGTCCTGGGCGTTGTGAAGTTGCCGGCGGCGCTACTGGGCAACGGTGCCAAGCTGCCTGCGTTGCTCGCCCTGATGAACCTGCTCCTTTTCCCTGCGCTGCCCACCGAGCCACCCGCCTGGAACGCGATTGTGCCCTGGCTCTTGCACGGTCATGGGCTGTTCACTGCCTGGCTGGGCGTGGCCGGGTTGATCGCGCTGCTCTACGCGTACCAGGGAGCCGGGCAGCGGACCAAGAGAAAGTGGCGGCGCCGGCTGTTCACCGTGCCGCTGTGGGTGATGCAGCTCGTCGTGCAGGGATTCGTGACCTACGTCGTCCGGATGCAATATCTTGCGTTCGATGACCGGCGCACATGGTGGGCAGAGGCGGCTTTCACGGCCGGGACGTTTGTGGTGCTCGCGGTCCTGAGCATGGCGGCATTCCTGACCTATCTGTGGGTTGCGGACGTTGTGTTGGGCTGCCACACCCTCGAGGCGTTCTCCGGGTTGCGAATCTCTGGTTTCAAGAACCACCTGCGTATCCGGTTGACCGACGATGAGGCCAACATCTGGGTCGTCGGGTTCGACCGTGCCCCGTGGGCGCGATGGCGGAAGAACCTGCGCGGGGTAATGCCGAAGGCGTATGTGGTGTCGGAGTTCTCGGTGCCGTGGGGACCACCGCCGCCGTCGCTCACGATCAGCTCGGACCGGACCGCCGGTCCGTAGGTCACCATGCCCACGTCTTCGTACGCCACAGTCGATATGCTCGCCGAAGGGCGTGGTGGCACGCTCTGAGGTCTGAGCCTCGATCTCCGAGGAGTGGCGCGCATAGCGCGGCACTTCAGCGCCGCCCGGCGGCTTGTCGCAGCCGCCGCGCACGAAGCTCAGCGTTGTTGGCCGTGCGGGCTGGCATCGGCAGGCCCTCGGAGGTCGCCGAGGCGGTGCTGTGGCTGCTCTCGGACAAGGCGTCCTACGTGACGGGCGCGTTCATCGACATCGCCGGGGGGCGTTGATGACCCGGGTTACGACACCGCCCACCACCGACACCGCGCACGCCGACGGGTTCGACCGCGCCCGCATCGCGCCCGGACCGGCTCTGTTGGCCGTGCTGATTGGGCCCGAGCCCAACGAGGCAGCGCGAGGTCGACGTCCAGGTCTGGTGCGATGCGCTGCAGTCACCGGGTGCGGGGTCATTGGGTTGGCTCTCGTCGCGGCGGGCGCCAGCGCAGTGCCGGTCGCGGCCGTCAGCGGCGTCCTCCCGGGTGCCCTGCTGCTGGCCTTCGGCTGGTGGGGCGCCCGGTGGACGCCCCCAGCCGCGGGATCCGCACGCTGAGGTCACCGGCATTGGCGATGCCCTGCATCCGTCGGACAGCCCCGCCGCAGTCCTGGCGTTCTGCCTCCCCCGAAATGTCCCGCTCTCCACTTGCGGGTGGTAGCTGCCCGGCTGGGGTTGGCGGGGCGCGGGCCACGCGGCGCCCTACCGGGTGCGGTTCGCCCTCGCTACTTCGCCGGCCGCGCGGCGCGTCGAGTCTGTAAGACGCGAACCGATGACCACCGACGACGAAGCCACCAGACCGGGCGAGCCGCTGACTCGGTGGTCATCAAAATGGGGCACGCCCGGAGGGTCATCGACAGTGGTGGCGGCGAGCTCGCCCGCCAACAGCGGCCCGTCGCCGCACAGTGCGCAGACCACGGTGGCGACCTGTTGATGGGGCTGGCACTCGACGCAGCGCCGGCGCTCGAGGACCTCCTGGCCGGGATGCTCGGGGTTGGGGTAGAGCCAGGCGATGGCTGGCCGAACGCTTCCGGCCCCGTTAGAGGCCGCTTGGTCCGACTTCTCGGACGCATTTCGAGTACCGTGTCGTCGCTGGTTGAGCGAGGGGGCCGGAGCTGGGTACGGGAGCACGGGCGCGCACGGTCGGTCGGCCGTGGTCGCTGGGTGGCTGGATGTGGCTGGTCGGCTCGATCACGGCCGTGGTGGCGCTGGGGGCATTGGTGGCCGGCACGGTGGCCATCGCGGAGCTGACCGCGGCGCGCCGGGCGGTGATCGATGAGCTCGACCCGGCGCTGCTGAACACTCAGGTGCTGGTCGGCAGTCTGCTCGACCAGGAGACCGCCGTCCGGGGTTTCGCTCTCACCGCCAACCCGACATTGCTCGAACCCGACGAGCAAGGCCGCCGGCAGCAGGAGATCGCGACGGCCACCCTGCGCCGGCTCCCGACCATGTCAGACCGCCCGGAGCTGTCGTCCGCCCTCGATGACGTGCTCGACCGGGCGCGAGTCTGGCGGACCGAGTACGCCGAACCGACCATCGCGGCGGTGCGCGCCGGCGGAACCGGCTCGGCACCTGTCGACCCGACGGCCGGCAAGGCGCGGTTCGACGCGGTGCGCGCGGCCCTGGACGTCCAGCGCGACCGACTGATCATGGCACGACGAGGCGGGCTCGATGTCTTCCGCACCGCGGCGGTCGCGCTGACCGTTACCGCGATCGCCATCGCGGTCGGGCTGGTTGGGCTGCTCGCCGCACTGGGGGTGTGGACCCGCCGGACGATCAGCGCGCCGATCTCCAGACTGGCCGACTCGGTCCGGGTGGTGGCCGGCGGTGAGTTCGATCGCCGGCCTGCCGGAACCGGTCCGAGGGAGATCGTCGAGCTCGCCGATGACGTGGACAGCATGCGGGCCCGGATCCTCACCGAGCTGCACGCCTCGCAGGAGCTCAACAGCCAGCTCAACCGGCAGACCGAGGAGCTGGCCCGTTCCAACCGCGATCTCGAGCAGTTCGCCTACGTGGCCAGCCACGACCTGCAGGAGCCGCTGCGCAAGGTGGCCGGGTTCTGCGAGCTGTTGCGGTCCCGCTATGGCGGTCAGCTCGACGAGCGGGCCGACCAGTACATCGACTTCGCGGTGGACGGCGCCCGGCGGATGTCCCGGCTGATCGCGGACCTGCTGGCGTTGTCGCGGGTCGGCCGGATCCCGGTGCCGCGCCAGGAGCTGGATTGCGCGGCGCTGCTGGACCAGGCAGTGCGCAACCTGGGGATACAGGTGGCCGAGACCGGTGCCGAGGTGACGCGTGACCCACTGCCGAGCGTGCTCGGGGAGTCCACCCTGTTGGTCACCATGTTCCAGAACCTGGTCGGCAACGCGATCAAGTTCCGGGCCGAGCAACCGCCAAGGGTGCATGTCGGGACGGCCCGCCGGGACGGCCTGTGGGAGTTCCGGATCAGCGACAACGGGATAGGTATCGACCCGGCATTTGCCGAGAAGGTGTTCGTGATCTTCCAACGGTTGCATCCGAAGGACGCGTACCCGGGCACCGGGATAGGCTTGGCGCTCTGCCGCAGGATCGTCGAGTACCACGGTGGATCGATCTGGCTGGATCCAGAGCAGGCCAGCGGCGCCGCGATCTGCTTCACACTGCCCACCATCGATTCGGCCACGCGGGACGCCGACCGACAATCGCCAGGTTGATCTCGGTCTGCGAGCCCGTGCCGGTGTGCCGCTGCAGCGGGCCTAGGCTCGCGCGGTGGCCCGGTACTTCGACGTGCACCTGGCGAACCCCCAGCGGCGAGCCATCGCCCAGGTGGTTGACGTGGTGCGCGACGGCGGTGTGATCGCCTACCCGACGGACTCGTGCTTTGCGTTGGGGTGCCGGCTGGGCAACCGGGACGGGATGGACCGGATCCGGGCGATCCGCGGCCTCGACGAGCGTCACCACTTCACCCTGATGTGCCGCGACTTCTCCCAGCTCGGCCAGTTCGCGCTGGTCAGCAACACGGTGTTCCGGGCGGTCAAGGCGGCCACCCCGGGCCCCTACACGTTCGTCCTGCCGGCCACCAAAGAGGTGCCGCGCCGGATGATGAACCCGAGGAAGCGCACCGTCGGGGTCCGGATTCCGGACCACCCGGTGGTGCAGGCGCTGCTGGCCGAGTTGGCCGAGCCGTTGGTGTCGAGCACGCTGGTACTGCCCGACACCAACGGCTCGGAGCCGGGAGTGCCGCTCACCCAGGGCTGGGAGATCAAGGAACGGCTGGATCACGTGCTGGACGCGGTGCTGGACTCGGCTGACTGCGGCACCGAGATGACCACTGTGATCGACCTCTCCGGCGACGAGCCGGAGATCATCCGAAGGGGCGCCGGCGACCTGGCCCGGTTCGAGTAGCAAACGCATCGGCCGGCGGTGAGCACTAGGCTCGCGCTGCGACGAGGCAGGCGGGCACGGGTGCGGGGGTAGGGCGATGGCCAGCACGAAGGAATGGTTCGAGTCGGTCGCGGAGGCGCAGCGCCGGGCCAGGAAGCGGCTGCCGAAGTCGGTGTACCTGGCGCTGTGGGCCGGCGCCGAGCAGGGCCTGACCCTGGCTGACAACGTCGGGGCATTCGGCGAGCTCGGCTTCCAGCCGCGCATCGGCGACCTTCCCCGGGAACGCGACCAGGCCACCCATGTGCTCGGGCAGGACATCTCGCTCCCGGTGGTCATCTCGCCCACCGGGGTGCAGGCGGTCGACCCCGAGGGCGAGGTGGCCGTGGCGCGCGCGGCCGCCGCCGAGGGCACCGCGATGGGGCTGAGCTCGTTCGCCAGCCGCTCGGTCGAGGACGTGGTGGCCGCGAACCCCAAGACGCTCTTCCAGATGTACTGGTGTGGCGACAAGGACTCGATCCTGGCGCGGGCCGAGCGGGCCCGGAAGGCCGGCGCCCAGGGGCTGATCATCACGGTGGACTGGACGTTCGCGCACCGGCGCGACTGGGGCAGCCCGCCTATCCCGGAGAAGCTCGACCTGAAGGCCATGGTGAAGTTCGCGCCCGAGATCCTCGTGCGGCCCCGGTACCTGCTGAAGTGGCTGCGTGCGGGCAAGCTGCCCGACCTCACGGTGCCCAACATGGTGTTGCCTGGTGAGGAGGCCCCCGGATTCTTCGGTGCGTACGGCCAGTGGATGTTCACCCCACAGCCGACCTGGGACGACCTGGGTTGGCTGGGCGCGGAGTGGGGCGGGCCATACATGATCAAGGGGATCATGCACCCGGACGATGCCCGCCGTGCCGTTGACGTCGGGGCCAGCGCGATCTCGGTGTCCAACCACGGCGGCAACAACCTGGACAGCACACCGGCCTCGGTGCGCGCGCTGCCCGGCGTGGTGGACGTGGTCGGCGACCAGATCGAGGTGCTGCTGGACGGCGGTGTCCGGCGTGGCAGCGACGTGGTCAAGGCGCTGGCGCTGGGTGCTCGGGCGGTCATGATCGGCCGGGCCTACCTGTGGGGGATGGCGGCGAACGGTGAGGCCGGTGTGACGAACGTGCTCTCGATCCTGCGCAGCGGCATCGACGAGGCGCTGCTCGGGCTAGGGCGCTCGTCGGTGCACGACCTGGTCCGCGAGGATCTGGTCATTCCGCCCGACTTCACCCGCTCGCTGTCCTGATCGTCTACACCGAGCCCGAGCCGACATGATGGTGCAGATGCGTGACCCGATGGTGCCGCTCCGGCTGCCCTACGCTGAGAGCTGACAGCGTTCGACGCTGTACGGCACCAGAGACCTCAGCCTCACGGTGACGGACGAAGGGTCTCATACCTTCTGGTAGGTGCGGATCCCGTCGATCTCGGTGCGCTGCAGCTGCCCCTGTTCGCTCAGCAGATCGAGGTGGGCCGCGGTCTCGGTGGTCGCGAGTCCCCGGTTCATCGGGTCGAGGTCGGTGAACGCACGGCCGCGCCGGGTCCACCGCAGGCTGCGGGCGGTCTCGTACGCGGTGGCGTTGCCGGACGAGATGGCCGCGGCCATCTCGTCCAGCCGCCGCGCGTGGTGGGCCAGCAACTCGTCCACCCGGTGGTGGACGCTCGGTGACACCGGACCGTGCGCCGGCAGCAGCAGCTGGTCGGGGCGGGCGCGCACCAGCCGCAGCGACTCCAGGTAGTCGGCCAGCGGGGAGCGGGCCATCGTGGCCTCCAGTCCGATGGACGGGGTGATCTGTGGCAGCACGTGGTCACCGGCGAACAGCAGCTGGTTCGCGTCGTCGGCGTACACCACGTGGCCCTGGGTGTGCCCGGGGGTGTGGATGGCCGACAGGGTGCGCCCGTGCAGCGCGATCTCGGTAGGCGGCCGCAGCCACTCGTCGGGTTCCTCCCACTCCGACGGGCTGTTCTCCTGGTCGACGTCGAGCAGCGCCACCAGCTCGGCCGCCCCGGCCCGCAACAACTTCGCGCGGTTGGTGTCGAACGGCCGACGGTCCGGGTCGGAGACCAGCCGGAGCGACTCCTGCTCGCCGATGCCCAGGCTGATCCGGTTGCCGAACTCCCGGCGCAGTTGCACGGCCAGCGTGTAGTGGTCGCGGTGCACGTGGGTGACCAGGAACCGGTGTATGGCGCCCAGCTGGTGGCCCAGCGCGTTGACCGCCTTGTCCAACCGCGCCCGGGCCTCTGGGATGCTCCAGCCGGCGTCGATCATGGTCAGCTTGTCGCCGTCGCGCAGGGCGTAGACGTTGACCGCCCGCAGTCCGTCAGTCGGCAGCGGGAGCGGGATGCGGTAGAGCCCACCCGCGACCTCGTAGACCCCCGCCGCGGTCCAGTCCGCGCTCGGGTCGTCCGGCTCGATTCGCACTGACACTCCTCTCACCGTGGGCGCCCGCATGCGCCAGGCCGGCCGATTCGTCGGGACGGCGGCCCCCGATTCGAACCCGCCGTGCGGCGTGGCGGCAAGTCGGCGGACGACGGGCGCCTGTGATGAGACGGAGGTCACGCGCGGCTAGCCCCGCATTTCGCACATGAGGGAAGGTGGGGCTCTCGGCGTGTCGCCTTGATCATGTTAGCGGGG
>JALYVZ010000076.1 GCA_030852965.1 Actinomycetota bacterium | reverse complement strand
GTGGGGGAGGCCTGGGACGCCGGCCTGCCACTGCTGCTCGGGCTGGTGCCGGCGATGGTGGTGGCGGGTCCCGAGCCGACCCTGCGCGAGCTGGCCCGGCCGGCGCTCGACCTGGCCGACAGGGTCGGTTTCGCCCGTGCCCGGCTGGCCGAGCTGGTGGTTCCCACTCCGACCTGCGGGCTGGCCGGGGCCGACCCGGACTGGGCAGTCCGAGCCACGGTGCTGAGCCGCGAGCTGGGTAGGGCGTTCGTGGAGCCGCCGGAGAGCTGGGCCACCCCCTAGGATGATCGTCATGACTGCGCACAACGACCGGCTGCTGCTGGGCCCGGGCCCGTCCAACCCCTACCCCGAGGCGATGGAAGCGCTCGGTCGACCCGTACTGGGGCATCTCGACCCCGACTACCTCGCCCTGATGGCATCCATTGCTGATCAGCTGCGGATCTTGTTCGGCACCGCCAACGAGCTGACGCTGCCGGTCAGCGGTACCGGTTCGGCCGGCATGGAGGCCTGCCTGGTCAGCCTGCTACAACCGGGGGAGAAGGCCATCGTCGGGGTGAACGGCTACTTCGGTGAGCGGCTCTGCGAGGTGGCTACCCGGGGCGGTGCCGAGGTGGTGCGGGTGGAGGCGCCGTGGGGTCGGGCGCTGGACCCGTCCGAGCTGCTGGACGCCCAGCGGGCGCACCCGGACGCGCGGCTGCTTGCGGTGGTCGCCGCCGAGACGTCCACCGGCGTGCGCAACGACGTAGCGCCGCTCGGTGCGCTCGCCGAGACCGACACGTTGTTGCTGGTGGACGCGGTCACCGCGTTGGGCGGCAGCGAGCTGCGGGTGGACGACTGGGGCATCGACGCCTGCTACTCGGCGAGTCAGAAGTGCCTCGGTGCCCCGCCCGGGCTGGCCCCGGTCACCCTCTCTGCGCGTGCGGTCGAGGTGATGCGGGCCCGCACGGTGCCGGTGCGCTCGTTCTACCTCGACCTCGGGCTGCTCTACGACTACTACCTGGCGCCGACGCCGCGCTATCACCACACGGCGTCCTCCACGATGGCCTACGCCTTGCACGCCGGCTTGGCCCGGCTGCTCGACGAGGGTCGGGAGGCGGCTTGGGCTCGGCACACGGCGATCGGGACCCGGCTGCAGGACGCACTGGGCAAGCGGGGGTTCGGGCTGGTCGCGCAGGCCGGCAACCGGCTGGCCCAGCTGACCGCCACTACGCTGCCCGAGGGGTTGGCGGAGGGGCCGCTGCGCCGGACCCTGTTGGAGCGCTACGGCATCGAGGTCGGTGGCGGGCTCGGTGAGTTCGCCGGCCGCGCCTGGCGAATCGGACTGATGGGCCACGCCGCGCGAGACCGCTCGGTAGTAACCCTCCTGGGCGCGGTCGACGACCTCCTCGCCTAACCCAGCCCTGCCCCCGCACTCGCTGCCGCCCGAGCGCCGCGCCTGGGCGCCGCCGGCTGTCGTTCACGTAGCTCCCGTGATGCTCACGCAGCAGCTCCGGCCGCTGCGTCGAGCCACTGGAGCTGTGTGAGCGGATTGGGCATGGGGGGTGGCACTATGGATGTGGTGAACACGGTGCTGAACGTTGTCTGGTTGGTGGTCTGCGGGTTCTGGATGGCGTTGGGGTATCTGGTCGCTGGGGTGATCTGCTGCTTGCTGATCGTGACCATCCCGTTCGGGCTGGCCAGCTTCAGGATCGCCAACTACGCGCTCTGGCCGTTCGGGCGGACCCTCGTCGACCGTCCGGGAGCCGGTGCGCCCTCGGTGATCGGCAACGTGATCTGGTTTATCGTCGCCGGCTGGTGGCTGGCACTCGGGCACCTGGTCACCGCCGTCGGGCTGGCCATCACGATCATCGGCATCCCGTTGGCCTGGGCGAACCTCAAGCTCATCCCGGTCTCGCTGATGCCACTTGGTCGCGAGGTGGTGCCGATTGAGCAGTCCCGCGCAGGCCACGTGGTCGCAACCCGCTGAACCCACGCCAAGCCCGCTCCAGCAACGCCGGCCAGAGCGCCCGAGCTCCGCAACCGCCGAGTCGCAAGATCCACTTTTCGGTGCGGGAAAGGACGCCCGCCGTCCGTCCTGCCACCGAAACGTGGATCACCGGCGTGGCCGGTACCACCCGCCGCCACGATCACCGACGGCAGCTCGGGGGTGGGCGGTGCGTGACCGTCGAACTGTCGCAGGCGTGACCTAACCTTGCGCTGTGAGTTCTGCTGAACCCGTCGCCGAGCCCGAGCCGAGGAAGCGGTATGCCCGGCTGGCCGAGGAGATCGCCGACCACCAGTTCCGGTACTACGTGCTCGACTCCCCGCTGGTCTCCGACGGGCAGTTCGACCAGCTGTGGCGGGAGTTGGTCGAGCTGGAGCAGCGGCACCCGGAGCTGGTCAGCCCGGAGTCGCCGACGCAGCGGGTGGTCGGCAGGTTCGCCACCGAGTTCACCGCGCGCGACCACCTGGAGCGGATGCTCAGCCTGGACAACGCGTTCTCCGCCGACGAGCTGCGCGCCTGGGTGGAGCGGGTGCGCAAGGACACCGACGACGCTGCCGACTCGGCCAGCTACCTCTGTGAGCTGAAGATCGACGGGCTGGCGGTCAACCTGCTCTACGAGGACGGCGTGCTCACCCGCGCGCTCACCCGGGGCGACGGGCGCACCGGCGAGGACATCACTCTCAACCTGCGCACCCTGCGCGACGTGCCGACCCGGCTGACCGGCACCGACGAGTTCGTGGTCCCCAAGCTCGTCGAGGTGCGTGGCGAAGTCTACTTCCGGCTGGCCGACTTCCAGGCGCTCAACGCAAGCCTGGTCGAGGCCGGCAAGCCGCCGTTCGCCAACCCGCGCAACACCGCCGCCGGCTCACTGCGGCAGAAGGACCCTCGGGTCACCGCCAGCCGGAACCTGCGGTTGATCTGCCACGGGCTGGGCAAGCGCGAGGGCTTCGCGCCGACTCGGCAGTCGGAGGCCTACGACGCGCTGCGGGCCTGGGGGCTGCCGGTGTCCGAGCACACCGTGACCAAGCGTGGCGTCGCGGAGATCATCGAGCACGTCGAGTACTGGGGGGAGCACCGCCACGACATCTCCCACGAGATCGACGGCATCGTGATCAAGGTCGACGAGGTGGCGCTGCAGCGGCGGCTGGGTTCCACCTCGCGGGCTCCGCGCTGGGCGATCGCGTACAAGTACCCGCCGGAGGAGGCCACGACCACCCTGCGCGACATCCGGGTCAACGTCGGCCGCACCGGTCGGGTCACCCCGTTCGCGGTCTTGGAGCCCGTCGTCGTAGCCGGGAGCACAGTCGGCATGGCCACCCTGCACAACGCTGACGAGGTGCGCCGCAAGGGAGTGCTGATCGGCGACCGGGTGGTCATCCGCAAGGCCGGCGACGTGATTCCCGAAGTGCTCGGGCCACTCGTCGACGTGCGCACCGGCGAGGAGCGTGAGTTCGTGATGCCCACGCACTGCCCGGAGTGCGGCACCGAGCTGGCCCACCAGAAGGAGGGCGACGTCGACCTGCGCTGCCCGAACGCGCGGTGCTGCCCCGCGCAGCTGCGGGAACGGCTGTTCCACCTGGCCGGGCGCGGCGCGTTCGACATTGAGGTGCTCGGTTACGAGGCCGCCGCCGCGCTGCTCAGCTCTCGCGTGGTCCTCGACGAGGGCGACATTTTCTCCCTCAATGAGGACGACCTGCTGCGGGTGGAGCTGTTCCGCACCAAGGCCGGCCAGCTGTCCGCGAATGGCCGCAAGCTGTTGGCGAACCTGGACACCGCGAAGGACTGTCCGCTGTGGCGGGTGCTGGTGGCGCTGTCCATCCGCCACGTCGGCCCGACGGCCGCGCGGGCGTTGGCTCGCGAGTTCGGTTCGCTGGACGCCATCGAAGAGAACGCTACCGCCCGAGATGGTGGTGCCGCGCTGGCCGCCGTCGACGGGGTCGGCCCGACCATCGCGGCGGCCGTGCGGGAGTGGTTCAGCCACGACTGGCACCGCGACGTGGTGGGCAAGTGGCGCGCCGGCGGGGTGCGGCTGGCCGAGGAACGCGACGAGTCGATCCCGCGCTACCTGGAGGGCATGTCGATCGTGGTCACCGGCTCGCTGGAGCGCTGGTCCAGAGACGAGGCCAAGGAGGCGATCACGGCTCGGGGCGGACGCGCCGCCGCCTCGGTGTCCAAGAATACCGCGTTCGTGGTGGTCGGTGAGGCGCCGGGCGGCAAAGCCGACAAGGCCGAGGAGCTCGGTGTCCCGGTGCTGGATGAGGAGGGGTTCGGAGTGCTGCTGGACCGTGGCCCGACGGCCGCTCTCGAACTGTCTCGATCCGAATGACGAACTGTTTCGTGCCTCGCCGAGCGAAGCCACAATCTGGTAGTCGATCACGGGAGGTCCGTCGGTGTTGCAGGGTTGTCTGAACGGTGCGCGTCCGGTTGACGCGCACCCGGCGTTGCCCGTGACGCCGTACGAGCTGGCCAGAGATGCGCGGGTGATGGCCCGGCACGGGGTCAGCTCGGTACATGTCCACCCGAGGTGCTCGGCCGGCCTGGAGACGTTGAACCCGATGCTCGTCGGCGACGCGGTGGCCGCCATCCACTCCGCGTTGCCCGGTATGGAGGTCGGGGTGCCGGCGGCTCGCTGGGTGGAGCCCGACGGGCAGACCCGGGTGGAGGCAGTGCTGGCCTGGGGTCGGCTCGGCGGCGGGATGCCGGACGTCATCGCGGTGAACGTGCACGACATGGGCTGGCGCGAGGTGTGCGCCGCCGCCCAATCGTCGGGCATGGGTATCGAGCTCGGGGTGTGGACCACCGGCGACGCGGTGACCGTCCGCAACGCTGGTCTGCCACCGGGCACGGTCCGGTTGGTCGTCGAGCCGACCGAGCCGGGGGTCGCGGTGGACGAGGCAATCCGGATCCTGCGCACCCTCGGGCAGACCGGGGTCCAGGTGCTCGTGCACGGCGAGGATGCCGGCGTCTGGCCGGTCTTCGACTACGCCCGGGAGCATCACCTGCAAGCCCGGATCGGTCTGGAGGACACTCTGCTCGGCCGGGACGGCTGGTTGGCGCGGGGCAACGAGGACCTGATCGAGATCGCGCTCGGTCTCGACACCTCGGTGCCGCGCCGCCGGCGGGTCGGCCGAGCACCCTGACCGTGCCCCGCCGGGTCGGCCGAGCCCGTACCCAGCAGCGCAGAGTCAGCTGAGGACCGTAGCCACGATGCCGCCGAGGTGGGCCAGCCTCGCCAGCTCGGAGGGTCGGAACGCCGGCCCGCCCGGCCGGCCCACCACCAGTGCCCTGTCCGGGCTCATGAACGGGGCGGCGGCAAGCTCCGTGTCCAGCTCGTACCAGGGCTCGGGCACCCATTGTACGTTCGGGTCGAGCACGATCGCCTTGGTCAGCGGCAGCCACGGCAGGCTGCCGGCTCTGGTCTCCGGGGAGGCCTGGCTCTCCGCGAGCCGGTAGGCGCGTTTGCCCTCCTGGGTCACCACCAGCGCCCAACCGGCGCGGAAGATCCGGGGAATGCCGTCGGCGAAGATCTGCAGGCCGTGCTCGGGGTCGCCGCTGATGTCCTCGATCAGCTCAAGTTCGCGATGGGTGTCGAGCTTTCCGGAGTAGGGCCGGACGGACTCGACTCGCACCCCCGAGATCGACTCCACCGCGGTGATCAGGACATCGGGCGGGCGGCCGGTGGGCAGCTCGACGGCAAGGTCGTCGACGGCCACGCCACTGAGGCGCTCAACCACGTCGAGCGCGAGGATGTCCACGCCGGCATGGCCCAGTGCGGTGGCAACCGCCCCGAGCATGCCTGGCCGGTCCGGGACCTGGACCCGGATCAGGTACGACACGCTCCCATCGCCTCCTCGCTGTACTTGACCCACCCGCCTGCTCTGCTGTCTCCGCCTGCTCCGCTCTTCCCGCCGGCTCTAGCTCTTCCCGCCCGCCGCCTGTCGTCCCCCAGACCTGCTGCCGTCCCCCAGGATCAGGTGTTCCTGCCAGATCATGTCGTGGCCCGGGGCATTGTGTCAGGCAAGGATGACCTGTGTGCTGTGCTACAGGGTGATCCCTCGACCACCTACTGTGCTCGCCTCCCCCCGAATGCTGCTGTAGCAGCCCGCCATACACTGCACTGGCCCAATGTGGCCGCCTCGTGGCCCAGCGCGGTCGCTCTCGGTGCCAATCGCCTGCGCCGCTGTGTTTCGTTCATGCTGTGTTTCGTTCATGCTGTGTTTCGTTCATCAGGAGGGACATGTCTCAGCCGACGCTCGATCCCGCGAGCGGATCCTCGGTCATCTCCCGGGACGAGGTCGCGCACCTCGCCCGGCTCGCCCGGCTCGCGGTGACCGACGACGAACTCGACGTGTTCGCCGGCCAGCTCGACGTCATCCTCGGTGCGGTCGCCCGGGTCGGTGAGGTCGCCGCCGACGACATCCCGCCGACCTCGCACGCGGTTCCGCTGACCAACGTCTTCCGCTCCGACGAGCTGCGCCCAGGGTTGGACCAGGCGCAGGCTCTCGCGGGCGCGCCGGCGGCCGAGGGAGGCCGGTTCCGGGTGCCTCGGATTCTGGACGAAGAACCGCTTGCGGGTTCGAGCATCAGCAGGGCGGAACAGTGAGGGAGCGAAGCGACCGAACGTCCGCGAGCGAGCCTGCGAGCGAGTGCGTGTCACGGAGGGAGCGAAGCGACCGAACGTCCGCGAGCGAGTGCGTGTCGCAGAACGAGCTCATCCGCCTCACCGCCGCCGAGCTGGCCGCCAAGATCCACGCGCGGGAGGTGTCCGCGGTCGAGGTCGCCCAGGCCCACCTGGATCGGATCGCCGAGGTGGATGGCGGAGTGGACGGTGGTACCGACGCGGACGTGCACGCGTTCCTGCACGTCGCGGCCGCCGCCGCGCTGGCCTCGGCCTCGCTGGTCGACGTGTCGCTCGACGCGGGCAGCGCGCCTGCGTCGGCGTTGGCCGGCGTACCGCTGGCGCTCAAGGATGTGTTCACCACCACCGACATGCCGACCACAGCCGGTTCCAAGATCCTCGAAGGCTGGCGTCCACCCTATGACGCCACCGTGACCGCGCGGCTGCGCGCAGCGGGCATCACGATCCTGGGCAAGACCAACATGGACGAGTTTGCGATGGGCAGCTCGACCGAGTACTCGGCCTACGGTGTCACCCGCAACCCGTGGGACGGCGAGCGGGTGCCCGGTGGTTCCGGTGGCGGGTCGGCGTCGGCGCTGGCCGCGTTCGAGGCGCCGTTGGCGGTGGGCACCGACACCGGCGGCTCGATCCGCCAACCCGCCGCGTTCACCGGCACGGTGGGCGTCAAACCGACCTACGGCGGGGTCTCCCGCTACGGGCTGATCGCCTGTGCGTCCTCGCTGGACCAGGGCGGACCGTGTGCCCGGACGGTGCTGGACGCGGCGCTGCTGCACGAGGTGATCGCCGGCTACGACCCGCTGGACTCCACCTCGATCGACCAGCCGGTGCCGTCGGTGGTCGAGGCGGCGCGCGCGGGCGCCACCGGCGACCTGGCCGGGATCCGGGTCGGCGTGGTGCGCGAGCTCGGCGGCGACGGTTACCAGGCCGGCGTGCGGAGCTCGTTCGACGCGGGGCTGCGGCTGCTGGAGAAGCTGGGCGCTGAGGTCGTCGAGGTGTCCTGCCCGCACTTCGAGTACGGGCTTGCCGCGTACTACCTGATCCTGCCCAGCGAGGTCTCCTCCAACCTGGCCCGCTTCGACGCCATGCGCTACGGGTTGCGGGTGGATGTCGGAGCCAGCGCCGAGGAGGTCATGGCGGCTACCCGGGAGGCCGGCTTCGGCCCGGAGGTCAAGCGGCGGATCATGCTCGGCACCTACGCGCTGTCGTCGGGCTACTACGACGCCTACTACGGGCAGGCGCAGAAGGTTCGCACGTTGATCAGCCGTGACTTCGCGGCGGCGTTCAAGCAGGCCGACGTGCTCGTCTCGCCGACCACGCCGACCACCGCGTTCCCGATCGGGGACAAGGTGGACGACCCGCTGGCGATGTACCTCAACGACCTGGCAACCATCCCGACGAACCTGGCCGGCACGGCCGCGATGTCGGTACCGTCCGGGCTGGCTCTCGACGAGGACGGCGCGGCCGGGCTGCCGGTGGGCCTGCAGATCATGGCGCCGGCGCTGGGCGAGGCGACGATGTACCGGGTGGCGTCGGCGTTCGAGGCGGCCCGCGACGCCGAGCAGGGTGGTCCGCTGATCCAGCGCTGCCCGGAGTGGAGCTGACATGAGCCTGGCCACAACGCCCGATCTGGTGGACTTCGACGAGGTCGTCGAGCGGTTCGACCCGATGCTCGGGCTCGAGGTGCACGTCGAGCTGAACACCCGTACCAAGATGTTCTGCGGCTGCCCGACCACCTTCGGCGCCGAGCCCAACACCCAGGTCTGCCCGACTTGCCTGGGCCTGCCTGGGTCGCTGCCGGTGGTCAACCGCAAGGCCGTCGAGTCGGCCATCCGGATCGGGCTGGCGCTGAACTGCTCGATCGCGCCTTGGGGCCGGTTCGCCCGGAAGAACTACTTCTACCCGGACATGCCGAAGAACTTCCAGACGAGTCAGTACGACGAGCCGATCGCGGTGAACGGGTGGCTCGACGTCGAGCTGGACGATGGTGAGATCGTGCGGGTGGAGATCGAGCGGGCACACATGGAGGAGGACACCGGCAAGTCGCTGCATGTGGGCGGTGCGACCGGTCGTATTCATGGCGCCGACTACTCGCTGCTGGACTACAACCGGGCCGGCGTACCGCTGATTGAGATCGTCACCAAGATGATCCCTGGCACCCGGGAACGGGCGCCCGAGGTGGCCCGTGCCTACGTCACGACGCTGCGCGAGCTGGTGAAGGCGCTGGGCGTCTCGGACGTCCGGATGGACCAGGGCTCGATGCGCTGCGACGTGAACCTCTCGCTGTCCCCGCGCGACTCCGGCGTGCTCGGCACCCGCACCGAGACCAAGAACGTCAACTCACTGCGCTCGGTGGAGCGCGCGGTGCGTTACGAGATGACCCGGCAGGCCGGTGTGCTGGACGCTGGGACCGCGATCGTGCAGGAGACCCGGCACTTCGAGGAGCAGTCCGGCACCACCCGGGCCGGGCGGCGCAAGGAGACCTCGGAGGACTACCGGTACTTCCCCGAGCCGGACCTGGTGCCGATCGCACCCCCGGACGAGTGGGTCGAGGAGCTGCGCGGCACCCTTCCCGAGCCGCCCCGCGAACGCCGCAAGCGGATCCAGGCCGATTGGTCACTGTCCGACGAGGAATTCCGCGACCTGGTCAACGCCGGCGCGTGGGAACTGATCGCGGCGACTGTGGAGGCCGGTGCGCCGTCGGGGGAGGCCCGGTCGTGGTGGGTCTCGTACCTGTCCCAGCAGGCCAACACTCGAGGCGTGCCGCTCGACGAGCTGCCGATCAGCCCGACCCAGCTGGCCCGGGTGATCGAGCTGGTGGCCGGCGGTGAGCTGAACAACAAGCTGGCCCGCCAGGTCGTCGACGGGGTGCTGGCCGGCGAAGGCTCACCGGACGACGTGGTGGCGGCGCACGGTCTGGCCGTGGTGTCCGACGACGGCCCGCTGATCGCCGCCGTGGACTCAGCCCTCGCGGAACAGCCCGACATCGCCGAGAAGATCCGGTCCGGCAAGGTCGCCGCCGCCGGCGCCATCGTCGGCGCCGTGATGAGGGCCACCCGCGGTCAAGCCGACGCCAAGCGCGTCCGCGAACTCGTCCTGGAGCGCTGCGCCGGCTGAACTGGGTGATCAGCAGCGCGCGATGGCATCCGCCGGTACGCCCAGCCGAGCAGGTCGTCCGGGTCGCTGGTCAGCACCCGGGGGCGAGGCTGAGGGTGGCGACGTGACCGTCGCGGCTCAACCGGCCCGCCGCTTCCCGGACGACGAGTCGCGGAGGTGCTTAGCAACCCACTGACGAGGCCGCCTGAGCGTCTCGGCGACCCAGTCGATGGTGTCGGTGGTAGCGGCCATCTCGTCGAGCTCGGTCAGGAGTTTGGCGCGGGCGAGCAGCTTGTGGCGCATCGCGTCGCCGACCCAAGCGCTGACCGAGGCGGCGCGCCCAGCGGCGACATCGGATCGGGCGGTTTCCAGCGTCGCCTCGTCCACCGAGATGGTCACGCGTTTCATACGCAGAGAGTACCAGCGTAAGCACCTTGGGTCAGAGCTTGCATCGCCACTTGATCAGCTCCTGCGTGACCGCCAACACTATGTACCCCGCGAGGAGTGCGAGCCCGATCGTCTTTCGATCGGTGAGCTGGCAGACCAGCGCGGCTACCGCAAGGGGCAGTGTGGCCAGCGTGAGTTTTCGTCGGTGGCGCCAGAGGAATGCACGCATGACGATCTTTGTACCACCTCGGTCGAGCTGGTGTTCCGGATTGGTCGGGCCCGGCTCCGGCATCGCCGCCGGCCAGTTCTGCAGCCGTTGTCGGCTGCTGTCGTGGTCTCGGTATGACTAATCAGGGCCGGCACCGGCTTCGCCGCCCGCCAGAATCAGTATCCGAATCACCCTGTCGTCGCTCGGCGTGATTGGCCCGCCGTTCCGCTTATTGTTGGTGCCGATCCAGGTGAGGCCGTCTGGCCCGAGGGTTGCCGGCCCGATTCGTCCCCAGACCCCGGCCAGCACGGTCTGGGGCCTACCTGTGAAGGCCCCGGTCTTGTTGATGAGCAGCATGAACATGGCTGACGCGCCCCGCTCACTGATCAGGACGGCGTTGTCGGGTGCCACGCAGCCGGCTACCCCTGGACGGTCCGGCCAGGTCCAGGCCGGCGGCCCCAAAGTGCCAGGGATGATCCGGTGCAGCAGGTCGCGATCCCCGGCCCGGTCGGTGACCCACACCGTGCCAGTTTGCTTGGAGGTGCAGATCCCACCGGGAGAGCGCAGCCCGCTGGCGTAGACCGGTGAGCCGGGGATCGGATTGCTCCTGGCCGGGCGCCCCAACGTGTCGATCCGCAGCACCTTGCCGGCCAGCGACGACGGCGACCCGGACGAGGCGTCGGCGGCCGTGGCCACCAGCAGGTAGCCGTCCTTGCTGACACCGAGGGCACCGCCGCCATCGCCCGGCGGGTGGGGAATGCCGGTGAGCACGGGTGTGGGGGGATCGCTACCGGCAATCCGCAGCACCCGGTGATCGGTGGCGGTGGCCGCGTAGGCGTAGAGCAGTCGATCCTCGCCGTAGCTGGGCGAGAGCACCAGCCCGGACAACCCGCCACCGGCGGCGTCCACCCGCACAGTGTTGACCAGCTCGGTGGGCTTGTCCTTCTGCACCCGCAAGATCCGCCCTGTGGCGCGCTCGGCCACCAGCGCGGCTTGCCCGCCTGGTAGCACCGCCACCGCGGCCACCGGGTCCAGACAGGTGGCTACCACCTGCGGATCAGGGTCAACGCAACCTCCAGGCGGGGTCTCGCCTGGTTGGGCCGGTGGTGGCGTGGACCGGTCGTCTTGCTGGCCCTGCTCGGGCACCCTGGGTGGCGCGGCGAGCGGGCCGCTGTCATCCGGCTTGTCCCGCCAGTTGCGCGGCCCCGAGTCCGGGAAGTGCGCGCAGCTCGCCAGCAGCGCCGCCACCAGCACAAGCACCGGCAGCCACCAGCGCGAACGACGTGACGAGGGCACCAGCACGCCGATCACCCTAGGCGGGCCGCAGTGAACCGCGGGTGAGCGAGCACAGCAGGCGGACGAATGATCAGCAGGGCAGGAGCGCGGTTCCGGAGTGGGTTCGGCAGCGCTGGCGCCCTGGTGATCATTGAAGCTGGGGATGAGGTGGTGGCGACAACTGCGTTATCGGAACGTCGGGATGGTGCGGACGGCGCCGGTGTGCGCGGAGGTGGCCAGCGCGGCGTAGGCCAGCAGCGCCTTCGATACCGGACGCTGGCGGTCGACCGGCTGCCAGGGGCGCTCGGAGGTGCCCATCTTGGCGCGCCGCTCGGCCAGCACGTCGTCGGCGACCCGCACTTCGAGGGTGCGGGATCGGACGTCGATGAGCACGGTGTCGCCGTTCTCGATCAACCCGATCACCCCGCCCGCGGCGGCCTCTGGCGAGATGTGCCCGACCGCGATGCCTGAGGAGCCGCCGGAGAACCGGCCGTCGGTGATCAGCGCGCAGACCTTGCCCAGCCCGGCACCCTTGAGGAACGCCGTCGGGTGCAGCATCTCCTGCATGCCGGGCCCACCGGCCGGCCCCTCGTAGCGGACGACCAGGACGTCGCCGGGCTGGATCTCCTTGTTGAGGATCACCGAAACGGCCTGCTCCTGGCTCTCCACCACCCGGGCCGGGCCCTCGAAGTGCCACAGTTCCTCGGGAATACCCGCCGTCTTGATCACCGCACCGTCTGGGGCGATGTTGCCCCGCAGCACCGCCAGCCCACCCTCGGTGGTGTACGCGTGCGCCTTGTCGTGGATGCAACCGGCGGCGGCGTCGGTGTCCAGTGACGACCAGCGGTTCGAGGTGGAGAACGCCTTCGTGGTGCGCACGCCGCCGGGCGCGGCGTGGAACAGCTCGACGGCTCGGTCGGAGACCGCCCCGGAGCGGATGTCCCATTCGTCCAGCCAGGCCTCCAACGTCGGGCTGTGCACGCTGTGCACGTCGGTGCGCAGCAGCCCGGCCCGGCGCAGCTCGCCGAGGATGGCGGGGATGCCGCCGGCCCGGTGCACGTCCTCCATGTGGTAGTCGGAGTTGGGGGAGACCTTGGCCAGACACGGCACCCGGCGGGACACCTCGTCGATCGCCGGCAGGTCGAAGTCGATCTCACCCTCCTGGGCGGCGGCCAGGATGTGCAGCACCGTGTTGGTGGAGCCACCCATCGCCACGTCCAGCGCCATCGCGTTCTCGAACGCCGCCCGGGTGGCGATGCTCCTCGGTAGTGCGGAGGCGTCGTCCTGCCCGTACCAACGTCGACACAGCTCCATGACCGTGCGCCCGGCCTCGCTGAACAGCTCGCGCCGGGCGGCGTGGGTGGCCAGGGTGGAACCGTTGCCGGGCAGCGCCAGGCCGAGCGCCTCGGTCAGGCAGTTCATCGAGTTGGCGGTGAACATCCCGGAGCAGGAGCCGCAGGTCGGACACGCCGAGCGCTCCACCTCGGCGAGCCCCTCGTCATCGACATCCGGGGACGCCGAGGCGGAGATCGCGGTGATCAGGTCGGTTGGGGCCTGGGCCACCCCGTCGACCACGACGGCCTTGCCGGCCTCCATCGGGCCGCCGGAGACGAACACGGTCGGGACGTTCAGCCGCATCGCCGCGTTGAGCATTCCGGGGGTGATCTTGTCGCAGTTGGAGATGCAGACCAGCGCGTCGGCGGCGTGCCCGTTGACCATGTACTCGACCGCGTCGGCGATCACCTCGCGCGACGGCAGCGAGTAGAGCATGCCGCCGTGGCCCATCGCGATGCCGTCGTCCACCGCGATGGTGTGGAACTCCCGGGCCACCCCACCGGCCTCGGTGATCGCCTCCGCGACGATGTCGCCCATGTCCTTGAGGTGCACGTGGCCGGGCACGAACTGGGTATAGGAGTTGGCGATCGCCACGATCGGCTTGCCGAAGTCGGAATCGCCCATCCCGGTGGCGCGCCAGAGGGCGCGGGCACCGGCGGCGTTGCGGCCGTGGGTGGTCACGCGGGAACGCAGTGCGGGCATCGGATTACTCCTCGGACGATGGCGGTTCGGCTGACCCAGCCGACGGCGGTTCGGACGGCTCGGATGTGGACGGCTCGCTCGGATCTGGCAGCCGCCCACCGCTCGCGGCAGCGAGCAAGGGCAGGTCGCGCACGTGCACGGCCGGCAGAGGTAGCTCCGAGCCGTTGCGCAGCACGGCGCTGACCCGGGATCGGGTCCGGGACGAACGCAGCCGCAGGGCCGAGATGTCTGCCCACGGTACCCGCGTCGCTCGCAGTGCGCCACGTGCCACGAGGTCGTCTGGACCGGCCGTGGTGCGCACCCGCAGCACCCAGCCAGCGAGCCCGACCGGCA
This sequence comes from Actinomycetota bacterium, assembly GCA_030852965.1. Classification (GTDB taxonomy): domain Bacteria; phylum Actinomycetota; class Actinomycetes; order Mycobacteriales; family Pseudonocardiaceae; genus Pseudonocardia. The sequence goes on along the minus strand of JALYVZ010000076.1, from coordinate 1,121 downwards.
CCAGATAGACCAACCAGAACCAGGGCGCGCCGAACGCCACCGGGGTGGCGCAGAGAGCCAGCGCCACCGTCGCAAGCAGGTTCAGTGGTGAGATCCGGAACACCACCGGGACGGAGTCGGGCGCGCTCACCCCGCCATCGTCCCACTGGTCACGGACGTGCCGGCGGCTCGGTCAGTTCAGCGACCGACTCCTCCAGCGCGGCCAGCTCGCCCGGGTCAGACAGCGGTGGCGGGTAACGCTCCGCGAACACGCGGTAGACGTCGCGCGCCTCGGTAGCAGCGGTGCGGGCGTCGTCGAGTTGGCCTCGGGCGTGTTGGATGCTCGCGACGTTGTCGAGGGAGATGGAGAGGTCGCAGAGCGCCGTGCGTTGTCCGGTTGACGCTCGACCACCGTGCGGTGCATCCGCACCAGCCCGACACCGGCCTGTTCAGCCACCGCCGGTTGCGCCGACTCGACCAGAATGCGTAGCACCGTCTCGGTGGTTGCCTGCTCGAACGGCACCTCGGCGGCGAGTGCGAGCGTCGCGTGCCGGACGGCCTCGGTAGGTTCACCCTGGCCGTCGCGGATCTGGGCCAGCCAGGCATGCACCAGCGCGGTGTCCTCGGTGTCCTCGGCGGCGGCACTGGCCGCCTCCGCCGAGGACAGCGCCAGATCGAGCAGCCCGGAGCGCAGCGCGCTGGCTGCCCGCCGCAGGGCGTCCGCGACCGGAGGCGAGCCCATCACCGGATCGCCCGCGACCGGGGACAACCAGGACTGAGCCCGATCGACAGCGGCCGCGACCGGAGCGGATGCGGCGGGCGAGGTCACCGAATCAGGTGTGAGGGTGGCGGTCAGGCCGCGGAACGACCAGAGGTCCGGAGCCGCGTCCCGGACCATCGGCAGGCTGCCGGGCGGGCAGGCGAACAGCAACGCGGACGGGCGAGCGGCCCGCAGGGCGTCTCGTCGTTCGTTCAGGCGCCGCAGCAAGCGGGACCACCGCTCATTCCGGTCGCCGGCAACGGACCTGCTGTCGACGACCCAGGTCGCCGCCAGATCGGGCGGTGCCGGAGCCAGCAACCGGCCCAACGCCGGCCCGACGTCGAACACATCGAGCTCGATGTGTTCGACGTCGGGCCGGCGT
>JALYVZ010000279.1 GCA_030852965.1 Actinomycetota bacterium | reverse complement strand
CCCGCCACACCAGCGCGGCGCCCACGGCGGCGACCCCGAGCGGCCCGACGATCCAGCCCAGCACCGTGTCACCGGCTGCCGACACGGCAATAGCCGCGCCGACACCGATGGCGGCCAGCCCCCACGCCTGCCGGCGCTCCCGCCAGGACACCACGCGCAGCTGTTCGCCGGGCTCCTGGGGAACGAACATCCAGGCGAGTCCGTAGGCAAGCACCCCGGCCGCGTGCAGGGCAGCAAGGACGGTGAACGCGGCGCGCATCCAGACCACCCGAACCCCGAGATGCTCGGCAAGACCGCCGGCCACCCCGGCCACCAGGCGGCCGGACCGGTGCCGGCGCAACGGCCCACTCGAGTTCACCCACCAATCGTCACACGACTGCGGCGGCGGTTCATCAGGGTGAACCAGGAAGCGTGCGGTGGCCGGCGGGTCCGGCACCAGGGCCGGCTAAGGGTCGCCCCCGATGTCAGGCGGCAACCGGGCGAGCACAGTGAACGCCATGAGCCCCGCCAGCAGGGATCCTCGAGCCTCCGTGGCCACGATGTGGCAGACCCGACCCACCCGCCGGCAGTCCGACCGCAAGGTCGCCGGGGTGGCGGCGGCCATTGCCCGCCGCTACGACGTGGACCCGGTGCTGGTCCGGATCGGGTTCGTGGTGGCGGCGTTCTACGGCGTCGGCATCCTGCTCTACCTCGCCGCCTGGGCGACCTTGGAGCCCGATCCGAACGACCCGCCGCGCGGTCCGCTCGCGCACGGCACCGTGGTCCGGTGGCTGCTCTACCTGGTCCTGGTGATCGCCACGCTGGGCGCGATCCACGACCTGGTGACGGGCGACCTGGACCTGCTGGTCGGCCTGCTGGTGGTCGGTGGCCTGCTCTACCTGTTGCAGACCAGCCGGGGTGACCGAGGTCTGGAGCTGGCCCGCATGGAACAGCCGGGAACCGCCGGCCTGGCCGGAACTGAACACCCGGGCACACCTGACACGGAACAACCGGGCACAGCTGACACGGGACAACCGGGCACGGTGGCGACAGCCTCACCCACACCCACCGGACCGCGCTCCCGGGCCACCTCGGTGACGATCGCGGCGATGCTGGTCGCGGCCGGCATCTGCGGGGCGGTCCTGCTCCTGGGTGACTCCGGACCGCAAGGGCCGAGGCTGCTGGTCGGGGTGTTGCTCGCGGTGGTCGGGGTCGGTCTGCTGGTCGGCTCCTTCACCCGGGGCGGACGTGGGCTGATCGTGCTGGCCATCCCGCTGCTGCTGATCGGTTACGGGGTGACCCGGTTCCCGGCGCAGCACTGGCAGGGCGCCGGTGAGCTGCGGACGGCGCCGGCCTCGGTGAGCGAGGTCGCCGCCAGCTACGACCGAACATTCGGTCAGATCGAACTCGACCTGCGCCCGCTCGATCTGACCGCTCCCACCGTGCCACCCGGCGCCCCGCCACCCGACGCCACCGGCCCCGCACCACTTGTGAGCACCGCGCCACCCGACGTCGCCGGCGGCGTGCCGCCGAACGCCACCGGCCCCGCACCACCTGGCAGCATCGCGCCCGTCGGGCCCGTGCGAACCCGCGTGACTGTCGGGGCCGGGGAGGCCATCGTGTGGGTTCCGGCGAACGCCGACGTCCGGGTGCACTGTCACGCCGCGACCGGCGATGTGGACTGCCTGGGCAATCAGGGCGTCCGCTCCGGTGCCGGTCCCGACGGAAGCGACGGTCCGACCGCCGATGCCCGGGTGGAGAGCCTCGGCGCGGACGGGGTCGCGGGCGGCCGCACGCTGGAGCTGGATGTGAGTGTCGGGTTCGGACATGTGGAGGTGCGTCGTGGCTGAGTCGAGCGAGCCCACCACCCAGCCGGTCGTGCCGGCGGGCGAAGGAGCCGGACGCCGCCAGCGGACACCGCACGTGCTGACCCTGCTGGCCGGGCTGGTGAGCCTGGCCGGGGCCGCCATGGTCCTCATCGGCTGGGTCCCGGACCTGCGGTCGCTGGATCTGCGCTGGGTACTGGCCGTCGCCGCCGTCGCACTCGGCGCGCTGCTGCTGGTCGGGACCCTGCGCCGGGAGTGAGCTACTCCCACTCGATGGTGCCGGGTGGTTTGCTGGTCACGTCCAGCACCACCCGGTTCACCTCAGCCACCTCGTTGGTGATCCGGGTGGAGATCCGCTCCAGTACGTCGTAGGGCAGCCGGGTCCAGTCGGCGGTCATCGCGTCCTCGGAGCTGACCGGCCGCAGCACCACCGGGTGGCCGTAGCTACGACCGTCGCCCTGCACCCCGACGCTGCGCACGTCGGCCAGCAGCACCACCGGGCACTGCCAGATCGCCCGGTCCAGCCCGGCCGAGGTCAGCTCCTCCCTGGCGATCGCGTCGGCGGCTCGCAGGATCTCCAGCCGCCGCGAGGTGACCTCGCCGATGATCCGGATGCCCAGCCCTGGCCCCGGAAACGGTTGGCGGCCGACGATCGTCTCGGGCAGCCCGAGCTCGGTGCCGACCCGGCGCACCTCGTCCTTGAACAACGTGCGTAGCGGCTCGACCAGCTCGAACTCCAGGTCGTCGGGCAGCCCGCCGACGTTGTGGTGGCTCTTGATCGTCGCCGTTCCGGCACCACCGCCAGACTCCACAACGTCCGGGTAGAGGGTCCCCTGCACCAGGAACCCGACGTGCGCGGCCTCGGTGCCGACGCCCGTTCCACTGGCGCCACCCGTGGCCACCTCGGCGGTGGCGGCCTCAAACACCCTGATGAACTCCCGCCCGATGATCTTGCGCTTCTGCTCCGGGTCGGTCACCCCGGCGAGCGCGGAGAGGAACCGTTCGCGGGCGTCCACGGTGTGCAGCCGGGCACCAGTGGTCGCCACGAAGTCGCGCTCCACCTGCCGCCGTTCCCCGGTGCGCAGCAGCCCGTGGTCAACGAACACGCAGGTCAACCGGTCCCCGATGGCTCGCTGTACGAGTGCGGCGGCCACTGCGGAGTCGACCCCGCCGGAAAGCCCGCAGACCGCGTGCCCATCGCCGATCTGCTTGCGGATCGCGTCCACCGTGTCGTTGATGATCGACGCCGTGGTCCACCCCGCGGTAACCCCGGCGATCTGGTAGAGGAACCGGCGCAGCACCTCCTGGCCGTGCGGCGAGTGCGCCACCTCGGGGTGGTACTGCAACCCGGCCAGCCGGCGTTCGACGTTCTCGAACGCCGCCACCGTCGCCCGCGCCGACGACGCCGTCACCGTGAACCCGGAAGGTGCGCGCACCACCGAGTCGCCGTGGCTCATCCACACCGGGTGCCGCGCGGGCAGCCCGTCGTGCAGAGCTCCCGCGTCGGACGCGACCACGATCTCGGTACGGCCGTACTCCCGGGTGCCGTCCGGGGCCACCTCACCGCCGAGCGCCAGCGCCATCGCCTGGAAGCCGTAGCACAGCCCCAGCACCGGGATGCCGCTGGTGAACAGCTCATCATCCACCCGGGGTGCGCGAGCGGCATACACACTGGCCGGGCCCCCGGAGAGGATCACCGCCGCCGGCTGGCGAGCCACGATCTCGGCCACCGGGGTGTCCGAGGCGACAATCTCGGAGTACACCTGGGCCTCACGGACCCGGCGAGCGATCAGCTGGGCGTACTGCGCCCCGTAGTCCACCACGAGCACGACTGAGGCCGGCTTGGCCGGCCGAGGCATCAACGCTTCCGGCTGCACCGCAACACGGTAACCGGCCATCGCCGCACGGTGTAGCACAACGTGACATCTCCAACGCGCGCCCACAACCGGAGTGTTTGCTCATGACGCGAGCACGGTTCGGACGACGCGGGCTCAGGATTTGGGCGATTCGGGCGTTTCCGCTGGCAGCGGGTAGCGCAGCAGCACACGGGTGCCCCGCTCGTCAAAATGGATCATGATGGACTCGACGAGCTTCTCCATCATCGGGATGCCGAGCCCCTGGGCGCTCCCGGTCGGCGCCCGCCACTCGCCGTAGTCAATCACCTCGATGCACAGTGTCTCCAACTCGGTCCACAACACCAGCTCGGCGCTACCAATGCGCTCGGAGGTGTAGGCGTGCTTGATCACGTTCTCGACCGCCTCGTCCACCGCGAGCACCACATCGGCGACCTCGTTCTGCGACAGCGGCAGAGTGTCCAGCCAGTCGTGCACCGCATGCCGGATCTCGCTGCCCAGCCTCGGATCCGCCGGCCAGCTCTCCCGCACGTACTCGACCGGCTGCGGAGGTTCGGCGCGCATGTGGTTCGCCCTTCGTCGTGGCGGACGCCGGGGGTGGGCCGCAACAACTGGTTTCCCAACAGGATCAAACGGCAAACCGCAGGTCGGCTACAGGCCCGCCGAGGAAGTCCAACAGCAACGCAACGAGTTTCGCCGCGCAGCTGCCGGAGGTACGGAAGCCGCCGGTGAGGCGATCGGCGACGACGATCAACTCAACTGGATGGGCTGGATGTACCCGATCCGGTGCAGGTTGGTCCCGTAGCCGTCGCTCCGCGTCTCGCCGTGATCGCCGGCTGCGGAGGATGGACCGCGATCAGCGCTGCTGGTGCGCCATTCTTGACGATCATGCATAGCCTGTCGGCGACAGCGAGCCGAGCGACTAGAGCTTGCAGAAGCGGAACGAATCCGAGCAATGGACTGACCTGCGGCGACGGGATGACACAGCGCACGACCTGCGTGAACGCTCGTCGACGCCTGCCGCCGTTTGGGGCCGCTGGTGGACGTCCTGACGATTATCTGACGATCGTCCACTGGCTCAGGACTTGGTCGACCCCTCGACTCGACCGGAACGTCGTCAAGGTACCGAATCGCGGCCTGCGACCTCTGGGTTATGAGTAGTGGCCTTGTCGTCTCACAACGGCTCACCACTCCCCCGTCGTATCTCCTGACCTCGCCGGCTGGAGCTTGATCGTCTCATCTGTCGCACGTTGTAGCGGGCGCGTCCGGAGCGTCTTGGTCACAGACTTGGTCACGCCGGCGGCCGCGCCCGGGCCGGAGGCAGAGGGCGCGAGTTGCCGGCACTCGACCTCTCCCGTGTCAATGCGGAAGGCTGGTGTCTGGCTGTGTCGCGTAGTGCCGCCGGGTTGCTGCTCGTGTTGCCCGACGTTCGACATGCACATCTTGACGTCGTTGCGGGTGAGTATGTGGGGCATAAAGGACCCCGCCGGGCTGGGTGCCGGGCGGGGTTCGGTGTTCATGCTGTCGGTGTGGTCGTCACTTTGTCGTCACCTCCGTCACGGCGGTGCGGGCGCTGGACTCGTCAACGATGGCCTTGTCTGCGGCGAAGGCGGCGACCAGCGCTTGGAGGGCGAGGTTGTTGACCGCGCGGGGGTAGCCGCGGCTGGTTTGGTGGATCAGTGTGGTGGCGTCGTCGGAGAACAGGGTGTCGCTGCGCCCGGCCAGGGCGAGATGGTGGCGGATGTAGCTGTTGGTCTCCTCGGGTGTCATTGGTGGCATGGCGTAGCGCAGCCCGATGCGTTGGTCCAGGGCAGCCAGCGCGCCGAGTT
>JALYVZ010000075.1 GCA_030852965.1 Actinomycetota bacterium | reverse complement strand
GGGTGGTGAGGGCCGATCTGGCGTCGGTGCGGCTGGCTGCGGGGACGACTGTGCCGGGGATGGCGGGGGGCGGCTGGGCGACGGTACTGCGGGTGGCAACGGCGAGGGTGTCGGTACTGCGGGTGGCAACGGCGAGGGTGTCGGTGCTGGGGGGGACAACGGCGGCGGCGGGGCCGCCGAGACCGGGCGCGGGTTACCGGTGCGACCGGGGGCCCCCGCAGCCCCCAAGGCAACCGCATGCTTCGGGTGGATGTTCATCAGGACCGGACATTCGAGCGCCTGCGAGACCATCCTCGCTACCAGCGGGATCCGGGACGAGCCGCCCACCAGCAGGATCCCGTCCAGGTCGGCGGGGGAGACCTGTGCCGAGCGCAACGCCGACCGCACCGCGAGCACTGTCGACTCGATCTTGACCCGGATCAGGTTCTCGAAGTCCGCCCGGGTTACCCGGGCCTCCAGGTGCTCCCCGACCAGCTCTAGCGGTACATCCACCACGTCGTCGTCGGACAGGACCTCCTTCGCGTTCACGCACTGCTCGCGCAACCTGGCGAGGGTGCGCGGGGAGCCTGGGTCGCCGGGGTCCAACCTGCCCAGCGGACCGGCCAAGGAGGAGTCCACGAAGTCGATCATTGCCTCGTCGAAGTCGAGTCCGCCGAGCCGCGCGATGCCCTGCGGTGCCCCGACAGTCTCCACCCCTTGGATGAGATTGCGTACGAGCGCGACCTCGAAGGTCCCCCCGCCGAGGTCGTACACGGCGACGAGCCGACCGTCGGCCAGGTGTCGGGACTCCGCGTAGTGCATGACCACGGCCTCGGGCTCGGAGATCATGCCGGCGTCGGCCAGCCCGGCCAGCCCGGGAACCTCGTCGAACATCGACAGCTGGATCTGGTCCCAGACCGCCGGCCGGCTCAGCACGACCCGTTCCGGCGGCTCTCCCTCCCGTTCGGTGACCTTGGTGAGCACCGAGCGCAGCTGCATGCCCAACAGCTCGGGGATCGTGTGCGGCCGGCCGCCGATGGTTACCGGGGTTGGGTCGCCAAGGCGGCGCTTGAACCCGCGCGCCACCCGATCCGGGTTCGCCAGCTCTCGGCGCACCGCCCGCTCGCCGACCGCTACCGTGCCGTCCGCACCGAGGTGGACCACCGCCGGCATGACCAGCGTGCTCTCCTCGAGGGCGCACATCTCGACCTTGGAAGCGCGGGCCACAGCCGCGGCCACGTGGGTGTTGCCCAGGTCCACCCCGAGGGTGTAGCCCATCCCTACCTCCGGTGGCGTCAACAACGGTTCATGCTAGAGGTCAGGCGGCGGCCTGGCAGGTGGCGGAGTCGTTGAGGACGTCGGCGCCGTAGAGCTCCTCGACCCAGTTGGTCTGGTAGATGGTGTCGAGGTAGCGCTCGCCCATGTCGGGGGCCAGCGCGACGGTGGTGAGCTCGCCGTTCGGGTCGTTGACGGCCAGCCACTGCGCGGCACCGGAAACGACGGTGCCGGTGGAGCCGCCGAAGAGGAACCCGGTGCGGGCCAGCTGGTGGCAGGTGCGCACGGTGTCGGCTTCTTCGACCATGACGACCTCGTCGATGTAGGACTCATCGACGTGGGCGGGGCGCACGCTGGTGCCCAGTCCGGGGATCATCCGTCGTCCGGCGGGGCCACCGAAGGTAACCGAGCCGACGGCGTCGACCGCGACGACCCGCACATGGGGGTGGTTCTCGGCGAAGTAGCGGGCCACGCCCATCAGGGTGCCGGTGGTGCCGGCGCCCACGAACACCACGTCCACCTGGGGGAACTCGGCGGCGATGGCCGGCCCGGTGGTGTGGTAGTGGGCTTTCCAGGCGTTCGGGTTGGAGTACTGGTTGAGCCACACGTAGCGGGAGTCGTTGGCGCACTGGGAGCGCACGTAGTCCATCCGAGCGCCCAGCAGGCCGCCGGTCTCGGCCGGCTCGGTGACGGTGTGGACCCTGGCGCCGAGGGCCTGCATCAGCCGGCGGGTGGCCAGGTTGCAGCGGTTGTCGGTCACGCACACGAACCCGTAGCCCCTGGAGGCGGCGATCATGGCCAGGGCCACGCCCAGGTTGCCCGACGAGGACTCGATGATGATCGAACCGGGGGTCAGGGTACCGTCCCGCTCCGCGCCCTCGACCATCTCGGTGGCGGCCTTGAGCTTGACCGACCCGGCGAAGTTCATTCCCTCGACCTTGAGGAACAGCGAGTGACCGAGCAGGTTGGACAGGTCCACGAAAAGCTGGTTCTCGTTGTACTGCTCCGGTGCGGAAACGACTGTCATGACAACCCCTCAACTCGCTGTTTCGACTACGAACAGCGTCGCTGAGAAGGTCGTCTCTCTCGATCGTGCGCACCCCCCACCACCTGCGATAACACCCCCCAACCCAGCGGGGGCAAACCCCACCCGAGCTCAGCCGTAGCGGCGCAGCTCGTGGAAGAAGTCGTCGATGACCTGCAGGTTTCCGGCACGGGCGGTTTCGTCGTAGACGTACTTGCCGACGGCGAGGTCGAGCACCCCGAGGCCGAAGGGGGAGAACACCAGCGGGCGGTCCGTAGGTACGGTGACCCGCCCGGACATCACGTCGTCCAGGGTGCCGGCCAGGAAGTCCCGGTTGCCGGTGAGCTGCTCGGCCAGGTGTGGCGAGGTGTTGGCCTTGAGGCAGTGCTCGACGTCGTCAACGATGTTGCCCGAGGCGAGCAGGATCTCCGGTGCGAGGTCGCGCAGCGACACGTGCAGCACCAGCGGGTTGTGCCCGAACCAGGACACCTCGTGGACGTGCGGCTCACCGGCGACGGTGGCGAACACGACCAGGTCGCTGGCGCGGATCAGGTCCTCTGCGCTGTCGTGCACGGTGATCCGGCCGGTGGTACCGGTCTGCTCCAGGCGGCCCCGGAAGCCGGCCGCGTGCTCGACCGACAGGTCGTATACGCCGATCTCGTCGAACGACCAGCCGGTGGCGGCCAGGTAGCTGTGGATGTAGCGGGCGATCAGCCCCACCCCGATGAACCCGACGCGTGCCGGCCGCCCCCGGCCTCGGGTGAGCCAGTCGGCCGCCAGTGCCGCCGAGGCGGCCGTCCTGGTCGCGCTGATGATCGAGCTCTCCAGGCAGGCGAACGGGTAGCCGGTGTCGTGGTCGTTGAGGATCAACACCGCCGATGCCCTGGGGATACCACTGGCCACGTTCTCCGGGAAGCTGGAGATCCATTTCAGGCCGTCCACCCGTACCTGCCCACCGATCGAGGCCGGCAGGGCGATGATCCGGGAGGTCGGACGGTCCGGGAACCGCAGGAAGTAGGACGGCGGGTTCACCGAGTCACCGGCACCGTGCACCCGGTAGGTGGCCTCGACCAGATCGACGACCTGTGTCTCCCGACCCTGCAGGGCGGCCTGGACCTGGGCACCGGAAATCACCGCGAACGGTGGCACGGTGAGCTGCTCGGACATGGCGGACTCCGTTGCGTTGGAAGTGGTCACGGTCTGCGGTCGACGATCAGCCGCTCATGCGTACCGGGTCGCCCAGCGCGACCAGAATCTCGCGCGAACCCTCGTAGGCGTCCCTGCTGTGCGCGCAGCGGACGTTGTCCACCAACATCAGGTCGCCGGCCTGCCACGGCTCGCGGAGCGTGTGGGCCTCGTAGACGCCGCTGATCAGCGCCACCATGTCCTCGGAGATCGGGTCGCCGTTGCCGAAGCGGGTGTTGAACGGCAGCCCGTCCGAGCCGTAGACGTCCACCAGGTACTCGCGCACCTCCGGAGCCATCGTCCACTCGTTGAGGAATGCGACCTGGTTGAACCAGCAGCGCTGGCCGGTCACCGAGTGGGTCACCACCGCGGCGCGGCGCTGCCTGGTGAGCAGACCACCATCGGGCTGCCACTCGAGCTCGATGGCGTTCGCGCGGCAGTAGGCCTCCACCGCGCCCCGGTCCTCGGTGCCGAACGCCTCGGCGAACGACGCCCCGATGTCCTCGTTGTAGCTGCGGGTCAACAGCCAACCCTCCTGCTCGAAGCGCGCGACCAGGTCGGCGGGCAGCGCGTTGAGCACGCTCGGCGAGTCGGATACCCCGGTCGCTCCGCCCTGCGCGGGAGCGGTGAGGCAGGCGAAGAGCATCATGGTGGGGAACTCGAGGGCGTAGCTCAGCTCGTGGTGCATGCACATCTGCTGGTTCGCCGGCCACTTCGAGGAGGAGTACACGCCCTCGGCGTAGGTCTCCCGGGATGCGAAGGCCTCCTTCTCGATCATCAGGCCACCGGTGGCCAGACCGCGGAAGGTGTTGATGATCTGGGCCGAGTCGCCGAGCCCGAGACCCTGCACGCGGACCGAGCCGTACTGGGCGACGATGGCTCGCAGCCCGTCTCGGTACTCGTCCCAGCTCAGACCGGCGACGGACGCGGCCTCCACGATCGGCGGCCGGCCGGGTTGCAGATCCACGGCGAGCAATGAGGACGACATGTCGGGTTCCTTTCGGTTGCTGTCGGTAGCGAGCGCTCTGGTCAGGAGGGGGCCAGCAGCTCGGCGGCGCGGAGCACGGCCTGTGCCGCCTCGGTCGGGCGAGTGCGCAGGAAGTAGTGGCCGCCGTCGGCGAGCTCGTGCAGTTCGACGTGCTCGGCGAACAGCTCCCATTCGCGGTGCCGGTCGGGGTACCCTGCGGTGCTCGGGTCGTCGGCGGCCACGACCACCGTGACCGGCGCGGACAGCTTCACCACCGGCGGGTTGTCCAGGGCGTCCGCATAGTAGCTGTTGGCGGACACGTAGTCGTGCCGGTACGCGGCACCGACATGCTCGCCACGCTGGGCGTCCAGCTCACCGAGCTCGGTGTAGCCGGTGCCCGCGCTCAGCCGGGCGGCGATCTGGACGTTGCTCTGCCCGCCGAGCTCGGCGATGCTGGCCCGGCGCTGGACGGCCGTCCCTGGCAGCTGCGCGCCCAGGAACACGCGCTGGACGCTCACCCCGCGCTCCCGCAGCCGACGGGCCGCCTCCAGGGCGAGCACGGAGCCAGCGGAGTGCCCCCACAGCAGGACGTTCGTGAGGCCACGCTGGACGATCTCGGCGACGACCTGGTCGACCACCTGGGCCAGCGGGACGAACGGTTCTCGCTGCGCGGCCAGGTCGTGGCCCGGCAGCTCGACGGCGTAGACGGCCAGCCGGCTGTCCCGCAGCGCGCTGGCCATAGGCTGGAAGTTCACCGCATTGCCGCCGGCGTACGGGAAGCACACCAGGGTGCCGACCGGGGCGCCCTCGGGCACCGAGAGTGGCTGCAGCAACCCGGCACGTTGATCAGAGCCGCCGGCACCACCGTGGTTCTGCTCGGAGTGGCCGTCGATCAGCCCGGCGAGGTCGCTGAGGATCGGATTCCGGGTGATGTCCCTGAGGGACACCGCGCGCTTGAGTGTGACCGCGAGCCGCACGGCCGACAGCGACGAGCCACCAAGGTCGAAGAAGTGGTCGTCTCGGCTGATCTGGTCGACGGGGACACCCAGCACGGTTGCCCAGGCGGTCGCCAACCGCTGCTCGGTGGGCGTGATCGGCGCGTCGTAGTCCTGTACGACGACCCCGAGTTGGTCGGCCAGCGCGACCAGCGCCTTGGTATCGATCTTGCTGTTGGCGGTCAGCGGTAGACTCTCCTGCCAGTGGAACGCCGCCGGGACCATGTACTCCGGCAACGACTCGGCCAACCGGTCCCGCAGCAGGTCGACCTCGAGCGGGCCCTGCGCAGCGTAGAAGGCCACCAGGTGCTTGCTCTGGTCGGCCCGTTCCACGACCACCACCGCGCCGTCACGGACCCCGGGTATCCGCAACAGGGCATTGTCGATCTCGCCGATCTCGATGCGGAAGCCCCGGATCTTGACCTGGGTGTCGCGGCGGCCGAGAAACTCCAGCTTGCCCTCCGGCAGCCAACGGCCGTGGTCGCCGCTGCGGTAGATGCGCTCGCCGGCCCGGATCGGGTCGTCCATGAAGGCCAGCCGGGTGCGATCGGGGTCGTTGACGTAGCCGCGGCCGACGCAGATCCCGGAGAAGACGATCTCGCCGGGCGCGCCGAGCGGGACCGGTGCGAGGTGCTCGTCGACCACATAGATGTACACGTTGCGAACAGCGGGGCCGAGCGGCACCCGGTCCCGGTCCGGCACCCGGTCCATCACCTCGTGGTTGACGTCGTCCGAGGTCTCAGTCAGCCCGTAGGCGTTGCCCACCATGATCCCCGGTTGGACGGCGAACCAGCGCTGGGTGAGCTCCTTCTTCAGCGCCTCGCCGGTCGTCGACACGCAGTGCAGGTCCGGAAGCTGGTGGGGGTTCGACTCCAGATAGGACACCACGACCTCGAGGTAGGAGGGTACGAGCTGAACTACGTTCACCCGGCCGTCGACGATCTTGGCGACGAACCGCGCGACGTCCAGGATCACGTCCTGCTCGACCAGCAGGGTGTGCCCCCCGACCAGCAGCGCGGACACCAGTTGCCACAGCGAGATGTCGAAGCACTGCGGCGCGGTCTGGGCCATCACCTCGCCCTCGCCGAGTCCCATGTCCTCGATCTTGGCGTACAGGTGGTTCAGCATGCCCGCCTGCTCGCACATCGCGCCCTTGGGCTCACCGGTCGAACCCGAGGTGAAGTAGATGTAGGCGAGTTGGTCGAGCCCGACGGCGATACCGAGATCGTCCTCGGCGTGTTGCTCGTCGTACATCTCGTCGATGAACAGCGACTGGGCTCCCGACACCGACTCCAGGGCCGCCTCGAGCGTGGCGGTGCTGCCGCGCTCGGTCAGCACCAGTTGACACTCGGAACGCCGGAGCGTCTTGGCGATGCGGTCGGCCGGGAAGTGCGGCTCGATCGGCAGGTACGCCCCGCCCGCCTTGAAGATCGCGATGACCGAGGCCATCCAGTCCAGGTTGCGCTCGGTCACCACCGCGATGACCCCCTCGCGGCGCAGGCCCCGCGCCAGCAGAGCCCGCCCCAGCCGGTTGGCCCTCGTGTTGAGCTCGCGGTAGGTCCAGTGCTGGTCGCCGAGTACGGCGGCCACCGCGTCCGGGTGTTGCCGCACCCGCTGCTCGAAGAGCTCATGGAACCGCTGGTCTGGTAGCTCCCGAAGGGGTCCGGCCAGCCCCTCGATCTGGAAATGGAGCTCCTCGGCCGACAACAGGCTCTGCCGCCCGTGCTCGGCGTCGAGGTCAGCGGCGATCAGCTCGAGCGCGGTGCGGTGGTAGCCGGCGATCCTGGCCGCACAGTCGGCGTCGAGCACGTCGCCGCGGTAGCGCAACCGCAGTGCCAGCCCGTCGTCCCGCTGCGCGAAGCCGACCCACAGCACCGTGTCCTGGTTCAGCTCGCCGGTGCTCCCGCTCGGGTCGAACACCGTCTCGAACGACGGCCATGGCAGACCCAGCTCGATCCGCAGCGGGTCGACCGGGAAGTCCTTGTGCCGCAACAGGTCGGCCTCGACCCGGTGGGTGTCCAGCAGCAACGCCCGCCACGAGCCGGACTCGGTGGACAGTCGGCAGGGCAACGGTCGACACCCGGCTTCGGAGAGATAGCCGGTCACCACGTCTCGCTCGCCGGACAGCGCGGCGAGAACTTTGGCGTGCGCGGCAAGCAGCACCAAGCGCAGCGGCACCGTGAGCTCGTCGTCCAGCCCGCGCAGTACCTCGACCAGGTGCTCAGGAACCATCGCCTCGTGCTCGACGACGCCAGGCGCCGGGTTCAGCGTCCACCGGGGGATCGTTGTCGAGCCGCCGGCAACCAGCACGCCGCGCCAGAACTCCTGGCCGGCCTCCGCATCCGTTCCCATCGCTTCCCTCCACTTGACATCACCGCCGTGGCACCTGCCGCTCACGTCTCCCTTATGACGCGGCGCGTTCCTTTGACTACGCGGCGCGCCATCACGACGCGGCTCGTTCCGTGTGCGGGACGTATGTCTCTCCTGATCTGACCGGCGGTTGATGAGGGATGTAGTGAGCTTCGCTGGCGGGGTTTCCGCCCCACCTCGAGTTCGGTGGAACTTCTTCGCCCTTCATGAGGAACGAGTCGGGGGCGAGCACCGTGCCGTCGCCCATCGTCACCCCGTAGTGGACGAACGCGGCGACCCCTAGGGTGCAGCCCGCCCCGATCGCGGTGTTTTCGGACTTGAAGGCGTCGTCCTCCTGCGAGTGGCACTGGACGATGCTGCCCGCATTCAGCGTGCAGTAGTCTCCGATGGCGGTGAATGCCCTCTCGGTCAGGGACCACCCGTCGTCGAAGACTTTGCGCCCGATCTGGACACCCAGCATCCGCCAGAGCAGGTTCTTGAACGGGGTGCCGTCGAAGGCCTGGAAGTAACTCTGCGAGGGCACCTTCCACCAGCGTTCATGCCGCCAGAAAGCGCGATCGTAGATCGAGCAGCCCGAGGGCGCGAGGACCTGAAGGTGCTTGACGGTCCGTTCGACCAGCACGAAGTAGACGACGGTGAACAGCAAGGTCAGCACGTTGGCCAGGGCAAACGCCGAGGCACCCCACGAGGGGTAGAGGTCCGTCGCGGCCATGAAGAGCAGGATGATGCCGAACAGATGGATCCAGCGCGTCAGCATGCGCAACCCTATGGTGACGGTGTTGTACCTGTTCTTCTCGGCGAGGAGCCGGCGCATGTCGTCCGCGCTCTGCACGTCGAGCTTGCTGTCACGCTCGACCGTTCGCGGAATCTCGAAGCTGGGTGAGCCCAGCAGACCCACGTTCTCCCGGATCTCCCCGTCGATCGGAACCATGACCTTCGTGGCGAGAAGACAGTTGTCGCCCGTGCGGCCCTGCGCGGGGTAGGCGATGTTGTTCCCGAGGAAGTTGTTCCGCCCGATCGATGTCCGGGACACCCGGAATGATGTGCTCGAGTAGTCGGCGTTGATGATCGATAGCCCGTCGGCGACCACCGTTCCGGTGCCGACCGAGCTCAGGTACGGGCTCTCGTGATGGACAAGCATGCCGAAGTTCGACCCGGTCTGCTCGACCGGATCAAGCTTGTACCCGAGGCAGGTCAGATAGCCGACGATGTAGGAGCTGTCCCCGAAGAGCTCCGTGAAGAGCTTCACGTTGGTCATGCGGCCGATCACTCGGTGAACCCAGTAGTGGACGCCGTACAGGCAGTAGACCCGGTCCGGCCTGATGACACGGTTGAGCACGCGGGGGACGGTGCACACCAGCAGGAGGCCACCGAGCAGCGCGCCGAAGTAGAGCACGAACGAGGCGATCAGGGCGTTGAGGTAGAACGTCCAACTGGTGAAGGCCACTGTTGTGGGGTCCAGCAGCGCGGGCAACTGTGGGATCGAGGCGAGCAGCGCGACCGCGCCGCCGAAGACGAGCGGCAGGTACAGCAGAAACAACCGCAGCAGCATCAGGATGGCGTAGATGGTCCTGCGCATCGCCCCGCAACGGGCCGGGGCGACCGTGCGGTAGTCCACCTCGGTGCGCTCGCCCGGTGACCCGTGCCACCGCTCACCGGCGGGCACGGCCTGCCCGAAATGCAGCGCGGAGGTATGGCCCAGCTGAGCCCCGTCACCCATCGACGTGTTGATGTCGAGCACGGTCTTCTCACCGATGAGCACGTCCTTGCCCAGGGTCACCGAGCCGATCTGGATCATCCCGCTGTGCGCCCGGTAGCCGAGCAGATATGACTCCCTGCGGATTACCGTGCCGTCGCCGATGGTGAGCAGATCGGTGCACACCGGCACGGTCTGGGAGAAGATCTCGACGCTTCGACCGACCTTCGCACCCAGTGCCCGCAGGTAGAGGGTGTAGAACGGCGAACCGGCGGACAATGCCAGCGGATTCGCCCGGATCAGCGTCTTGACGAGCCAGAAACGGACGTACGTGAGGCTCCACACCGGGAACTGCTGGGGTTTCCACCGACCGATGAGCAGCCATTTCGCCGCGATCGGGAAGACACACAGTGCCAGGAGGCTCGCGGCGCCGAACGCAAGTGACCGCAGGTAGATGCTGGGTAGACCCACCGCGGCGGAGATCCATTCGAAGCCTCGGACCGCGATGATCGTGGACAGCCAGGTGGCCACCAGAAAAAGCAGCAGCTGCAGCGTCCCGCAGAGGAGGTATCGTCCCGTGTCGGGGGGCGTCACCTCCGCCGGTGCCCAGGTGTCGACCGGCACCGACCCGGCCGACGACGTGCCCCGCCCGGACACCGACGACTCGCCTCGGCCGGCCTCGGCATCCGCCAGCGTGCTCGCCAGGCTCCTGATCGTCGAGCTCCGGTAAATGTCCTTCATTGAGACCGCCGGCAGGTCGACCCGCTTGCGCACGCGGGCACAGAACTGGGCCATGATCAACGAGTCGGCACCCAGGTCGTCGAAGAAGTGGCTGTCGACCGACACCTGTCTGCCCACCAGTGCGGCCAGCACCTCGGCGAGGCTGCGCTCCATGACGGTGGACTCGACGTCCGCGAGCGCGGTCGCCAGGCTCCTGATCGTCGGGAACCGGTAGATGTCCTTCATCGACACCGTCGGCAGGTCCGACCGCTTGCGTACCCGGGCACAGAACTGAGCCATGATCAACGAGTCGGCGCCGAGGTCGTTGAAGAAATGGCTGTCGACCGACACCTGATCGGCTTTGGTGACAGCTGTCAGCACCTCGATGAAGGCCTGCTCGGCGGCGTTCGTCGGGCCGGCGAGTCCGCCACCGGTGGCCGGAGCCGCGATGTCGAGGACGATCGAGTCGATCGGTACCACCGGTGGAACGTGCAGCAGCGGCTCGATCTCGGTGAGCTCGAGCCGGTAACCCCGGCGCTCGGCCTGCGGGTCGACCGGACCGTGGTACTCGATTTCCAGGTCCGCGTTGACCCGACCCAGGTCGCCGGTGCGGTAGATCCTCCCCGACGGGTTCGCCGGGATGCCGAGGAAGTCCTGGATGAACACGTCCTCGGTGAGGTCGTCGTGGTTGAGGTATCCGCAGGCCAGGCCGATCCCGGCGATGCCGATCTCGCCGATCTCGCCGTGCGGCAGCGCGTGGTAGGGGTCCTCGCGGTCCAGGATGACCGTGGCGTAGGTGGGCAGCGGGATCCCGATGGTGGCCGGCTTGCCCGGCTGCAGTTCGGTCCAGGTGGCGGTCACCGTCGCCTCGGTGGGGCCGTAGACGTTGAGGAACCGCCGCCCCGGACGTAGCCACCGAGCGATCAGATCTGGCGGGCAGTCCTTCCCGCACATCAGCACGAACCGCAGCTCGGGCAGCTCCTGCTCAAGGGTGGCCAACATGTCTGGCACGCAGCACAGCGCCGTGACCTGGCGCGCACGCAGGAAGGCATCCAGCTCCGGCCCGAGCAGGCTGGGCCCTGGCGGCTTGGGCACCAGCGTCGCGCCGCACACCCAAGGCACCCAGACCTCCTCGACCGAGAAGTCGAGCGCGATGGGTAGCCCCTGGTAGACACGGTCCCGAGGTCGGATGCCGTACACCTCGGCGGCGACCTTGACGAAGTTGCAGATGCTGGGGTGGTCGATCGCTACCCCCTCGGCCCGCCCGGAAACCGACGCGTAGCTGATGTAGGCAAGCTGGTTGGTCAGGATCCCCCGCTCGGCGTCGATGAGCCGGCGGGTGTCCATCTCCTCGATCAGCTGCGCGGCGCGGTCGACATACACCAGCTCGGCGCCGCTCGCGGTCAGCAGCTCGATCTGCTCCACCTGCTCGGCCACGTGCGACATCGACAACACGGTGTGCACCCGGGCGTCCTCGACGATGTACGCCAGCCGACCCGTGGGCAGACCGACGTCCAGCGGGACGTATGTTGCGCCGATCTTCAGGACCGCCAGCATCGCGATGTAGGAGTAGGCCGGACGGTCGTAGAGCAGCGCGACCCGGTCGCCGCCACGGGCACCACGCAGCCGCAGGTACCGGGCCAGCCGGTTGGCCCGCGCGTCCAGCTCGTCGTAGGTGAGCGACAGCACCTCGGAGTCCACCGCAAGCTGACCGGCCCTGCCGTATTGGCGGATCCAGTCGCAGCGTTCCTCGAACAGCTGATCCAGCCGCTCGTCCTGGCGGACGCGCCAGCCTTGCGCCTCGTGCTGGTCAACCAGGACCAGTTCGGACATCGGCACCTGCGGTCCGGTCAGGACCTGCTCCGGGTGCGGAGTGGCAGGCACGTTGCCTCCTGGTTTGAGCAGCGGAAGCTCGGCGGGATTCTCCCGTTCGGCAGTCGACCCGGCAAGATTTACACTGGTGTGGGCCGGGGTCAATGGGATAGGGGTGCAGTCGTGGGCCGGGCCGCGCCACACCGCCGCGTCACCGGTTGCCGGTGGCGTCGGAAATGGGCTCGGAGCGGTCATCTGTTCCCCCGGTCTGTGCAGCGCCGGCAGGGGTGTAGCGCAGCCAGATCATGAACGACGCCAGATCCTCCGGTGCAGCGCGCCAGTCCCGACCGGTCGCCTGGCACCACCGCAGCAACAGCGCCAGTGCGCCGGCGTACGCCCCCGCGTCATCGACTCAGCCCGGTCCTTGCCGAACCTGACATTGCGCAGGAACCGGTCCGCCGGACCCGCCGGTTCCCACGACTCATCCACCACCGTCCAGTACCGCTTCCCCGACGGCAACCGCACCGGAAACGCCCGCATCCACCACTCCACTCTCCTCGACACCTGCGACGAAGAGCGACACAACTACACCCCCGAAGGAACCTGTCCCAGCCGCCCCACGCCGGACACGGCTGCAACGTCACACGACCGTGCCGTGGCCCCAAGAGAAGCTCGGACTGCCACCTGAGCACACACATGGGCTACGCCAACGTCACCGGCCGCGACCAGGCGCTCGCCCACCTGCGCAAGATCAACAGCAAAGAACACGTCCGGACGGGGTCTTGACCGGCCCCGCTCCTTCAGGGATGACCTGCGCCGCGCCTGGGTCCTGATTGTCCGTAAGAGACCCCGGATGGCCAGCCCTCTGGGCACGGCGTGGGCGCTGGCCCACCTACTTGATCAAATTCAGGAACTCGCTCGGGGTGAGGCCGGCTTGGCGCAGGATGGAGCTGAGGGTTCCGCGCTTGACGGTGCCGTGCTGCGGAACGATCGCGACCCTGCCGTCGGGGTGGCGCATGACGGCGTGGCTGCCCGAGGTCCGCCTGTGCACGAATCCTATCGACTCCAACGCACGCAGAACCTTGCGTACGGGAACGTCTGACAGGACAGGGCTCACGCCGCGCCGGGCACCTGAAACGAGGTGACCAACGGGGTGCCGGTGATGCGCTCTCCGGGATCGTCGACCTCGTCGAGATACAGCCCGACAGCCTCAGCCAGGTTGGCGAGGGCCTCTTCGATGGTCTGGCCTTGGCTGGCGACGTCGACTTCGAGGCACTGGGCGACGTACCAGTCCTCTTCTTGGTGCACCGCAGCGGTGAGCGTGCGCGGGGTCGGCATGCCCTGGAGTCTAGTACTCCAGCCGTAGTTCGTGATCTCGCTGCGTGGCGGTCCTGGATTTGAGGACGGCCACCGCGGATCATCGTCGGTTGCGTCGACTTCGGATGATCAAGCGGTGGCCGTGGGTCAGAGCGTAGAACCTGCCCGTTGGCGGAGCGAGACCGACAGGATGCTCGAACGGATGGCTGGCCGGTTCGGGCGGGTCGAGACCCGCCGGCGGGTCCGGGGGTTCCTGCTCGGGCTGCTGGCTGAGCTGCCGCGCAAGAACTGCTGGACTATCGCCGAGCACGCCGGCGACAGCGACCCACATGGCATGCGACACCTGCTCAACCGGGCGGTGTGGGACACCGACGGGGCGCGTGATGACCTGCGCGACTACGTCAGCACCCACCTCGGTGACGGTGATGCGGTGCTGGTGGTCGACGAGACGGGGGACTTGAAGAAGGGGGCGTGCACGGTCGGGGTGCAGCGCCAGTACACCGGCACTGCCGGGCGGATCGAGAACGCACAGGTCGCTGTCTACCTCACCTACGCCGGCGCGCGCGGGCACGCGATGATCGACCTCGAGCTCTACCTGCTGAAGTCCTGGACCGACGATGCCCAGCGGTGCGCCGACGCTGGGGTGGCCGAGGATATCGAGTTCATGACCAAGCCGGCGCTGGCTACGGGCATGCTCACCCGGGCGCTGAACGCCGGAGTCCCGCCACGCTGGTTAGCCGGTGACGAAGTCTACGGCGCCGACCCCACCCTGCGTGGCGAGCTGGAAGCCCACCGCGTCGGATACGTGCTGGCCATCGGCTGCGACCGCCGAGTCCCCACCGCTACCTGGATGCGCGCCGACGAGGTCAGCGCCACGCTGCCGAAACGGGCCTGGCAGCGGCTCTGCGCCGGGGCAGGCGCCAAAGGACAGCGCTACTACGACTGGGCGTGGGTCACCCTCACCCAGCCTGAACAACCACACCGAGAACTGGCAATCCCCTGAAACCGTAGAGACTTCGCCTGGACCACCGAACAGGCCGCCGAGGTGATCGCGCGGTTCGCCCGCAACGGGCGAACCCTCTCCGGCGACCAGGCCGCCGCCCTCACGGGCATCCTCACCTCCGGCGCGGCGGTCGAGGTGATCGCCGCCCCCGCTGGCACCGGCAAGTCCTTCCTCATCGGCACCCTCGCCGAGACCTGGACCCGCACCGGGACACCCGCGCCTGGTCCGGGCGAGGCACCAACTGGACCGGGAGGCGCGCCTGTCGTCCCGGGCGAGCACGAAGGGCCTCGGGTGTTCGGGGTCGCGTACGGACAGCGCCAGGCCGACATCCTCACCGAAGACGGTGTCACCGCCCGCAACATTCGGGCCTGGCTGGACGGCCAGACCCGCCTCGACACCGGCGCCGCCAACCCGACCGATGAGACGTTCCGGCTCCGGGCCGGTGATCTGCTGGTGGTCGATGAGGCCGGTGCGGCCGATACCGCGTCCCTGGTGGCGATCCACCGCCGCTGCCAAACGGCGGGGGTGAAGCTGTTGTTGGTCGGTGACCCGCGCCAGATCGGCGCGGTCGGGCCGGGTGGCGCGCTGGTGGATATCGCCGAGCGCGGCATCACGTATGAGCTGGCCGAGGTCCGCCGGTTCGCCAACGCGTGGGAAGGCCCCGCCTCGCTGCGGTTGCGTGACGGGGACACCAGCGTGCTCGGCGAGTACGCCAAACACGGCCGCCTCGTCGATGCCGGCACCGTCG
>JALYVZ010000278.1 GCA_030852965.1 Actinomycetota bacterium | reverse complement strand
CCCCGACCCAGCCCGGTCCAGGCCCGGCTACTGGACCTGCTCGACGTCGACCCCACCCGACCGCCATAATCACCACCAGACCGGGCTCACGGCCCACCCGACCTCATGTGCGAAATGCGGGGCTAGCAGCTCCGCGGCGCGCTGGGCCAGCACCGAGTGCACGCACGGCCAGTGCGTGGCCACCTGCCAGCGACAGCCGGCGCAGTCCCCGTTCGCCTTGGCCACGTGCTCGGCGCGCACGGCCTCCACGGTCGCCGTACCCTGACCGGCCAGGAAGTGCGCGGCGACCTCGCAAGCGTCCAGATCGGGCGGGATGGGTGGATCGGTCGAGGTCATGGGTCGCTGCTCCCGGATCGTTGCTGTGAGTGAGATGCACCGGTCGACTGATGCCGGCGGAGACGCGTCCTGGCCAGGAGCGATTCGAACCTATCTGATTACTCGCATTCAGACAAGGTTTAATTTCGAATACTCGATGAAACTTGACGTCCATGCGAGACTCAGTCGACAGATCGCGACAAGCTGGAGGTCGACATGCGGGTGACAATGCTGGCGAAAGACGAGGACTCCATGGTGGGGGGCTGCCCCTCGGTGTACCTCGGGGCGGACGGCTCGGCGGTGGTGCAGGGCCAGGAGGCGGACGCCGACACCCTGGGCAACCTGGCAAACCCGCTGCCGGGCGAGACGGCGGTGCACATCAAGCCCAGCGTGTTGCGCGCGGCGGTGGCGGCCTACCTGGAGCGCGCGTGACCACGTTCCTGCCGCCCGGCGACCCTCGGTTCATGGACGTGTTCCGCGCCGCCCGCTACAGCGTGTTCCGGTTCGAGGCGCTGCCGGAGTACCGGAGCTCCGGCGAGGAGGACGAAATCGCCGCGTTCCTGCGTGGTGACCCTCCCCCACCGCGAGATCCGTCGTCTGGAGACTGGATGGCGATGATCCGCGGCCACCGGGCGGCCGGCCGGGTGGTGGAGCGGGTGCACGCGGTCACCGAGCCGCTGACCGACTACCTGCGCTGGGAGCTGACCTGGGGCTACCCGCCGCATGTCCAGGTGGGCGAGGACGTCCGGATCCTCGACCTCACCGCCGGCTGGCCGGACGAGCTGCCCCGGAAGGACTTCCACCTGTTCGACAACTGCGAGCTGTACGACGCGCGCTACGCCGAGGACGGCAGCTGGCTCGGCGTCGAGCGGATCACCGATCCGGAGCGCACCGTGGCGGCCTGCCGCTGGCGGGCCGCAGTGTGGCACCGTGCCGAGCCGCTGGCCGCCTACCTGGCCCGCCATCCCGACCTCGCCGCCAGGGTCTCCGCCCCGATCGGATAAAACTACCTGGTGACCCCGACCGACCGGCCCGCCCGGAGACGGCTGGGTGCTCGGCTGCGCGAGCTGCGGGCGCTGCGGTTCCGGTCCGGGTCCGCGCTGGCCGAGCACCTGGGCTGGGTGCAGTCGCGGGTGTCCAAGCTGGAGACCGGCGCGCAGCTGCCCAGCGAGGCCGACCTGGACACCTGGGTGGCCGCGACCGGGGCCGAACCGGGGGAGCGGGCCGAGCTGGCCGAGCTGGTGATGGCCGCCCGGCTGGACTACCACACGTTCGGTGAGCTGTGGTCCCAGCCGGGCGGGATCGCCGCACTGCAGGACGCGATCGGCGTCGAGGAAGCGACCGCCACCCGACTAGCGACGTTCGCGCCCGCGCTGATCCCGGGGCTGATGCAGACCGTGGCCTACGCCACCGAGCTGCTGACCGTATTCGCCCCACTACTGGGCGGCGACCTCGCCGAGGTGGCGGGCCTAGTGGCGGCCCGGATGCGCCGGCAGAACCTGCTCTACACCCCCGGCAAGCGGATCCAGCTGGTGATCGGGGAGGCCGCGCTGCGCACCTGGTTCGGCACCCCGGAGACGCTGCGCGGCCAGCGCGACCGACTGGTGCAGGCCATCGACCTGCCCGGGGTGGAGATCGGCATCCTGCCGTTCGACCGGCCCAACCCGGTGCCCGGACTCACCGGGTTCAACCTGCACGACTCCGATGTGGCGTTCATCGAGTCGTTGACCGGCACCCAGCGCATCGATTCACCCGACGAGGTCGCGGTCTACGTCAAGGCGTTCGAGGCCGCGATGGCCGCGTCGGTGACCGGGGCGGACGCGGCAGCGCTCATCCGCTCGATCACGTAGTGCCAAGTCGCCGCCGACCTGGACCCGCGTTCACGCAGCCGCGTGGTGCTCACGCAGCCGCCGGGCCGCTGCATGACGCTGGATGGGCTGCGTGAGCGTCGTGGTACATGGCTGTCAGCGGGTTGCGTAGTTGGGGGCTTCCACCGTCATGGTGATGTCGTGGGGGTGGCTTTCCTTGAGGCCGGCGGGGGTGATTCTCACCAGTTGGGCCTGCTGCAGCTGCTCGATGGTCGCCGAGCCCGTGTAGCCCATGCCCGAGCGCAGCCCGCCGAGCAGCTGGTGCATCACCTGTGTCAGCGGACCTCGGAACGGCACCCGGCCCTCGATGCCCTCGGGCACCAGCTTGTCCTCACTGAGCACATCGTCCTGGGCATAACGGTCCCGGGAGAACGACTTGCCCCCAGTGTCCCTGCCGTCTGCCGGGGCCCGTGCGCGCATGGCGCCCAGCGACCCCATCCCCCGGTAGGTCTTGTACTGCTTGCCGCCGACCAGCACGATCTCACCGGGGGCTTCGGCGGTGCCGGCCAGCAGGCTGCCCAACATCACGGAGCTGGCCCCGGCGGCAACCGCCTTGGCGATGTCCCCGGAGTACTGGATGCCACCGTCACCGATCACCGGTACCCCGACCGGTGCGCACACCTCGGCGGCCTGGTAGATCGCGGTGATCTGCGGCGCCCCGACCCCGGCCACCACCCGGGTGGTGCAGATCGAGCCCGGGCCCACGCCGACCTTCACCCCGTCCGCCCCGGCGTCCACCAGCGCCTGCGCGCCGGCCCGGGTCGCCACGTTGCCGCCGACCACGTCGACGCCGTCACCGGTGTCCTTGGCCAGCCGGGACACCATCTCCAGCACCCGGCGGGAGTGCCCGTGCGCGGTGTCCACCATGATCACGTCAACGCCGGCCTCGACCAGCAGCATGGCTCGCTCGATCGCGTCGTCACCCACCCCGACCGCCGCGCCCACCAGCAACCGGCCGTCCGGGTCCTTGGTGGCCAGCGGGTACTGCTCGGTCTTGACGAAGTCCTTGACCGTGATCAGCCCCCGGAGCAGGCCCGCGCCGTCCACAAGCGGCAGTTTCTCGATCTTGTGGCGGCGCAGCAGCCCGAGCGCCGCCTCGGCGGTCACCCCGACCTGGGCGGTGACCAGGGGCTGGCGGGTCATCACCTCGCTGACCCGCCGGCTGTGGTCGACCTCGAAGCGCATGTCCCGGTTGGTGATGATGCCCAGCAGAGTGCCGTCAGGGTGGGTGACCGGCAGCCCGGATATGCGGTAGCGGGCGCACAGCTCGTCAACCTCGCGAAGCGTGTCGTCCGGGGCGCAGGTGACCGGGTCGGTCACCATGCCGGCCTCAGACCGCTTGACCACCTCCACCTGGGCGGCCTGCTCCTGCGCGGACTGGTTTCGGTGCAGCACCCCCATACCGCCCTGGCGGGCCATCGAGATCGCCATCCGGGCCTCGGTGACCGTGTCCATCGCCGAGGACACCAGCGGCACCCGCAGCCGCACGTTGCGGCTCAGCCAAGTGGCGGTGTCCGCGGCGGATGGCAGCACGTCGGACTCAGAGGGAAGCAGCAGGACGTCGTCGAAGGTCAGACCCAGCATCGCGAACTTCGCGGGCAGGCCGGCGGTCAACTCGGTGGTCATCGCGGCGGGCAACCCTTCGGGGAGGTTCGAACGGGCCTGGATGTGGGCGGACGGGCTTCGGGTGGTCCCATCCTATCCGCCGGGAGCCGCTCGGCACCCAGGTTCCGAGCGAGCGATCTTGGCGCGGGACACGCACCACCACCCACGCGACGCCACGAAGGCCGACCGAGCGGGGTACCGTAGGGATGTGTCCCAGGACGTCTTGCCCCCCGACCCGTTCGCGGGCGACCCTCAGGATCCAGCTCATACGCTGGACGATCCGTCGGACGTCGACGAGCTGGAGCCGTTGACCGCCGAAGAGCGAGCCGAGATCGTCGAGGATCTCGGCGACCTCGCGATGTACCAGGCGCTGCTCGAGGGCCGGGGCGTCCGGGGCGTGGTCGTGGACTGTGCCGACTGCGGTGAGCAGCACTTCCACGAGTGGGACCTGCTGCGGGCCAGCCTGCGCCAACTGCTCGACGAGGGTCACATGCGCAAACACGAGCCGGCCTTCGCCCCCGACCCGGGCGACTACGTGACCTGGGAGTACTGCCGGGGGTATGCGGACGCCACCCTCCACACCACCTAGTCGGCTCTCAAGCGGCGCTCTGCCCGTCCCACCCCGCCGGCTGTGTCCGTCCCACCCCGCCGGCTGTGTCCGTCCCACCCCGCCGGCTGGGTCCGTCCCACCCCGCCGGCTGGGTCCGTCCCACCCCGCCGGCTGGGTCCGTCCCACCCCGCCGGCTGGGTCCGTCCCACCCCGCCGGCTTCGCCGGCTACCGTCCCCCGGGCCGGCTACCGTCCCCCGGGCCGGCTACCGCCCCCGGGCGGCGTTGTCCTCCTCGCCCACAGCCGCCGCCATAGGGCTCGTCGTCCGCCTTGCAATACATCCGTTTGAGGAGCGGTTGCGCCGCGCGTCCTCAATGACAGGTCCGCCCGCCAAGTCACCTCGGCGGGCGGACCCTTGAGACAACCGGGTCAGGAACCGGGCGGCGGCCTGGCGGCGGCGTAGCGGGTTGCGCGGTTGGGGTCAGGCCGCCCTCACCCTCGGGCGCATCGCCGTCGCGCTTAGGTGGGACGTCCGGCCTGGACGTGCCCGGCTTCGGCGGATCCGACCCAGACGAACCCGACCCACCGGTACCCGGCCCGGGCGGCGGCTTGTCCGCCGTGGTCGGGGTGGTGGTCGCGGAGGGCCGCGTGGGCGAGAGGGGAGCCGACCGCTGCTGCTCAGGAGCGGGCTCGGGGCTCGACGCGGGCCCGGACTGCCCACCACTGCCGGGACGACCCTTGCGAATCGCATTGGACGGCCCGGACTCGCTCGATTGCGCCGTCGAGCTGTTATCCACTGAACCGCGGCTCTTGCCATTGTCGTGGGGCTTACCAAACTCGTCGGTGTGGACGGGCTCGCCCTCCTTGGTGTCCGCGGCGGTGTTGGCGAGGTTTGCCTGCTTGCTGGCCAGCTCTTTCTTGGTCTCCTGGTCGGTGACCTTGGCCAACTCCGGCGCAACGGCGGCCAGCGTGGCCTGAGCGTCCGACACCCGGCCCTCGTCCAGTGCCTGTTGCACCGACGCGAGCGCCACGGACACCCGCTGGGCTGCTTCGGTTGAGCCCGCCCGCTCACCGTTGAGCGCCTTGGCAACGCCCCACAGCGGGTCACCGGGCTGCGCTGAGCCCGCGCCGATGGCCACCCCGGACAGACCGAGCACCACGGCGG
>JALYVZ010000277.1 GCA_030852965.1 Actinomycetota bacterium | reverse complement strand
GGCCTGTCGGTGGCGATGCGCCGGCTGCCGCTGCCCAGCGCGGCACTGTACCCGCTGCGGACGCTGCTGGGCGCCGGCGCGATCTACGGCCTGGCCACCGTGGCCCACGGTTCGGGATTCCTAGCGGTGTTCGTCGCTGGGATCCTGGTTGGCGACGTCCGGGCCCCGTACAAGGCCGAGATCGAACGCTTCCACTCCTCGCTGGCCAGCTTGGCGGAAATCGTCGCGTTCGCACTGCTCGGGCTGACCGTGTCGCTGACCCGGCTGATGGAAAGCAGCACGTTGCTCACCGGGCTGGCGCTGGCCATGCTGTTGGCCCTGGTGATCCGCCCGGTGCTGGTCGGGCTGCTGCTGTTGCCGGTCAAGCTGAGCGGCGGTGAACGGCTGTTCGTGACGTGGGCCGGGCTCAAGGGTGCGGTGCCGATCCTGCTGGGCACCTACATCCTCTCGGCGGGTGTATCCGGCGCCGACCGGCTCTACCAGGTGGTGGTCGTCGTGGTGGCGTTCTCGGTGGTGGTGCAGGGTGGCCTGGTCCCCACCGTGGCTCGGCTGACCGGGGTGCCGATGCGGATGCGGCAACTCGAACCGTGGGCGCTCGGCATCCGGCTGCGCGACGAACCGACCGGGCTGCGCCGCTACTACATCACTGAGGACGCATCCGCCGACGGCGCCGCCATCGCCGATCTGGACCTGGGCGAGGACTCCTGGATCAGCATGATCAGCCGCGCCGGCGCACTGCTGCCGGTTCGCGGGCACACCGTGCTGCAAGCCGGCGACGAGGTGCTGTTGCTGACCGACCCGGACGCCGACACCAACCCGGGGCCGCTTTTTACGTCGCGGCGGCCGTAGCGCCTGGTGTCGGGAGCAGACAGTACCGGGCGGAGGAGCACGACAAACTTATCGGCCAGTATAGGGTCGAATACAATATTAGTTGCAACCAAAGGTAAAATAGGGCACATGGCACCGTCCGCACGCAAGGTCTCACTGACTGGCATCAAGCCAACTGGTGTGCCCCACCTCGGTAACCTCATGGGCGCGATTCGACCAGCGTTGGCGCTGGCTGAGCAGTACGAGGCGATGTACTTCATAGCCGACTACCATGCGCTGACGGTTCTCCGCGACCCGAAGTTGCTGCGCCACTACTCACGGTCGGTGGCCGCCACCTGGATTGCGGCAGGGCTCGATCCTGACCGCATCACCATGTATCGGCAGTCGGACGTGCCGGAGACCTTTGAGCTTGCTTGGGTGCTGTCTTGTGTGACTGGCAAGGGCCTGATGAACCGAGCGCACGCCTATAAGGCTGCGCGGGACAAGAACACCGAAGCGGGTAAGGACGACCTTGACGCAGGCATCAACATGGGGCTATACAACTACCCCGTCCTGATGGCGGCAGACATCCTGCTCATGGACTCCGACGTGGTACCGGTCGGCAAGGACCAGTCCCAACACGTCGAGTACGCCGCCGACATCGCCGGTTCGTTCAACCACCTCTTCGGTGAGCAGCACAAGCTGAAGATTCCGCAGCTCGTCGTACCGGAGGCCGACACTGGCAAGACCTTGCCCGGTATCGACGGCCGGAAGATGAGCAAGAGCTACGGCAATACGATCCCGCTGTTCGTCGGCGAGGCTCAGCTCAAGAAGCTGGTCCGCCGCATTCCGACTGACAGCACGCCGGTCGAGGCGCCCAAGGACCCAGGCAGCTCCTCAGCGTTTCAGATCTTGGAGCAGTTCGCGCCGGCCGACGTCACCGCCGACACGCGGAAGCGTCTCGAAGCCGGTGGAATGGGCTGGGGTGACCTGAAGAACGTCTTGTTCGGGGTGCTGAACGATCAGCTGGGGCCGCTGAGGGCGCGGTATGACGCACTGATGGAGCCGGGCAGCGAGTTGGACGACCTGCTGACGGCCGGAGCCGAAAATGCTCGGGCGCGGGCTCGGGTCGTGCTGGGCAACGTTCGTGAGGCCACTGGCATCCAGTAGAAACGTCCTCAGCGGTTGCGGCCATCGTGCTCGGCATCGACGCTGGTCAGGGTTCGAAGCACCCGACTCGTGGCCGTCGGCGGCGGGGGTCACGCGTGCAGCACACCAAGAGCACGACGGATCAGTTCGCGTGCATCCTGCCCGTGCACTGCGGACTTTTGCAGAAGTGCGAAAGCCTTTGTATGTACAGCTATCTCACGAGGTTGCGTGATGTCCAGGCCAGCCGACACGCTCTCCACCTCGACCCGATTCTCGTCAAAGATCCAGAAGCTTCCTTGCGTGAGACAGTGACGCTCCCCAGATGCCGGAATGATTCCGAGGCTTACCCGCGTATGGACATCACTGCGAGCAGACGATCCCTGCTCGCGATGACCGCCCACGCACTCCTCGCGGTGATCGCCGCGAACGAGCACACCGACCGGCCCGCCCCCGCCGGGATGTTCCCATTGACCTGCAACGAGATCCGCCGGCTATTCACCATCTTCGTCATCGAACCCGCCCGAACCCTGACCTGCCCCGAAGCCTGGTCACGCTGGCGTCGCCGCCACCAATTATGCCCGCGCCAGCCACTACCACCGCCAGGAAGCGACTCGCGCATGGACATAACGATCTACGGCTGGAGTACTAGGCGAGGGATGGTACGGTCGCTCGAAGATCGTCCGGTTCTCACCCATGAGTGGATCGAGTACGGTGGGAGCGCGATCAAGGGATGAGCTGGCCGGTGACCGCGTCAAAGCGAGTCGCGCACGGACGCAATCAGGGCGGCGGACCGGACAGGCGTCAAGGCTCCCGCGGCCAGACGGTCGACGATCTTGAGGTAGACCTCCGTGTCGACGCGCTTGTCCAGGTAGAGGGCGCTCGTGAGCTGTTCGAGGTAGACGATGTCGGGCAGCTCCGGCTCGGCGAAGCGCAGCAGGCTGAACGGGCCACCGGCCGCTGCGACGTCGCTGCGGTCGAAGGGCACGACTTGCACCGTGACGTTCGGCCGTTTGCTGGCCTCAAGCAGGTAGCCGAGCTGGTCGCGCATGACCTGCCGTCCGCCCAGGTTCCTGCGCAGTACCGCTTCGTCGACCACCGCCCAGTAGTCGGAAGGCCGCGGGGTGTCGAGCATCTGCTGGCGCTGCATCCGCAGCGCGACAAGCTGCTTGACCTCGTCGACGTCGGTGGCCTGGCCGAGGCCTATCACGGCGTGCGCATAGGCCTCAGTCTGCAGCAGACCCGGGATGAACTGAGCCTCGTAGCAGCGAATGATCGCGGCCGCCTGCTCCAACCCGACATAGGTCACGAGCCAGTTCGGCATGACGTCGTTGTAGCGGTGCCACCAGCCCGGCTCGTTGGCCCGCTCGGCCAGCATCAGCAACTCCTCCTGGGCCAATCCCTCGACGACCCCGTATTCGGTGAGGAGGTCGGCAACGTCACGGCGCCTGAACCCGACCAGACCCCCCTCAAGACGACTTATCTTGGATTCGGAGCCACGGATGGCCTCGGCGGCGGCCCGGCGGGTGAGCCCGCTGGCTTCGCGAAGTCGGCGCAGCTCGTTGCCGACCATGATCCGCAAGACCGTAGGGCCGCGGTTGGCTTGCTCGGACTCCGGTCCGAGCGGGTCGTCGTGCTTACCGGCAGCCATGATCACACCCTCCGGACCTCGTGCACCATTGCGACAGGCTACCCTGGGCTTGCGCTGCAAGAGCTTCCACTATCCCTGCACCGTAGGGCCGGGTCAACGAACGCCGCGTAGATCTGCGGACTAGGGGCGGCGCATGCCCCTCCACGTAGCACCGGCCATCGACGTCGATCCAACTCGGCAGCCGCCCGCCGACGTTGACTATCGAGATCGACGAACCGCTCGTCCAGCCCGCCTAGTGGAGTGTCTCGTTTTTAGCTGGCTATTTGGTTGAGGGCGAAGCGACCGCGGCGGACTCTCGCCAGGATGGCGTCGGCGGTCGCGGTCCACACGAATGGTTTCGGGTTGTCGTTGCTGGCGTTGAGGTAGTCCTCTATGGCGGTGATCAGGTCGGGGACGGAGTGGAACACGCCGCGGCGGATGGCCTTGTCGGTGATCTCGCGGAACCAGCGCTCCACGAGGTTGAGCCAGGAGCTTGAGGTGGGGGTGAAGTGCAGGTGGAAGCGGGGGTGCTTGGCCAGCCAGGCCGCCACGTTGGCGTGCTTGTGGGTGGCGTAGTTGTCCAGGATCAGGTGGATGTCCAGGCCCTTGGGGGTCTGGCGGTCCACCGTGCGCAGGAACTTCAGGAACTCCTCGTGGCGGTGCCGGGGTAGGCATTGGCCGATGACGACGCCGGTGAGCACGTCCAGCGCGGCGAACAGGGTGGTGGTGCCGTGGCGCTTGTAGTCGTGGGTCATCGTGGCGGCCCGGCCGGGCTTCATCGGCAGCGACGCCTGGGTGCGGTCGAGGGCCTGCACGCCAGACTTCTCGTCCATACACAGCACAATGGCCTGCTCGGGTGGGTTGAGATAGAGCCCGACCACGTCGATGAGCTTCTCCTCGAACTTGGGGTCGTTGGACAGCGTGAACGTGGTGACCAGGTGCGGTTTGAGACCGCGGGCCGACCAGATCCGTTGCACCGTCGCCGGGCTCACGCCCTGCGCGGTGGCCATCGACCGGCAGCTCCAGTGCGTGCCACCCGCCGGGGTGTCCTCCCGGGTGGCCCGCACGATCTCGGCGACCTTCTCCGCCGAGATCGTCGATTTCCGTCCCCGGCCGGGCGCGACCCGCCCGAACTTGGTCACCCCCTGCACGGCGAACCGGTCACGCCAGGCGCGCACACTGGCCGGGGAGACACCGAACCGAGCAGCAATGGCGGTGTTGGCGACACCATCCGCGGCCAACAGCAACACTCGTGCCCGCACAACCTCACGATGCGGCGCGGTCGCCGACCTGCTCAACGCTTCGAGAATCTTCCGCTGGCTCTCTGTCACCGGCATCGGTGCGGTAGCTGGGCGCATGATCCAGTCTACCATAAACAGAAGCTATTTTGGAGACACTACAACTAGTACGTGAGTCGACCAGCCCAGTCCGTTTCATCGAGGATCCGGGCGACCGCCATTGGTCAGGTCGTCGAACTCGCCGTCCTTGGCGCCGAGCAGAAACGCAAGGAACTCTGCCGCGGTGTAGATCAGCACCGCACCGTCTGGATGCCGCGAGTTGCGCATCGCGACGCTCCCCCCGGACAGCGCCGCGAGCTCCGCACATGCCCCGTTGGGATTGCTGTGTTGGCTCTTACGCCAACTAGGTGACGCCGTACCCGCCAGTGACTCCGACGACCGTTCAGCGAAATCGTGCATACCTTAGCCCACCTTCCACAGCGCCGCGCATCGTCCGGGTCCTTCGTGACCCGACCGAACGACATGTGCATATGAAACTGCATCCAACGTTGCATCCGCAACTGGGTAGAATCTAGACTGACACGATGATCTTCACCACCCGTCCCACGGCCCCCTCGCTCAACGATGGCGACCTGGCCGGCGGGGGCAGGCAACGATGAGCCACGATGACGCTGAGCCATGGCCGCCGCTCT
>JALYVZ010000276.1 GCA_030852965.1 Actinomycetota bacterium | reverse complement strand
GGGAGAAAAAATTCAACACGCAGATCAATAAGATTCGCTATGTCATCGAACGGACGATCGCCAACTTCAAGACCTGGAGGATCATGCACACCGACTATCGCCGCCCCATCGAAACATTCACGACTACAATCTCAGCCGTAATCGGCCTACATTTCTACACTGCCAGCTGAATAACCCTCAAGGTGATTGGCCCCCGCAGAACTCCGCATACTGGCTCGGCGAAATCGTCGACCATGTGTATGGATGCCATCCCTGAAGACTTCCCCGGTCCATCTGCCGTGGAAAACATGGTTCAGCCAGCACTGTAATTCAGCCAGCACTGTAAGAAAGGACTCTTCTTTCGTAGCCGCAGGTTGCCGCACGTGATCGTTTAGGGCGCAACGCCGCATTCTGCCAGGGTTGTTGGCTGTCTGAAGGTCAAGTACTCCGGCGAGGAGAGCACGGCGTTGCGCGAGCCCGGAAGGCTACGGGGTGACCACCTCCGCCGCACCACCCAAGCCCTGCTGCACTGACCGGCGCCCTCATCGCGGGCGGGCAAGCGGCGGGGTGACGGCTGCCCGCGGCAAGTGACGAAAGACCAGCATAAGTGTCTACAACCAATTGCTGATTCGCTACACTGCAGTAGAGTGTTATGCCCGGCAGGAGGTCCACGCCATGACCGACAGCACCGACACCGCCCGCTCACCAGCGGTCACCTTCGACACCGCGCCAAACCGTTACCGGCACTGGAAGCTGGAGGTGGACGGTGAGCTCGCCTACCTGCGGCTGGACATCGCCGAGGACGCCGGCCTGGTGCCCGGTTACCAGCTGAAGATGAACTCCTACGACCTCGGGGTGGACATCGAGCTGTACGACGCCACCCAGCGCCTCCGGTTCGAACATCCCGAGGTGCGCGCCGTCGTGGTGACCAGCGCAAAGGACCGCAACTTCTGCGCGGGGGCGAACATCCGGATGCTGGCCATGAGCCCGCACGCCTGGAAGGTGAACTTCTGCAAGTTCACCAACGAGACCCGCAACGGCATCGAGGACGCGACGACGAACTCTGGGCAGACCTGGATCGCCGCGGTCAACGGCACCGCCGCCGGCGGCGGTTACGAGCTGGCGCTGGCCTGCGAAAAGATCCTGCTGATCGACGACAACGCCAGCGCGGTGTCGCTGCCGGAGGTGCCGCTGCTGGGTGTGCTGCCCGGTACCGGCGGACTGACCCGAGTGATCGACAAGCGGCGGGTGCGCAAGGACCGCGCCGACTGGTTCGCCACCCGCTCAGAGGGAGTGCGTGGTAGGCAGGCCGTCGAGTGGCGGCTGGTCGACGAGGTGATCCCGAAGCGTGCCTGGGACGAGAAGGTGCGCGAGCGTGCTACCGAGGCCGCCGCCGGCTCTGTCCGCCCGCTTACCGGATCCGGCGCGATCGGCGTCGTGCTGCCGCCGCTTGCTCCCCGGGTCACCGACGACGGCATCATCTACCGGCACGTCCGCGCCACGTTCGATCGTGAGCTGGGGCTGGCGGAGATCACCGTGTTCGCGCCAGAGGGGGACCTGCCGGACACCGTCGATCGGGTACACGAGCTCGGCGCGGACTTCTGGCCGCTGGCCATGACCCGCGAGCTGGACGACCTGATCCTGCGGTTGCGCGCCAACGAGCTGGAGCTGGGCACCTGGCTCATCCGCACCAAGGGCGACGTGGAGGACGCACTGGCCTTCGAGCGGGTCATCGAGCGCTATAGCGGCTCTGCCAAAGCGCCTGGGGACTGGCTGGTCAACGAGATCCGGCACTACTTCAAGCGCACACTCAAGCGCCTCGATGTGACCTCTCGGAGCCTGATCGCGCTGATCGAACCGGGTTCCTGCTTCGCCGGGGCGTTGCTGGAGCTGGCGCTGGCCTGCGACCGCCAGTACATGCTGGACGGCTTCAGAGAAGACTCGGCGGCGGACGGAGACGGCGCAGCGGGCGAGCCGGCCCAGATGGTGCTCTCGGCGTCCAACTTCGGCACGTTCCCGATGGCCAACGGACTGTCCCGCCTCGGCTCGCGGTTCTACGGCGGTCCTGACAACACAGACGACGACGCACTGGCCAAGCTGCGCCAGGAGACCGGCCGCCGCATCGACGCCAGGGATGCGCTGGAACTTGGCCTGGTCACCGACGCCCCGGATGACATCGACTGGGACGATGAGATCCGTATCATGCTGGAGGAGCGAGCGTCACTGTCCCCGGATGCACTGACCGGGATGGAGGCCAACCTGCGCTTCGTCGGCCCGGAGACCATGGAGTCCCGGATCTTCTCCCGGCTTACCGCCTGGCAGAATTGGATCTTTGTCCGACCGAACGCGTCCGGTCCG
The DNA here is from genome assembly GCA_030852965.1 of Actinomycetota bacterium. Taxonomy (GTDB): domain Bacteria; phylum Actinomycetota; class Actinomycetes; order Mycobacteriales; family Pseudonocardiaceae; genus Pseudonocardia. The sequence goes on along the minus strand of JALYVZ010000276.1, from coordinate 3,208 downwards.
CACGGCGCACTGCGCCGCTACGGCACCGGTCGCCGCGCCGACTTCGACCGTCGGCGCGTCTGAGCAAGGGCGAGCACCGCAGCCGACGGCGAGTGAGCATCGCAGCGAGTTCCAGCGAGCGAGGAGCGGAACGAGCCGGGAGGGCGAGCATGAGCATTGACTACACCGAGAAGATCCCGAACAACGTCGACCTGGCCGGGGACCGGAAGCTGCGGCGGGCGCTGGAGTCCTGGCAGCCCAACTTCCTGACTTGGTGGAAGACAATGGGCCCGGCGCTGGCCTGCGAGGACGTGTACCTGCGCACGGCGGTCGACGTGGGTCGCCAGGGTTGGGCGCACTTCGGCCATGTGGCCATGGCGGAGTACCGCTGGGGGGTCTTCCTCTCCGAGCGCAATGCGGATCGCCTCATCGCATTCGGAGAGCAGAAGGGCCGGCCCGTCTGGCAGCAGATACCGGGCGAACACCGCGCCGACCTGCAGCGGCTGATCGTGGTGCAAGGCGACACCGAGCCGGCATCGGTCGAGCAGCAGCGCCGCCTCGGCCAGACCGCGCCGTCGCTGTACGACCTGCGCAACCTGTTCCAGGTCAACGTCGAGGAGGGCCGCCACCTCTGGGCCATGGTGTACCTGCTGCACGCCTACTTCGGCCGCAACGGGCGGGAGGAGGCGGAGGCTCTGCTGCAGCGCAACTCCGGCGACCTCGACTCGCCGCGCATCCTCGCGGCCTTCAATGAGGAGACCCCGGACTGGCTGTCGTTCTTCATGTTCACCTACTTCACTGACCGGGACGGCAAGTACCAGCTTGGCACGTTGAAGGAGTCCGCGTTCGACCCGCTGAGCCGGACAGCAGAGTTCATGCTCAAGGAAGAGGCCCACCACATGTTCGTGGGCACCACGGGCGTGGACCGGGTCATCACCCGCACCACGGAGCTGATGCGCGCGCACGACAGCGACGAGGTCGCGGCCCGAGGAGGTGTTCCGCTGGAGGTCATCCAGCGCTACCTCAACTTCCACTACTCGGTCTCGCTGGATCTGTTCGGCTCCGAGCAGTCCACGAACGCGGCCAACTACTTCACCTCCGGGCTCAAAGGTCGCTGGCAGGAGGAGCGCCGCAAAGACGATCACGTGCTCACCGAGGACGTGGCCCACCTCGACGTGGTCTGCGACGGCGTCCTGGCCACCGACGAGGTCTCGGCGCTGTTGGCACTGAACCACGACCTGCGTGGGGAGTACATCAACGACTGCCAGAGCGGCCTCAAGCGGTGGAACCGGATCCTCGAGCGGGCCGGCATCTCCGCGCGGCTGACGCTGCCGCACGTCGGGTTCAACCGGGAGGTGGGGCTGTTCGCCGAACACCACATCACCCCGGACGGGCGGCTGGTCGGCGCGGACGCCTGGGCGGCGCGAAAGGACTCGTGGTTGCCCAGCGACGCCGACAAGGCCCACGTGCGCTCGCTGATGCACCCCGTGTGCGAGCCGGGCAAGATCGCCAGCTGGATCGCGCCGCCCGGCAACGGCATCAACGGCCAACCGTTCGACTACGAGTACGTCCGCCTGGTCTGAACCCGTCCTCCGCCCGACCCCCGAAAGCGCGAGGTTCGTTGCATGCCGATCGATCCGACGTTCCAGGAGTTGCTCGTCACCCTGCCGATAGCAGAGCATCGCCGAAGTCGGGTACGAGCGGGTGCGCGCCGTCCTGGCCGAACCCGCTCGATCGCCGAACAGGCCGGCGCGGGGTGGCGGCGGTGGACTACCGGCTGCCCCGGAGCACCCCTCCAGCCGCCGTCGAGGACGCTCGGGCCGCATTTGCGCTGGGTCGCCGAGCATGCGGCCGAACTGGGCGGGGACTTCGACCGGCTCGCGGTGGCCGGCGACTCGGCTTCGGTCGTCGGACAGGTGGGGTACTCGCTGTCGGACATCGTTGACGAACATCGCCAGGTTGCGCCGGGTGCCCACGGTCCACCATCAGCCTGGTCACCGCCGCTCCCAGGACGCCGGGCTCGGTGGAGAGCTGGCCGGCATGCGCCCGAATTTCGATTGCATCTCGCGCTGGGCGCTACCGTGGTTCATGCCGGCATCCGGTCGGGTCCCGATGTCCCGGTGAGCCGAGCGGAGCTGGTGGCGGCCGATGTCTTCCGCCGGACCGTTAGCAGTACGCCATGTCGCTCTTGCGACAGCCTCGGCACCGGCCGCAGTGGTTGAAGGTCAGCGCCACTTTGTCGCCGACCTCCCCTTGGTCACACCCTCCCCGACCTCAAGCACCACACCAGCGCCCTCGCGGCCAAGCACGCCCGACATCGGGAACGGTATCTGCCCGTCCCTCGTGGCCAGGTCGGTGTGGCAGATCCCGACAGACTTGATCTCGACGAGGACCTCGCCGGCGGGGCTCATCAAGATTCAGCGTCTCCAGGGTAGACTCGGCGTTCGGCTTGTGCGCAACGGCGGCGGTGATCTCCACGACACTCCATACGATCCGCGGCCGACCCAGCGGCGGTCTAGTCGGCGAGACCAGCTGACACATCACACCGTGTGAGGGAATCATGCCTCCATCGCCAGATCCGCAGGAGCTGCATCAGGCGCCTGGTCAGTCGGCATAGAGGCCGGGGCGCTTCTCGCGGAACGCCGCCAGCGCCTCGTCCAGGTCGGCCGAGAGCAGGGTGGCGCCGTTCCAGGTGGCGATCTGTTCCAGCCCGTCGGCGATGCTGTGGTCACGGGCGTAGGTGATGGCCTGCTTGGTGCCCCGGAGGGCCAGCGGCGACTTGACGGCCTCCGACCCGGACACCGGGCGGCAGGTGTATGCCAGCTCTCGGACCACCCCTCGCCGACGATCCTGGACATCCGTTGCAGCACGCCGACTTCCGCCGCCAGACCCGTTCACGGCGGCCCGCAGCTCGGCCCACATCTCGGGGCTGAGCGAGTTGGCCTGCTTCGGTCGGTTCATCCGTAGCTCGGCGACACCAGCGTCGACCGACACGGTCAGCGTGCTCAGATCAAGGGTCACCGGAGTACCTAAACATGTCCCGACCGCCGATTATCCCCGTTACCCGGCCGGATCGGCTGCGCGAGCCATGGTTAGCCACAACGAGCGAACACCATGGTGTTCGGTTCGAGGCGATGGTCAGGGGATGGCCCGTCTGACCGTCAGAATGGCAGAATGGGGACGTGGACTACCGCGACCGGGATGCTCGGGGGCGGGCGCCGGAGAAGTC
>JALYVZ010000006.1 GCA_030852965.1 Actinomycetota bacterium | reverse complement strand
TCGTCGTCAACGACTGGCGGCTCGTCGGCATCGGCCACCAAGACGAAGCCGAGAAAGAACTCGCCGAAGCCATCGGCGAACGCGCACGACACCTACCCGGAGAACAAACCAGACGAGAGGAATACCGATGAGCAAGGACAATGTGGCGCCTGGATGGCGCCTCTACCGCATACCAGAGGCGATGCAGCTTCTCTCGATAAGCCGGTCGGTGATCTACGAGCAGATCCGCGCCGGCCGACTCCACTCGGTCTGCCAGGGGCGCACCCGGCTGATCCCGGCCGCCGCCATCGAGGAGTACGTATCGCTGTTGGTCGCCGAATCCGGGCGGGCATCGTGACGGCCCGGCGGAGCAGGGGAGATGGCGGCCTGCACTGGGACGAGCACCGTCAACGGTGGATCGCCAGCGTGACCGCCGGCTACACCCCGGCAGGCAAGCGCATCGTGCGGCGGGGGAGCGGCAAGACCAAGACCGAGGCCAAGAACCGGCTGAAGGAGATCCTTCGCAACCGGGAGGACGGGGCGCCGGCGGAGGCGAATGGCTATACCGTCGCTCACTCGGTCGAGGACTGGCTGGCCTACGGTCTCGGCGGCCGGTCCGCGAACACGATCACGAACCGTCGAATCCTTGCCGAGACGCACATCGTCGGCCCGCTCGGCGCCCGCAAGCTCCGGGATCTGAGCCCGGAGGACGTCGACACCTGGCTGGCCGACCGGGCGAAAGTCGTCAGCACGAGCACGCTGCAACGAGTGAAGTCGATCCTGCGTCGTGCGGTGGGCCGGGCTCAGGCCCGCGAGAAGGTCCGCCGGAACGTGGTCCTTTTGTGCGATACGCCGGCCGGCAAAGGCGGTCGGCCGTCGAAGGCGCTCACGCTGGACCAGGCGGCGGCGGTGCTGGCGGCGGCCGAGAAGTCGTCGCTGCGGGCGTACCTGACCGTCTCCCTGATGACCGGGGCTCGAACCGAGGAGCTGCGACCGCTGGCCTGGTCCCATGTGGACCTCGACGGCGACCCGGTCGCGCGCCCACTCGTCAAGCCGCACGTCATGGTCTGGCGGTCGGTGCGTGAGGACGGCGACACCAAGACCCAGAAATCCCGGCGGTCCCTGGCCTTGCCGGCCCGCTGCGTCGAGGTGCTGGGCGAGCACCGGGACCAGCAGGCAGAGCAGCGCAGGAAGGCAGGGGAGCGGTGGACCGACAACGATCTGGTGTTCGCCTCACGGGTCGGGACCGAACTGAACCCGGCCAACGTCCGGCGGGGCTTCCGGCTTGTCGTGGCGGCCGCCGGGCTGAATCCGGACGACTGGACACCGCGCGAGCTGCGGCACAGCTTCGTCTCGCTGCTCTCGGACAGCGGGATGCCAGTGGAGAAGATCTCGCTGCTGGTCGGGCACAAGGGCTCGCACGTGACCGAGCTGGTCTACCGCAAGCAGCTCCGACCGGTGGTCGAGGAGGGCGCGACCGTCATGGACGCCCTGTTCGGGCGCAGGGATGGATAGTCACTCATTTAGTCACTCAAGACAGAGAACAGGCCCTGTCCGTTGAAACCGGACGGGGCCTGACCTGGTGAGCGATACAAGGATTGAACTTGTGACCTCTTCCGTGTCAAGGAAGCGCTCTCCCACTGAGCTAATCGCCCGAGGCGGAGGCGGGAATCGAACCCGCGTACAGGGCTTTGCAGGCCCTTGCCTAAGCCACTCGGCCACTCCGCCGAACTTGTTGGGAGCCGAGACGGAGATCCGGCGAGGGACCCGAGCACCCTCCGAGCGGACGACGGGATTCGAACCCGCGACCCTCACCTTGGCAAGGTGATGCGCTACCAACTGCGCTACGTCCGCATGTTCCCGCCGGAACCCAGCGGGAGATTGTGCAACCACTCTAGCCGAAGCCGGCTCGACGGATCAAACCGCCCCGGCGTCCGATCGGACTAGCTTGCCTCGCTCGAGAGCAGGTCCTCCAGGGCAAGGTCGAGGTCCAGCCAGGCATACTCCCTGCCCGGCGGTACGGCCTCGAACGTACGGTCTAGGAAGTCGGCAAGGTCGGGAGCGCTGGTGGCGAAGACCGCGTGCCCAGAGGGTGAACTCAGTTCGATCTCCACGGTGTCCTGATCACCCGGCATCGGGCGAACTCGGACGTCCCCATTGCCCGCCTCAGTCAGCAGTCCGTCCGCGAACAGCTCTCGTGCGAACACCCACTCGACATCGGCGGCATCGGTGCGGCCGGTCTGGAACACCGCGTGCACAGCGAACGGGTCGCGGCTGTCGTAACGCAGCTCAACCCGAACCGGCATCGCCTCGACCTGCTGCGCCAGTAGATCGAACACGGCGAGAGAGCGGATCGTAACGTGCTCGTTGCGCATCTTGCTGCCTCTCCGTGGATTGCTCGTCCTTCAGGATGGAGAACGACACGGAGCCCGAGATGTCACGGGGGCCGGCCCTCGACTGCCTCCATGACGGCTCGCTTCACCCAGTCGGAGCAGCGCTGTGGGTGGTACCGCGGGTGTCGGCGAGGGCAAGGGCAGGTCCAGGGTGCGCAGCACTATTCTGAACCGGTTAGCTGTGGCGTGCGAATGTCTTGAACGTGAGGACCGATCTGGTGGCCGATGTCGCGGACGTGTCGTCGTCCGGGAGCCCTGGGCGCCGACCGCGTGGCGCTACATCCGCACGTCGGGTGCTTGATCCGCCGGATGAGCGCCTTGTCGCGCTCGTCGCCTCGGGTGACTCCGACGCCATCGGGCAGCTCTACGACCGCTACTCCCGGCCGGCCTACTCGTTGGCCAGGCGGATTTGCGGGGACGACGGCATCTCCGAGGACGTGGTGCAGGAGGCATTCCTCGCGCTGTGGCGAGACCCGCAGCGCTTCGACCCGGCCCGGGGCAGCTTTGGTAGCTGGATGCTGACGTTGGTGCATCACAAGGCGGTCGACGCGGTCCGCCGGGAGAGCACCACCCGGCGTCGTACGGTACCCGCCGCCGATGGTGGCGATGAGTGGAACGCCCCAGCCGGTCCAGGCGCGGACCAGGCCGCGATCGGTTCGGTGCTGGCTGGCCACGTGCGTACCGCGTTGGGGCGGCTGCCGGACGAGCAGCGTGAGGCGCTCGCGCTCGCGTACTACGGCGGGTACACTCAGCGTGAGGTGGCGTCGATCACCGGTGTGCCCATCGGTACCGTGAAGTCGAGGATGTTCACCGGCGTGCAACGTCTGCGGCGGTTGTTGATGCCGTTGCAGCTGGACACCTTTGAGCTGTATGGGCAGGGTCGATGAACCGCCAGCGGGAGTGTTCACACGCCGAGCAGGCAATCGGCCTGGCTCTGCACGCCCTCGAACCGGCCGATGAGGACCTGCTGACCGAGCATGTAGGGCACTGCCCAATCTGCCAGGAACATGTCCGCCAGACCCAGGACGTGGTGTGCGCGCTCGCGGCCACCGCCGAGCAGCGGGATCCGCCAGCCAGACTGCGCGCCGCGTTGATGTCCGCGGTAGCTGCCACCAGGCAGCTGCCCGTGGACCAGCGCGAGATGCCGTGGAGCGCCGACGTTCCGAAGATCCCCGAGACCGCGGTGCCGGCCTCGCCGGATCGGCGGAGCGTCGCGCAGCCGGCGGGTCACCGAGAGCCGTCTTCTCGACCGGTCAGCAGCGGCTGGTCCGCTTGGCTGTTGGCGCGGCGTCGGCTGATCGCGCTGGTGGCTACGGTCGTGGTTGGGGCGGTGGGTGTCGGGGGAGTCGTCATCGAGATGGTCGCGCCGGCCAGTCAGCAGCAATCCGCTCTTGCCGCACCATCGCCAGAGGTCAACCGGATCCTGGCCGACGTCGACCGGGCCGGAGCCCGGCACGCGGTGCTGCACGCGCCGGACGGCCAGGTCGTGGCCGCGGTGGCACAGTTCCCCAATGCGCGTCAGGTGATGCCGATCCAATTGCCGACCAACAACCCTGCCGACCACACGGTGTACGTGCTGTGGGGCCTCGGTGACGGACCGCCAAGCGCCATCGGCACGTTCGACGTGAGCACACCGTCGGAGACGATGCTCCCGGTCGGCCCGGTGGCCAAAGCCATGACCAAAGCCGGGCAGTACGCCAGCTATGCGATCTCGATCGAGAACGGACGGTCGGTGCCTGCGTCGCCCGGGCTGATCGTGGCAAGCGGGCGGGTGCAGAGCTGATCGACACAACGCGGTCCCGGGTTTCCGCCATGCGCGAGCGTCTTGACGGCCGTCCGCTGTTGCGTCGCGTGTTCAAGCTCGGCGTGGCGGTGTTTGGCACGGCCGTGCTGATCGTCGGGGTTATCCTGATCCCGTACCCCGGACCCGGCTGGTTGGTGGTGTTCGCCGGGCTGGCGATCCTCGCCACCGAGTTTGCCTGGGCCGGGCGGCTGCTCGCCTACGCGCGGGCTCGGTATGACACCTGGTTTGCGTGGCTGGCTCGTCAGCGCTGGTGGGTCAAGCTGCTCGTGGTGGCCGCGACCGCCGCGATTGTGCTGCCCACGTTGTGGCTGCTCAATGCGTTGTGGGTTACAGCGGGGTGGGTCGGGCTGCACAGCTGGACCTGGTTGCAGTCGCCGATCGGCTGATCCGGTAGTGTCTGCTGGTCGGTCGGTGCAGATTCCCGGCGCCAATACTGAATCCCGGGCGATTAGCTCAGCGGGAGAGCGCTCCGCTCACACCGGAGAGGTCACTGGTTCGATCCCAGTATCGCCCACCACTGTTTGCGCAGGTCAGAGCCTGTATTCTCAAGATCATACAAAGTCCGTGCCATTAGCGCGCCATTACGATGCGTGCGAGAGCCTGCGTGCCCAGCCCTGGCGGGGCGTTTCGTGTCTCAGCGGCGGGTGCAACGCGGCGGTGATTAGGGCGGTCGGTGGAAGTGGACGCCCCCGCGCCGCTGTGAACAGCCGGGGCATGGACCGGGGGATCGGGGCTCGGACATGACGGATCGTACCCCGGCGGTTGCTGAGGATCAGGCTATCGGCCGGCGAGCGCGGCGCATCCGCCAGCGGCGAGGTCTGTCCTTGGCCGTGGCGGCAGGTCTGGCCGGCATCTCCAAGTCCTATCTCTCCAAGCTCGAAACCGGGAGAGGGTTCACCCGGCGCGGCCTGATCGAGGACATCGCTCGGGCGCTGGGCTGCTCGGTGGCCGACCTGACCGGCCAGCCCTACTTAATGAAAGACCGGGAAAGCGCGGACGTTGCGGACACTGTGTCGGAGATCGGTAGGGCGCTGTACGACACCACGCTGGACGACCTACCCGACATGCCGGCCAGGCCGTTGCACGAGTTGGTTGCGCGGGCGGCACTGGCCCACGTCGGCGCCGACGAGGCGTCTTATGTCCCTGCTGGCCGGGGGCTGGCCGATCTGCTGGTCGAGCTGCAACTGCAAGCCGCGACGAGCGGCGGCGAACTACGTCAAGTTGCGCTGAGTGCGCTAGTGGAGGCGTGCAAGGTGGCTTACATCCTGGCCAAGAGGATCGGGCGTATCGAGTTGGCCGCGTTCGTCGCTCAGCGTGGCCGAGACGCTGCTCGGGTCGCCGAGCGACCGGACTTGATCGCGCTCATGGAGATGAGCCGTACCAGCGCACTGCTCGCCGTCGGAGCGCACCGCCGGGGTCGTCTGGTTTGCGCTCAGGCGCTTCGCGACATCTCGACCCACGGTCCGCCTTGGCAGGAGGAGAAGGTGGAGGCGACATTCTGGTTGAACCCCTCCAGGAAGCCCAGGATCGCGCGGTCCACACAGGTGCCCAAGACCGATGAGTGGGCCAGCGGATGCATGTTGTCCTCGGCGAACTCGATGCCAGATGCTCGGCGTTGAGCCTGCGGACACACCGGTCACACAGCCGGCCGGCCATGTGATGAGCGAGCCTGATGCAGGAGTCGCATATCGGGCCGAACACCACCGAGAGGCTGTCCTCGCCGGTATTGGCCGGGTTGCCGCAGGCGCACCGGACCGGTTCGAGGTTCATCACTGATCAGACTAGCCACGGTGGCAAGTTGTCAATGGCGCTGATCAGGGGGTCGGTCATGTGCCGGCGGCGCGTTGGTGGCTGTCGAGGAGTAGGACGAGTGCTCGGTGCGGTTCCGGACGCGTCCTGGTAGAGGGGTGAGGTGCGGTGGGTGAAGCGCGTGACGGGGCGCCGCCGACCGCCGACCGAGCACCACGAGCCGCCGCGTCGGTGGTCTCTGCAGCCGGCCTTCCTGGATCTGCTCGACGGCATGGCGTTCGAGATCGAGTCGGCACAGGGCGACTCACCGCCGGATGAGCCGGTCTGTGCAGAGATCAACCATTACGGCCGGGGTGTTTCCTGACCTCGTTGTGTCGGCCACCGGGTGTGCGCCGCGCTCGAGGTCTGGGATCACCGCAGCGAGCCGGACACCGGCCCGACGGTCGGTTGGGTCGCTTCCCGCCACGCCCGTCATCAGGCGGGTCGGACCGGGCTAGGCTTGTCGGCGTGGGCGCGGCCAAGGCCTGGTATCCGGAGTGACCGAGCAGGCGAGGAGTTCCCTGGCCGGCCGGGCCCGGCACTCGCTGCGTCGTTGGTGGCACAATGCGGTGCTGCCGAACGGGACGTGGGTCGCGGCGGGCTTGACGGTGTGCGCGGTGCTGGCGTCCACCCAGCCTGGCCACGACCCGGTAGCGCCGACCCCGCCGAGCGATCCGATCGCCCAGCGGAGGGTCCCGTTGGAGCTGGGTGTGACCGTGTTCTCGCTGTCCAGGGACTGGGAGAACCATGACGTGCTGCTCCAGCGGGCCGCCGAGACCGGATCGCGGTGGCTGCGGGTCGAGGTGGCTTGGTGCTCGCTGGAGGAAGCCGGGTCCGGGCAGGTGTCCCAGGCATACCAGGCACGGTTGGACGCCACGGCGGACTCCGCGAAACGGCTGAACCTGCGGTTGCTGGTCCAGCTCGGGTGTGCCCCCGCCTGGGCCGGTGGAAGCGAGCGCGACTCCTACCCCAGCGACCCCGACCAGTTCGAGCGAGTGGCCCGGTACCTGGCCCAGCGCTACCGGGGCAGAGTTGCGGGCTGGGAGGTCTGGAACGAACCCGACTGCATCGGCGGCTGCTCCAACGGACCGCCTGATGAGTTCGTCGCGCTGCTCGCGGCCGGGTACCGCGGCCTCAAGGCGGGCGATCCGGACACGACGGTCGTCAGCGGCGGCATCAGCGGCAACGACGTGGAATGGCTGCGGCGCATGTACGGCGCCGGCGCCCACGGCTGGTTCGACGCACTCGCGGTGCACTCGTACCAGGACCCGGCCACCGCCGCCCCCGACGCGGCACCGGGCGGCGCCTATCGACTCAGGTCGCTGCCGCTGGTTCGCCAGCTAATGATCAACGGTGGTGACGGGGACAAACCGATCTGGCTCACCGAGTTCGGCTGGACCACTGCGCGGACCGGCCAGCGACCCGGCGTGGACCCCGATACCCAGGCTCGATTCCTCCAGCAGGCCATCGAGCAGATCGACGCCGACTACCCATACGTCAGCCACGCTTTCTGGTACTGCCTCCGGGACCGCGACGACTCCACGCCTTACGAAAACAACTTCGGACTGCTCCACGTGCGTGGCTCGCCGAAACCCGCGTTCGCCGCGCTGCAGAAGGCCAACGCCGAGCGCTGACCCGCACACCGGACCGTTCACCGCACCACAAGTCACACTCGGCGCGACCGGTCCGACTTGTGGACGTTGTCGTGGGTCAGCAGGAGATGCGGCGCTCCGGCCGGCCGAGGTTCTCCGACGGGCGTAGCGGATCGACCGGCCACCGCTCGAAACCAAGTCGCGGCAACAAGACGGTCACGACACGGTTACGTTCTTCGTGCTGGCCGACGTTCCCGTTGGCCGGTGCGCCTGGCCGGATCGTCTCCCCACCCTCCGGCATTCCCCCGGGCGGCCCGCCAGTTCGTGGGTGGGAGCGGCAGTCTGCCCGGTTCGGGTGCGACCGCCGCTGACATTGAGGTACCGCGATGAGTGCACATCGTGCACGTCACCGTGCGGCTGCCGGGTCCCCGCCGGTGGCCGCGCGTCGTACCGCCGTTGAGCTGATCGACCGGTTGGGCAGCTCCGACGCCAGCCCCGGGCGAGGCCCACGCCGGGCGCATGCGCCGTGCACGATCCCCGTCCCAGCCTCGCATCGTCACCGGGCGGACTCCGTTCCGGGTGGCTCCGTTCGGCTACCCATTCCTCGCTCGACGAGTTCCACGCTGACCATGCTGGCCGTCTCGGCGGTCGGCGCGAGCACCGCGATGACCGGTACGTTCGCAGCCGTAACCGCCTCGAGCACGTCGGACGGGGCGGACGTGGTGAGCGGCCAACCGGTTGCGACGGACGACGTCCTGGTGCCCGCCCCGCCCAGCACCACCAGCACGACCCCAGCGTCTGGCACTCTCGCCAACGCCGCCACCCTCGTCAGCGCCGCTACCACCACTACGCTCCCGGCCCTGCCGGCGCAGTTCGTCGACCAGCCGGCTGGCGCGACCGTACTGGCCGGGGACTCCCATCGCGCCAACGCCAGGGAGATCGCTGCGTTGGCTCGTTCGGTCGACCTGGAACGGGCCCCCGCACGATCCTCGCTCCAGACCTCGGCCCAGACCTCGGCCCAGCCGGCCGGCCTTGGTCTGCCAGGTGACCTGGATCTTGCGCCGGGTGCGGGGATGCGCGCCACCGCGCTGAGCGCCGCCATGAGCAAGCTCGGCGTGCCCTACGTGTGGGGTGCCGCCGGGCCCAGGGCGTTCGACTGCTCCGGGCTGGTGCTCTGGGCGTTCAACAGGGTCGGCATCTCGCTGCCGCACTCGGCGGCCGCCCAGTCCAGCATCGGGCGGCCGGTGTCGAAGAGCGAGCTTCGCCCGGGTGACCTGGTGTTCTTTTACTCTCCGGTCAGCCACGTCGCCATGTACATCGGCAACGGCAAGGTGGTGCACGCCAGCGAGCCCGGCCAGCCGGTCAAGATCTCGTACCTCAACCGGATGCCGTTCCACAACGCTCGCCGGCTCTGAGCCCGGGATCTGGCACCCAACGAGCCGGACCGGGCCCCCGGCCAAGTTGCAGTCAGGACTCCTTGGCCGCGATGCTGGCCACCGTGTTGGCCACCGTCTCGAAGGCGTCCGCGGCGTCCTCGAGGATCTCCACGACCTCTTTGAGCTTCAGCACGGTCAACACGTCCGATGGCGAGATCGGCACCCCGTTGTCGGGAGCGAGCAAGTCGGCCAGCAGCCGGCGGTAGATCGTGTCGGCCTCGTCCTCCAACGAGTTGACCTCCACGGTGTAGTCGCGCAGCGTCGACATCGTGGCCAGCTTGCCCATCGCGGCCACCGTTGCGTGACCGGCCCGGCACAACACGTCGCACTGGGCCCGCATGCCCGCGGGCAGCTCATCGAGCCGATAGAGCACGATGTGGTCGGCCGCTTCCTCGATCGCATCGATCACATCATCCAGCGACGAGGCCAACCGGTAGATGTCCTCTCGGTCGAACGGAGTGACAAAGCTCGAATCCACCTTGGTCATGATCTGGTGGGTGATGTGGTCACCGGTCGTCTCGGCGTCTTTCACCAGCGCGGCCAGCTCCAGGCGTGCTGCGGGCTCAGCGGCGACCAACTGCGCCAACCGCTGAGCGCCGACGAGGATGTTCTCGGCGGCCTGAGTGAACAACGGGTAAAAACCGCGTTCCTTCGGACCAAGACTGAAGCGCATGACCGGGACCGTACCTTGCCGATCCACCTACGGAAGCCCTGCCAGAGAGTCGTTGCATTGTGTGGCCGCCCCGGGCCGGTTCGTTCCACACCGTCTGGTGGGCGTCTCCTCATTCCAAGATCAGGTGGAGCCCCCGGTAGCAGACCGCTGCGACCAGCCCAGCCATCGGAATCGTCAGCACCCAGGCCACCAAGATGTTGCCGGCCACGCCCCAACGCACCGCGGACAGCCTTCGGGTGGCGCCGGCCCCCATCACCGCGGAAGTGATCGTCTGGGTCGTGGAGATCGGCGCGGCATAGACGAACGCTGTGATGTACAGCAGCGCGGATGCGGTGGTCTGGGCGGCGAACGCCTGCGGCGGGTCCAGCGCGATGATCCGTCGGCCCAGGGTGCGCATGATGCGCCAACCGCCGGCGTAGGTGCCCAGTGACAATGCGCCGGCCGAGGCAAAGATCACCCAGACCGGGATCGCAAAGCCTTGGTGATAGCCGCCGATGACCAGCGCAAGTACGATCACGCCCATGGTCTTCTGCGCGTCCTGCAACCCGTGGCCAAGCGCCATCGCTGCTCCGGAGAGGATCTGAGCACGTCGGAAGCCGGCGTTGACCGGAGTCGGACGAGCTCGCCGGAAGGCCCAGATCAGCGCGGTCATCACCAGCGCGGTGGCAACGAACCCGACCAGTGGCGACACCACCATCGGGATCAGCACCTTGTCGACCACGCCGGACCACTTCACGGTCCCGGCCGAGGCCAGCGCGGCGCCGACCAGCCCACCGATGAGCGCGTGCGAGGACGAGGAGGGAAGACCGAAATACCAGGTGACGAGGTTCCACACCACCGCGCCGAGCAGCGCGGCGAGCACCACCACGAGCCCGGGCACACCCTTCGGCGCATCAATGATGCCCTGGCCCACGGTGGAGGCCACCGAAGTACCCAGGAACGCGCCGAGCAGGTTCATCACCGCAGCCATGGCCAGCGCTGCCCGGGGGGTCATCGCTCGGGTGGACACCGTGGTGGCGATCGCGTTGGCCGCGTCGTGGAAGCCGTTGGTGTAGTCGAACCCCAACGCCACGACGACCACCGTGACGATGACCGCGAACTCCACTCAGAACTCCTTGGCCGCGACTAGCTCCGCCAACCGCTGAGTGCCGACGAGGATGTTCTCGGCGGCCTGAGTGAACAACGGGTAAAAACCGCGTTCCTCCAGACCAAGGCTGAAGCGCATGACCCGGGACCGTACCTTGTCGTTCAAGCAAGTGAATCTGTACGACAGGTGAATAGACACGGGCTCCAGCCGCGCGCGGCGGGAGCGGTCGGCTAGTGCTCGTGACCGGGGTGCTTGGCGTGATAGTGCTCGTCCCGCCGGTGAACTTCCATCTCGGTCACCTGGGTGGCCAGTTCCTGCTCACGCAGCCGGGAGAGGACCACCATGGCGATTCCGTGGCCCACTGCGGTGAGCAGTAGCAGTACCCCGATCCTGGCCAGCACCGACTGCATCCCGGCGTTGGGGTCCAAGCCCACGGAGGACACCAGCGCAACCACCCCCAACATGATCAAGTGGAACAGTCCGACCACCATGCCGGTGACCTTGCGGGACCGGCCCGGGTTCTGGTACACCTCATCGAGATACTCGGGGGCCTTCCGCATGATCATCTGGCCGTCGACTAGCACGACCACTGCACCGATCACCAGGATCAGCAGATATGTCCCGCCGTTCATCCGAACCTCCTTGGGTTGCTTGGGAGTACCCGGGGTGCGGGCACTCAAATCGTCAGCCTGCTCACAGCCGGCCAGGGCGCCAGGTAGTTTCCGGCCGGTGGACCTGGGCATCAGGGCGGCGACGTCGGCATACGCGAACGAGAAGGGCTCTGATGCGCCGGGGGTTGAGGGCGCACAACTACCCTGAATGCATGTGCCGGAACATCACCGTGCTGCGCGGGCTTCAGCCATCCGCGACAGTGGAAGAGATCGAGGCAGCGGCCCGGCAGTACGTGCGGAAGGTCAGCGGCGTGCAGCACCCGACCGCCGCGACCAGGGAGCCGTTCGAAGCCGCCGTGGCGGAGGTGGCCCGGGTGACCGCGCGGCTGCTGGGGGAGTTGCCGGAGCGTCGTCAGCCGCCGGCCACCGTGCCACCTCTGCGGCGTCCGGAGGTCAGGGCGCGTCTCGCGGCGAAGGAGGCTCAGCCGAGCGCGGGGAGTCCGGCGAGCTGAGCGTCCGGCAGGGCCGACCGGCCGCCCGATCACTTTCCCGCCAGCCCGCCAGCGCCGTGAGCGTCAACACCGTCGGCAGGTCAACGTGCTGGGCTTCCAGATCGTCGAGCGCATGTTTGACGATCATGGCGATTACCAGGTCGTGGACCGACGAACCAGGCCCGTCGTCAGGAAGCATCCGACGACGATAACCAGACTGGCCGCCGATTTCGTGCTCTATTTCGAGTATGACCGCTGATCCTCAGGTCATCGGTCGGTCGGTCGGGCGAATCGGCGAGGGCAGGACCGCACGCCCGGTCAGGTGCCGGTCCACCCCCGCGGCGGCCGCGCGGCCCTCGGCGATGGCCCACACGATCAGCGACTGCCCACGGCCCATGTCCCCGGCGCTGAACACGCCAGGGACATTGGTCATGTAGGAGTTGTCCCTGGCCACGTTCCCGCGCTGGTCGAACCGCACCGCGAGACCCTCGAGCAGCTTGCCTCGCTCCGGTCCGACAAACCCCATGGCCAGGAAGACCAGGTCGCAGGGGAGCTCGCGCTCGGAGCCCTCCACCGGGATGAACTTGCCTTGCGCGAACTCGACCTCGGCCAGCCGCAGCGCCCGGACCACCCCGTCCTCGTTGCCCACGAACTCCTGGGTGTTCACCGAGTACACCCGCTCACCGCCCTCCTCGTGCGCCGAGGACACCCGGTAGATCATCGGGTAGGTCGGCCAGGGCATGGCGTCGGTGCGCAGCTCCGGCGGAGTCGGCATGATCTCCAGCTGGGTCACCGAAGCGGCGCCCTGGCGGTGCGCGGTGCCGAGGCAGTCGGCCCCGGTGTCGCCGCCGCCAATGATCACCACGTGCTTGCCGTGGGCGTCGATGGGGGACTGTTCCAGGTCACCTTCCTGCACTCGGTTGGACGGCGGCAGGTACTCCATGGCCTGGTGGATGCCGGTGAGCTCGCGTCCGGGCACCGGGAGATCCCGCCATGCCGTCGCGCCGCCGGCGAGCACCACCGCGTCGAAGTCCGCCCGCAGGTCCTCGGCGGTGATGTCCACCCCGACCTCGACACCGGCACGGAACGCGGTGCCTTCAGCGCGCATCTGCTCCAGCCGCCGGTCCAGCCGGTGCTTGGCCATCTTGAACTCGGGGATCCCGTAGCGCAGCAGCCCGCCGATCCGGTCCGCGCGTTCGAAGACCACGACGTCGTGTCCGACCCGGGTGAGCTGCTGGGCAGCGGCCAGCCCGGCCGGGCCGGAGCCCACCACGGCGACCTTCTTGCCGGTCTTGGTCTTCGCCGGTTCCGGGGTGACCCAGCCCTCGTCCCAGGCGCGGTCGATGATCTCGATCTCGACCTGCTTGATCGTCACCGGGTCGTCGTTGATGCCGAGCACACAGGACGCTTCGCACGGCGCCGGACACAGCGTGCCGGTGAACTCCGGGAAGTTGTTGGTGGCATGCAAACGGTCGCTCGCGTCTCGCCAGTCGTCGCGCCAGACCAGGGTGTTCCACTCCGGGATCAGGTTGCCCAGCGGACAGCCCTGGTGGCAGAACGGAATGCCGCAGTTCATGCACCGGCCGGCCTGCGACTCCAGGGCCTTCTTGCCGAACTCTTCGTAGACCTCGTTCCAGTCGCGCAGTCGCAGGTCGACCGGGCGCCGCTTCGGGGTCTCACGGTGGGTGTGCAGGAAGCCCTTCGGGTCAGCCATGTGCGGCCTCCGTGTCGATGGTCGGCTCAGCCATGGGCCGCCTCCATGATTGCCTCGTTGACGTCCCGGCCGTCCCGCTGTGCCGCCGCCCGCGCGGCGAGCACCCGCTTGAAGTCCTTCGGCATGACCTTGCCGAACCTGTGCACCGCGTCGTCCCAGTCGGCGAGCAGAACGTGCGCCACCGCCGATCCGGTCTCGGCATGATGGCGGGCGACCGCGTCGGCCAGGAACTCGCGGTCGTCGTCGTCCAGCGGGTCGAGATCCACCATCTCCGGGTTGATCCGGGCGGCGTTGATGTCAAGCAGGTAGGCGACCCCTCCGGACATGCCAGCGGCAAAGTTGCGCCCGGTTGGTCCGAGCACCACGACCCGACCTCCGGTCATGTACTCGCAGCCGTGGTCGCCCACGCCCTCCACGACGGCCAGCGCGCCGGAGTTCCGCACGCAGAACCGCTCGCCGACCATCCCGCGCAGGAACATCTCGCCGGACGTCGCCCCGTAGAGGATGACGTTGCCGGCGATGATGTTCTGCTCGGCGGTGAACTGCGCACCCGGGTGCGGGCGGACCGTGATCCGACCCCCGGAAAGCCCCTTGCCGACGTAGTCGTTCGCGTCGCCGACCAGCCGCAACGTGATGCCTCCTGGCAGGAAGGCCCCGAAGGACTGGCCCGCCGAGCCGGTGAGGGTGACGTCGATGGTGTTGTCGGGCAGGCCCTTGGCGCCCCAGCGGCTGGTCAGCTGGTAGCCCAGCATCGTGCCCACGGTGCGGTTGACGTTGCGCACCGGCAGGTCCAACCGCACCGGGTCACCGCCGTCCAGCGCCCCCTCGGACAGCTGGATCAGGGTGTTGTCCAGCGCCTTCTCCAGCCCGTGCTCCTGGCCCCGAGTGCGGTGGCGGGGGGCGTCTTCGCCCGCCTCGGCCGGCACATGCAGGATGGGGCTGAGGTCCAGCCCGGATGCCTTCCAGTGCTCGACAGCATGCCGGGTGTCCAGCATCTCGGTGCGCCCGACCGCCTCCACCAGGGTGCGGAACCCCAGCGCGGCCAGGTACTCCCGCACCTCCTGCGCGACGAACTCGAAGAAGTTGACCACGAACTCGGGCTTGCCGTTGAACTTCGCCCGCAGCACCGGATTCTGGGTGGCCACCCCGACCGGGCAGGTGTCCAGATGGCAGACCCGCATCATGATGCAGCCGGACACCACCAGCGGAGCGGTCGCGAAGCCGAACTCCTCGGCGCCCAGCAGTGCGGCGATCACCACGTCCCGACCCGTCTTGAGCTGACCGTCGGCCTGCACCACGATGCGGTCGCGCAGCTTGTTCGCGAGCAGAGTCTGCTGGGTCTCGGCCAGCCCCAGCTCCCACGGGGTACCGGCGTGCTTGATCGAGGACAGCGGCGACGCGCCGGTGCCACCGTCATGACCGGAGATCAGCACCACGTCGGAGTACGCCTTCGCCACCCCGGCGGCCACCGTGCCCACGCCGACCTCGGACACCAGCTTGACGTGCACCCGGGCCCGGGGGTTGGCGTTCTTCAGGTCGTGGATGAGCTGCTTGATGTCCTCGATGGAGTAGATGTCGTGGTGCGGGGGCGGGGATATGAGCCCGACGCCGGGAGTCGAGTACCGGGTCTTGGCGATCCACGGGTAGACCTTGGTCCCCGGCAGCTGGCCACCCTCACCGGGCTTCGCGCCCTGCGAGATCTTGATCTGGAGGTCGTCGGCGTTCACCAGGTACTCGCTGGTCACACCGAACCGTCCGGAGGCCACCTGCTTGATCGCCGAGCGGCGGGAGTCGCCGTTGGCGTCGGGAACGAAGCGGTCGGCATCCTCGCCGCCCTCACCGGTGTTGGACTTGCCACCGATGCGGTTCATCGCGATGGCCAGCGTCTCGTGCATCTCCTGGGAGATCGACCCGTAGGAGATCGCCCCGGTGGCGAACCGCTTGACTATCTCCGACACCGACTCGACCTGCTCGATCGGCACTGGCGCCCGGACGCCATCCCGGAAGGCGAACAGCCCGCGCAGGGTGAGCAGCCGCTCCGACTGGTCGTCGACGAGGTTGGTGTACTCCTTGAAGATGTCGTACCGCCCGGCCCGGGTGGAGTGCTGCAGCTTGAACACGGTCGCCGGGTTGAACAGGTGTGCCTCACCCTCGCGGCGCCACTGGTAGTCACCGCCGGTAGCCAGCTCGCGGTGCGCCGCGTGCACCCCGTCGGCGGGGAAGGCCAGCTGGTGCCAGCGGGCGACCTCGTCGGCCAGCGTGTCGAAACCCACCCCGCCCAGCCGGGACGTGGTACCGGTGAAACAGAGGTCGATGACCTCGCGTCCCACCCCGATCGCCTCGAAGATCTGCGCGCCGTTGTAGGACGCCACGGTCGAGACGCCCATCTTGGACATGGTCTTGCGCACGCCCTTGCCCAGCGCCTTGATCAGGTTGCCGGTGGCGGTGCGCTTGTCGAGATTGCCGAGCACGCCGCGCTCGCACATGTCCTCGACGGTGGCCATCGCCAGGTACGGGTTCACCGCCGCCGCGCCGTAGCCGATCAGCAGCGCGATGTGGTGCACCTCCCGCGCATCCGCCGCTTCCACGATCAGGCCCGCCTTGGTACGGGTCTTCTGGCGTACCAGGTGGTGGTGCACGGCGCCGGTGAGCAGCAGCGACGGGATGGCCGCGTGCTCGGCGTCCACGCCGCGGTTGGACAGCACGACCAGCCGGGCGCCGTCCTCCACCGCCTCGGCGACCTCGACACAGATCTCATCGAGACGGGCCCGCAGCGCCGTGCCGCCGCCGCGCACCTTGTACACCCCGCGCACCGTGACGGCCTGATAGTCGGGCTGGTCGCTGTCGTCGTCGATGTGCACGATCTTGGCCAGCGCCTGGTTGGACAAGACCGGGAACCGCAGCACGATCCGCCGGCAGGAGTCGGCGTCGGCGACCAGCAGGTTCGGTTCGGCCCCGAGCTGGGTCTGCAGGGAGGTGACCAGCTCTTCCCGGATGGCGTCCAGCGGGGGATTGGTGACCTGGGCGAACTGCTGGGTGAAGTAGTCGAACAGCGGCCTCGGATACTGCGAGAACGGCGCCAGCGGGGCGTCGTTGCCCATCGAACCGATGGGCTCGGCGGCGGTCATCGCCATCGGCGTGAGCAGCACCTCCAGCTCCTCGGCGGTGTAGCCGGTCGCCTGCTGGCGCTGTACCAGCGTCGAGTGGCTGAATACCTCGCGCTCGCGCTCGGGCAGGTCGTCCAGCCAGGTCAGACCCTTCGCCACCCACTCGGCGTAGGGGTGCTCGGCGGCCAGCTGGCCCTTGATCTCGTCGTCGCTGACGATGCGTCCGGCGGTCAGGTCGGCGAGGAACATCCGGCCAGGCTCCAGCCGGCCCTTGCGGACCACGGTGGTGGGGTCGATGTCCAGCACACCGACCTCGCTGGCCAGCACGACCAGGCCGTCCTCGGTCACCCAGTAGCGGGCCGGGCGCAGCCCGTTGCGGTCCAGCACCGCGCCGATCACATTGCCGTCGGTGAACGCGACCAACGCGGGGCCGTCCCACGGCTCCATCAACGTGGAGTGGAACTCGTAGAAGGCCCGCCGCGCGGGGTCCATCTCGGTGTGGTTCTCCCACGCCTCCGGAATCATCATCAACACCGCGTGCGGCATCGAGCGGCCACCAAGGTGCAGCAGCTCGAGCACCTCGTCGAAGGACGCCGAGTCGCTGGACTCATGGCTGACGATGGGGCAGAGCCGATCCAGATCGCCGCGGATCAGCTCGGTGGCCAGCTGGCTCTCCCTGGCCCGCATCCAGTTCCGGTTGCCGCGCACGGTGTTGATCTCGCCGTTGTGCGCGACAATCCGGTACGGATGGGCCAGCGACCAGGCCGGGAAGGTGTTGGTGGAGAACCGGGAGTGCACCAGCCCCAACGAACTCGTGACCCGCTCGTCGGACAGGTCTGGGTAGAACGTGACCAGTTGCTCCTCGGTGAGCATGCCCTTGTAGACCAGCGTCCGACAGGACAGGCTCGGGAAGTACACGTCCGCGTCGTGCTCGGCACGGCGTCGCACGCAGTAGACCAGCCGCTCGAGCTCCACGCCATCCTGGTTGCCCGCGCCGGCAAGGAAAACCTGCCGGAACCGGGGCATCGCAACACGGGCGCCTCGGCCGAGCCCAGCGTCCGGGTTGGTCGGCACCGCACGCCAGCCGAGTACCCGCACACCTTCCTCGCCCGCGATTCGCTCGATCGCTACCACGGCCTCGAAGTCGGCTGTGTCGTCATCGGGGAGGAACGCGGTGCCGACGGCATAGTGGCCTGCGGCCGGGAGCTCGAAGTCGACGACCTGACGCAGGAACTCGTCAGGTACCTGGATGAGGATGCCGGCACCGTCGCCCTCGTCGGGCTCAGCGCCCCTGGCGCCCCGATGCTCGAGGTTGCGCAGCGCGGTGAGTGCCTTCTGCACGATCTTGTGGTCCCGACGGCCGGTGAGATCTGCCACGAACGCCACCCCGCAGGCATCATGTTCCTGCGCAGGGTCGTACAGCCCCTCGGCGGGACGACTGTGCCCACTGATCTGCCTACGCACAGCGCGTCGTGGGGCCGGCATCCCCTCGGGGACCGAAGTCGCGTTCACAGGCACCTCTCGTCGTCGGCTCCATCCGCACCAGAGCTGGGGGTGTCCGGAGTGTCCGGGTCCTGCCATGATGTTGGTCGGCGGCGTTTACACAGCGGCCTCGTGCCCTGGCGGTTCGCCGGGATGCACGAGGCCATGCAGCGACAGCTAGCGTAGCTCCTGTTTGACCTCCCAGAAGTGCGAGTTGGCCGACAGCCCGCGAAAGAGGACGCTCAGATGGGCGGCTCGCCGCCGTTGGGCGGTTCAAGGCCGACAACCAGGCCATCTGCTGTGACGCAGACCATATGATTGTTTACCTTCCGGTAACCCGCCGCCCCTGCCATCCTCGTCGCCCTGGTGCCCCCCGCAGACCAAACATACTCGTGCGTAACATCCTCGCCCCCTTCGGCGATACGTCGGACATGTCCGACAACGAGACCGCTCCGGTGCCACACCAGGGTGGTGACCACATCGCCGAGTCCATGGACCTGCTCACCGTCTCTGAGGTGGCGGCCATGCTTCGGCTGTCGAAGATGACCATCTATCGGCTGATGGACAAGGGGAAGTTGCCGGCTCTGCGGGTGGGGCGTTCGTTTCGAATCCCTCGGGACTCGGTGCGGGCACTGCTCGAGGACTCGGCCAACCCGAGCTGAGCCGACCGTTGTGGTGCTGGTACCTAACCACTCGACGGACGTGGCTCCGAGGGGGATGATTCTGCGATGGGCCTGTGCATCAGCTTGTCCCCGTTGATCGTCGTGGTGGCTGTCCTGGGACACGCCACCTCGTGGTTCGGCCTTGGCGCCCCGACCGGAGCCTCGACGAACGGCGTGGTCGCCGGCGTCGGAGATCTGCTCTCGGGGGCGGGCTCGTTGGTCAGTCAACTCTTCGCCTGGATGGTGGTCCTGCTGGGCCTGCAACTGATCTGCAGCATCTTCAGTTTCATCGTCGGGGAGATCAAGCTGCGCCGCCTCTACGACCGCGCCGGCCGGCGAAACCGGTGGGCTCGCCCCGGCGCCTCGATCCCCGCTCACCGGCCCACCGCCGATTCGAGGCCTCCGCTCTAACTGGCACCGAGGCTCTAGCTACCGGCACCCTGTCTGGCGGACCGCACACGTGCCAGGCTGGCCGGTATGACAGGCCCAGACCGGCCGACGGACGTCGCGCTCACCAATCTCGACCAGCCGTTGTTCGACGGCGCGGACGCGACCAAACGTGATCTGGTCGACTACCTCGACGCGGTCCGCGATCACCTGCTGCCCGAGCTGGTGGACCGACCGTTGTCGGTGGTCCGGGCGCTGCGCGGGCAGCGCCCGTTCATGCAGAAGAACACCCCGAAGTACGCCCCGGACTGGGTACCGCGGCATGCCATGTGGGCGCACGCGAGCAAGCGCGAGGTGTCCTACCCACTGTGCAACGACCGCCGCACCCTGCTCTGGCTGGCCAACCAACGCGCGGTCGAGTACCACACCACCCTGTTCCGGGTCGGGCAGTTCGACCATCCCACCCACCTGGTGCTCGACCTCGACCCACCGGAGGAGGGCGGGTTCGGGCTGGCGGTACGCACCGCGTGGCTGGTGCGTGAGGTACTCGCCGACGCAGGTCTGGTCGGTCAGGTCAAGACCAGCGGAGCCAAGGGCCTGCACGTCCTGGTGCCGGTGGCGGCCACCCACGACGAGGTGGCCGCCGCGACCCGGGCGCTGGCAGCCCGCGCGTCGCGGCTGGACCCAGAGCTGGCGACCACGGCGTTCGTGCGCGAGGAGCGGGGCGGCCGGGTGTTCGTGGACTCGACCAGGGCGTACGGCGCGACCGTGGTTGCCGCGTACAGCCCACGAGTGCGCGCTGGCACCACGGTCTCGTTCCCGGTGGCCTGGGACGAGCTGGACCGGGTGGCTCCGGGCGACTTCACCGTGCGCGGGGCAGCGGGTCTGCTCGGGTCCGACGATCCGTGGGCCAGCGAACGGCCCGAGCCACAGCCGCTGGACGCCGTGTTGGTCGCGGAGGGCGAGGCCATCCCGGTGGCCCGGGTGCAGGCCATGCACGAGGGCAAGCGCCGCGCCCGGGCCCGGCGGGCGGACAGCCGGCCCGACGCGCCCTGAGCCCGGCCGTTCAACCCAGCAGCCCGTACCGCTCGAGGTCGGAGTCGAGCCGCCCTTCGTCATGCGCCCCGACCAGCGACCGCGCGATCTCGCGGAGCTTGATGTTGTGGTGCTGCGACGCGGCCTTCAGCGCAGCCAGTGCCTGGTCCCCGTCGTAGCTACGGCTGCACATCACCAGTCCCTGGGCCTGGCCGATGAGCGAACGGGTCACCAGCGCCTCACGCAGATTGCCCACCAGGGTCTTGCTGTCGTGGTAGAGGCTCGCATTGTCGAACACCACCCCGGCATGCAGCGCGAACAGCATCACCAGGTCGTAGGAGGTGTCCATGAACTGGTTACCCTTACGGGAGAACAGCGCGAAGACCGCAGACGGCTCGGCCGCCGCGGTCAGCGGCAGGGCGATGGCGCCGCGGTAACCGGCCTCCCGCATCGCGGCCGCGAACGCCGGCCACCGCCGGTCGGAGTCGATGTCGTCCAACCGCCTCGGCTCGTGGTGGGCGATGGCGTCCAGGATCGGGCTCGGGTCGGCGGGTTGCTCATCCGCGCGATAGGCAAGGAGCGGCTCCTCGGCGCCGGCCACGGTCTCTGCCCCGCCCCCGGGGGTGCCGACGGTGATGCTGGCGTGGTCGCATCCGGGCACGGTGCGCTTGACCCGCGACACGTACCGCTCCAGGGTGGACTGCAGGTCATCCTCCTCCACGAGGCGGGTGATCTCGGCGAGTTCCTGACCCAACGTGAGCAGGTCGGTATCCACTCGGGCGGCTCCTTCGGATGGTGCGAGGACTCTCGCGTTCCGGTCTGAGATAACCGTCCGTTGCCAGCTGTAAACACAGTGGAATCCCCGGCGTTGCTGTTGTTCCGAGCGACCTCATAGACTCTCGCCGGGTTCGACCAGCAGCCCGTCGCTTCAGGCACGGCCCCGCCGCGCCCCCTCTGGCCCGCGACGGGATGAACAGTGCAGGGTACGGACCTTCCCGAGCTGCCTGCTGAGCGTAGTTTCACCGTGTCCTCGCTGGGGTTGGTCATCGTCTCGACCCCCAATCCGGCCGGCACCGAGATGGCGCTGATCGGCGAACTCGACCAGGCCACCCGCCCAACCTTCGACTACGCGGTCAACCAGGCGCTTCGGGTCGGACCGCCGAGCCTGCACCTCGATCTGTCAGAGCTCGAGTTCCTCGCGGTGACCGGCGCGCGCGCTTTCGACGAGGCACACGGGCGCTGCCAGCGCAGCGGTGGCGGGCTCGTACTGGTCAACCCGGCGCGGGCCGTCCGGCGGCTGCTCGATCTGTTCGGGATGACGATGCTGATGATCGAGCGCTAGCTATCCGGCTCGGTCAGACCGGAGGAGTCGCGGTCTGGTAGATGCTGTGCAGCCACACCCCGAGCAGGGTGTCCACCACCTGAGCCTCCGGGACCGAGGGTTGCTCGTCGGCAAAACTGGCGTACATCACCCGCTCGTTCATCAGGTTCAGCGCCACCGCCAGATCCCGGGCCGGTAACCCGGGCGGTGCGGCGCCCCGGGCGCGCTCGGCCGCGATGGCTTCGCTCGTACGCCGCACCCAGTTCTCCATGACCCTCGACCAGAGTTCGCGGACCTCGGGTTTCCCAGCGCGGGCCTGGGCGGCCGCCACCACCACCGCCCGGTGTGAACGGAAGCTGACGAAGAAGGCCTCGATCGCCTCCCGCCACTGCGTCGCCGGGTCGCACGGTGGCGACCCGGGAACCTCGAACGCTGCCGCGTCCGCCTCGGCGACCACCCGATCCAGCAACGTGAGCAGGACCGCGTCCTTGGAAGCAAAGTAGAAATAGAAGGTCGGCCGGGAGATGCCCGCGCCCCGGGCCAGGTCGTCGATCGAGATCTCGGTCAGCGGACGCTCGGCCAGCAACCGCTCGGCGGTGGCCAGAATCGCCTGCTCGCGTTCGTCGCCGGACGGCCGGGACGCGCGTCGCCCGCGCGGATGGCGGGCCGGTTCGACAGCCGGACGTGGGTTCACAACCGGCGATACTACACGGTGTCGAATAACTCGACATGGTGTTGACTCTGCCGACATACCGTTGGTACCGTTCGCGCATGCCTATCGATCACGTCGACGTACTGATCGTCGGCGCCGGCCTCTCCGGCATCGGCGCCGCCTGTCACCTGCAGCGCGAGTGCCCGGACAAGTCGATCGCCATTCTCGAGACGCGCGACGCGATCGGGGGCACCTGGGACCTGTTCCGCTACCCCGGCATCCGCTCCGACTCGGACATGTTCACCCTCGGTTACTCGTTCAAGCCGTGGACCGAAGCCAAGGCGATCGCGGACGGCCACTCGATCCGGGAGTACGTCCAGGAAACCGCGCGGGAATACGGAGTCGACAAGGCGATCCGGTTCAACCACCGGGTGCAGACCGCCGAGTGGTCCAGCGAGCAGCCCCGCTGGACGGTCACCGCGCTGCGTGGTGACTCCGCCGAGACGGTCCAGCTGAGCTGCTCGTTCCTCTACGTCTGTTCCGGCTACTACCGCTACGACGAGGGCTACACCCCGACCTTCGAGGGTGTCGAGGACTTCGCCGGCGCCGTGGTGCACCCGCAGCACTGGCCCGCTGACCTCGACTGTGCCGGCAAGCGGGTGGTGGTGATCGGCAGCGGCGCGACCGCGGTCACCCTGGTGCCGTCGCTGGCCGAGCAGGCCGAGCACGTCACCATGTTGCAGCGCTCGCCCAGCTACATCGTGTCGGTGCCGGCGAAGGACCCACTGGCCGATCGGCTGCGTGCCCTGCTGCCGCAGAAGGTGGCGTACCCCATCGTGCGCTGGAAGAACGTGGCGCTCACGCTGGCCAGCTACGAGTTCAGTCGCCGCTGCCCCGGTCTGATGAAGAGCGCGCTGCGCAGGTTCGTGACCGCGCGACTGCCCCAGGGCTACGACGTCGACACCCATTTCGCGCCGACCTACAACCCGTGGGACCAGCGGCTGTGCCTGGTGCCCGACGGCGACCTGTTCCGGGTCATCCGCAACGGCCGGACCTCGGTGGTCACCGATCGGATCGACCGGTTCACCGAGAAGGGGCTCCGATTGGAATCCGGCGAGGAGCTGGCGGCGGACGTCATCGTCACCGCCACCGGGCTGAACCTGCTGGCCATCGGCGGCATGCAGCTCGCCGTGGACGGCGACCCGGTGGACCTGCCTTCGACCGTGGCCTACAAGGGAATGATGCTGTCCGGGGTGCCGAACTTCGCGCTCACCCTCGGCTACACCAACGTCTCCTGGACCCTCAAGGCCGACCTGGTCGCCGAGTACGTGTGCCGGCTGCTCAAGCACATGGACCGGCACCACCAGCCGGTGGTGACGCCGCTGGCCCCGGGCCCCGAGGAACCGCTGTCGCCGCTGATCGACCTGCAGTCCGGGTACGTGCTGCGCAGCGTCGACAAGCTGCCCCGCCAGGGCCCCCAGGCCCCGTGGCGGCTGCATCAGAACTACCCCCGGGACGTGCTGCTGATGCGGCGCGGCTCGGTGGCCGACGAGGGTGTGCGGTTCAGCTCCGGGTCGGCGGCAAGCAACGGCCGGGTCGTCTCGGTCGGTGCCGACCCGGAGCCTCGACCGGCCCCGGAGAACGTCGTCGGATAACCCGTCGTCGTCTACGAACGGTTCCGGGTCATCGAGCACCTCGCACCAACCGCCAGTCCAGACTGATCGCGATCGATTGTTTCGGGGGATGCTGTCGGTGTCGTGTTGACCACGCCTGGCGATCGTTTCCCTCGATAGGGGTATCTCGACGCGACTACTGGGGTGGTAGCTGGCAATCATGGTGACCATCAGCTAGACAGCGAGTCACTATTCGCTCTTTGGAGGTCCCCGGCCGTCATGGGCTCCGCCTCGGCACACCGTGTCGCTCCCGATCGTATCCAGGTCACCGTCGCCGAACTGCTCGGCCGCTGCAACCCGGCCGGCAACCCCCCAGGGGACACGCTGGGCCGGGACACACTGGGCCGGGGCACATCAGGCCTGGCCACACCGGGTCATAGCGCCCGAGCAGACTCCGCGATGGGCTCCTTTCCCGTGGGGTGGCCGACAATGACCACCTCGCCACGTCGGCGCCTGGCCCTCACCGCAGGGTCGGTGCTCGCCGCGGGCTCCCTCGTGTGCGCCGCCGCGCTCTGTGGGCAGCACCCCCGCGGCGGCCCGATGGGCTCCGAGACCGCCGAGGGTGGGCACCCCACCGAGGAGCACTCCCGCCCGCAGCCATCCGTCGGAGCCGATGCGCCGACCGGCACCCGGCACCAGAGACAGGTCCGGTTCACGCTGGCCGTCCAGGTGAACCACGCGCCGAGGGCCACCAACCCGTCGCCCCTGCTCGCACCCGCGCCCGCCCGCGGCGCAGTGCGCCGTAGCGATGCATGCGCCCCAGCTGGCTCGGCGCTGAGCAGCCTCACCCCGGCGATCGGGCCGGTGGGCACGCTGCTCGGCCAGCTGCCCTGGGGCCCGAGCGATCGGGTGGCCTAGGTGGGTGATCCCGGTTGTTCGTGATCTGGCCGCCAAACATGCTTGCAGGGAACCCGGAAGGACGTGCTCGCCTCATGACCGGCTCATCGCGCTGGCTGACCCGCCGAGCGGTGCTGCGCGCGATCACCGCTGGCGGCGCGCTAGCCGCGTCAACCGCGTGGTGGGGTGTACCAGCAAGCACACACAGGCCGCTCCCGGCACTCTGGTCATGATCATCCTTCACGGTGAGAAGCAATGACCGCTTCGCTGGGGTAGTTTGCGGTCGAGTCGGGTCATGCTCGATACGGCCTGGGCATGTTGCACCAAGCCGAGGCGGTGCTCGATTCGCGGACACCAATCACGGCGCGCGCATGGCTGCTGGGGGTTGCCTACGCG
The DNA here is from genome assembly GCA_030852965.1 of Actinomycetota bacterium. Taxonomy (GTDB): domain Bacteria; phylum Actinomycetota; class Actinomycetes; order Mycobacteriales; family Pseudonocardiaceae; genus Pseudonocardia. Next base: position 14,984 of record JALYVZ010000006.1, on the reverse strand, counting down.
AGCATCGGCGACACCGTGAACACGACGACCGCGTTACAGGACGCCGACAGGTTGTGCGCTCGTTATCCAGGTGAAGCGCAATGGCCGTGGATCTTCACCTTCGACGCCGCGAAGGCAGCCCGCTACCACGCCCAGGCTCTGGGGCGAATCGGGAACGTTCGAGCTGCCTGTCTTGCATGGGACAGTGCTGAGCTGGCCGTTGCGCCGCCAAAACCCCGCGCGCTCGCCCAGATCGAGCACGCCTCGGCCCTTGCCACAGGTGGTCACCTCGGCGAAGGCTGCGAACTCGCGGTCGAGGCATTGAGCGTGGGTCGTGCGTATGAGAGCGAACGGATCATCGAGAACGTGCGACGACGAGCTGGATGCCGATGGCGACGACGCCGATGGCTTCGCGCTCGGGCGGGTAGATCTGTCGGATGTTCGCGAGTTGTTCCTCGCGGGTGGCGGTGGGATTGACGCTGCTCGGGCTTTCGTGATCGAACATGGTGTCGAAATCGGGGTAGCGGGTGAGGCTGGTGATGCGGGTGAGGATCTCGTCGTCGCGGCAGCGGAACCGGATGAGGCTGCCGACGGTGAGCTTGGCGCGGCTGGAGTCGTTGACGCGGATCTCGGTGGTCTTGGCGCCGGCGGCGATGAGGTCGAAGTAGCGCCTGTAGATGCCCATCTCGTGCGCGCGGGGGCGGTCGGCGAGATCGACGGGGCGTGCGGTCATGAGTCGTCCGAGTTCCTTGACGGTGAATGAGCGGAAGAAGTGCTTGGGGTCGCCGAGCAGTTCACCGACGAGCCAGAGCAGCGCGTCGACGTAGTTGTCGGGCGCGGCGGGGTCGACGTGGACCTCGTAGCGGCCATGATCGAGACAAGCAGCGGTGAACGTGGCGCGTCCTCGTCGAGGGAGACCAGCCGGGTGCGGTCACCGCGTTTCTCGGCCCAGCCGCAGTCGGGACAGGGCAGCCGGACGTGCACGACCCCGTGCGAGGGCGCCATCCACCACCGGATCTCCTCTAGCCGTTCCAGGCTGCGCAGGAACTCCGCGCGGAACCCGGGCTGGCTTGTTGGGCGGTGTAGGTCTCCACGATGTAGTCCACTCGATCCGTTCGGGTCGAGAGGCGTGGATCCAAGGGCGCAGGACGTCGATCGAGCGCAGCAGCGCGTTGGCCAGCACACTGTTGGCGAGATGAGCAGCGCCCCGGCCGCGACGCCGCCGGCGTCGTTCGTTGCCTCGAGGGTGGTCTCGTGGGTGGTTGGAGTGGCGGTCATGGTCGTCGCTCCCGGGTGGGCTTGGCAGGCGCAGGTTGGCGCAGATGAAGTCCAGACGCCCGGCAGCGTCGTTGGGGCCGACGAACACCGGTTCGTAGCCGGCGTCGTAGTAGCCCTGCACGATCAGCTCGTGGACCCGGCGGATCTCGCGGTCCTTGGCCCAGACGATGTCGTCGGGGTCCTCGAAGGTGTCCAGCGGGTCGAGCACGAAGATCGTGTCGTAACGGAACAGCCGAGACGCCTCCTCCAGCTGCGGGTCGGGCCGAGGCCGAAGAGCGGTCCCAGCCGTAGCCATCAGGGATGCCGCGGTTGTAGAACCTGATGCCGTTCTTGTAGGTGGAGAACTCGGTGATGAAGGCCTGCAGGACTTCCAGGGAGTACTCGTGGCGGTCCTCGCGCAACAGGTGGCGGCCTAGCCGTTCGCGGTGCTTGCGGTAGATCTCCCGGCCCGGTTCGGCCTCCATGCAGGGAATCCCCGCGGTGAGGATTACCTCGATCAGCTCGTCCTTGCCCGACGACGGGCCGCCGGTGATGACGTAGCGGCGTGCCTCGCGCTCGGCCGCGGCGGACAGCGCGCCGGCGAACGTCTCCCCGCCGGCGGGCCGGCCGCTCTGGCCGGTGTCAGTGGTGGTGTTGATGGTGCTCATGAAGCCTCCTGTGTGCGTGACACGTTCCCCGCTGGGGTGAGGAACGCCGGCGTCGGTTCGGTGTGCTCGAGGAACCCGGTGATCCAGGTGTTGCCGATCTCGATCTCGTCGTGCAGGGCGGCGACGAACTCCGCCCGGGTGGCGTCCCCGGCGGCTGCGGCGCGTAGCCGCTCCTGTTGGTCGGAGGCCAGGGTGGGGGTCCAGCTGGCCAGGGCTACCAGATCGGCGGCGTCTGGCTGTGCGGCGTCGTGGGCCTGGGCGGGGAACGCCGCGGTGTAGGTACGCGCGGCGGTGCTGGCCAGCGCCCATCGCCAGGCCGCGGTCACCGCGTGCGCGATGACCTGTTGGTCATCCAAGTCGAGGCTGATCAGCCGCTCGACCGCGAGCAGCTCGGCGCGCAGCGCATAGATCGCCGACCAGACCCGGGTCAGGGCTTCCTCCTGCTCGGCAACCTCCCAGGCGAACGGATCGGCCCCGACCCGCTCCCGGCATGCGGTCGGAGCCAGACGCGGCGCGGCGAGCTGGACCCGGGTGAACCGGTCCGAGTCTGCGAGCAGCGCTGCGGCGAGCTCGTCGAGCAGCCGTGGCTCGACCCGCTTGCGGAAATGGTGGACCTCGTGGCCCGCGGCCGCGGCCGCCGCCGCGCGGCGAGCGGTCAGACTCAGACCCGTCTCGGCCGGGGCGAGCCCGAACATCGCTCGCGCGGCCGGTGCGTAGCGGGCGTCGGGGAACCGGGCCAACAGCCCCCGCAACACCCCGTCCAGAGCTGCGGCCCGGCTCGCGTCAGCAGCGGGATCGACCTACCGGGCACTGACCCCGCGAAGCTCCAGCAACACCGGCGCGACCGCGGTGGGCGGGATCGGCAGGCCCCGACGCAGTGCCTGCGCCAGCGCGCTGGCCACCTCGTCGAGCTGTGGGCTTTTTCTGGGCATGCGACCTAGTGAAGCAGAGTGCCCAGGAAAAGCCCAGTCCGGGTCGGAGGGGTCGAGCCGGGCTGCGCGTCAGGTCGCTGCGGGTCGAGCGGTGCGCCCTGGGTCGGAGTGGTGGCGCGGGCCGGGCTGGTGAGTCAAGGGGAGGCATGAGGGAGCCTTCGAACGAACGACGTGTGGTTCGTCGCAGTATGCGGCCCCTACCGTGGGGCACTGTCTGCCCAGAGGGTCGTGCCGAGGCTGGTCATTCGTGGCCGGGCCCCAAGCGGTAGCCTGAGCGCGATCACCGACGAGTACTCCAGGAGGCGCCGAATGGGCCAGGCCGCCGCGTTGATCGCCGCCGGCGCGTTCGTGCTGCTGGTCGTGCTGCTGGCGATTCCGCTGCTCAAGCTCGGCCGGACGCTGGACGAGGCGACCATCGCGATCCGCAAGGCGCACGAAGGCAGCGCCCCCCTGCTGGACGGCGCGAACACCACCCTCACCCAGGTGAACACCCAACTCGAACGGGTCGACGGGATCACCTCCAACGCCCGCGCGGTGAGCGGCAACGTCTCCGCGCTCACCTCGTTGTTCACCGCCACCATGGGTGGCCCGCTCGTCAAGACCGCCGCGTTGTCCTACGGCGTCTCCAAGGCCATCAAGGCGCGCAAGGCGGCCAAGGACCAGGCCGCCTCGCGGCCCCGGGCGCGCGGCCGGCGTAGCCGCGGGCGGCGATGAGCGGGCAGCGATGAAGCGACTGTTCTGGCTCGGACTCGGGGTGGCCACCGGGGTGATGGTCACCCGCAAGGCCGCCGATGCCGTCCAGCGGCTCACTCCGACCGGCGTCGGCGAGCAGATCGGTGACGGACTGCGGGCCCTGGGCCTGGCCATCGGCGAGTTCGGCGCGGAGGTGCGGGCCGGCATGGCCGAGCGCGAGCACGAGCTCACGGAACTGGTCGAGTACCGCACCGGTCAGGCGCTGCCCCGGGCGGCCGCCGCACCACAGGTACCGGCGCCACGAGGGCGCCGGGCGGGGGGCCGGGGCTAGCAGTAGCCCCACCCCACCGCCGCACCGCGCCGCAGACGTTGCCGCCAGCTCGAGCCCGACACCCCCAAGCCCTATACCCCAAAGCCCGACACCCCAAGAGAGTGCCACCGTGGAAACCCACGAGATCAGCCGACGCTTCACCGAGCACTTCGTCCGCGCCGGGCACACTCAGGTGCCCAGCGCATCACTCATTCTGGACGATCCGAACCTGCTCTTCGTCAACGCCGGGATGGTGCAGTTCAAGCCATACTTCCTGGGTGACGTCCCGCCGCCGTGGCCAACCGCGACGAGCATCCAGAAGTGCGTGCGTACCGGGGACATCGACGAGGTCGGTAAGACCACCCGGCACAACACGTTCTTCCAGATGGCCGGCAACTTCTCCTTCGGCGACTACTTCAAGCCCGGGGCGATCGAACACGCCTGGCAGCTGGTCACCGGCTCCCGGGACGCCGGCGGCTACGGCTTCGACGCCGACCGGATCTGGGTCACCGTCTACGAGACCGACGACGAGGCCATCGAGCTGTGGCGGCGGATCGCCGGCCTGCCCGAGGAGCGGATCCAGCGCCGGGACGGCAAGGACAACTACTGGGACATGGGGGTTCCCGGTCCGGGTGGGCCGTGCTCGGAGATCTACTACGACCGGGGTCCCCAGCACGGCCGCGACGGTGGCCCGGTGGTGGACGAGGACCGCTACCTGGAGATCTGGAACCTGGTCTTCATGCAGGACGAGCGGGGTGAGCTGTCGCCGAAGATGGGCCATCCGCCGATCGGTACCCTGCCTAAGAAGAACATCGACACCGGGATGGGCATCGAGCGGGTCGCCTATCTGCTCCAAGGCGTGGACAACGTCTACGAGACCGACCTGGTGCGCCCGGTGATCGCCCGCGCCGAGGAGCTGTCCGGGCGACGTTACGGCGCCGACGTGGTGGATGACGTGCGGTTCCGGGTGATCGCTGACCATACCCGCTCCGGCGTGATGATCATCGGTGACGGGGTGATCCCGGGCAACGAGGGTCGGGGCTACGTGCTGCGCCGGCTACTGCGACGGATCGTGCGCTCGACCCACCTGCTGGGGGTGCACGAGCCGGTGCTGGGCACGTTCGCCGAGGTGGTGCGTGACGCCATGGCCCCGGCCTACCCGGAGCTGGTGTCCGACTTCGAGCGGATCTCGGCGCTGGTGCGGGCCGAGGAGGAAGCCTTCCTGACCACGCTGAGCGCCGGCTCGCGGATCTTTGATGTCGCTGTCATGGCAACGAAAGAGGACGGCGGCACCCAGCTGCCCGGTGATCGCGCGTTCCAGCTGCACGACACCTACGGCTTCCCGATCGACCTGACGCTGGAGATGGCGGCGGAAGCCGGGCTGAGCGTCGATCAGGACGGCTTCCGCCGGCTGATGCTGGAGCAGCGGACCCGGGCCAAGGCCGACGCGGCCAGCCGCAAGACTGGGCACGCCGACGGCGGCCTGTACCGCACGGTACTCGACCAGCACGGCGCCACCGAGTTCCTCGGCTACACCGACCTCACCAGCGAGTCGCGCATCATCGGGCTGCTCGCCGGTGGTGTCGCGGTACCGGCGGCCGGGACCGGCACCGAGGTGGAGGTGCTGCTGGACCGCACGCCGTTCTACGCCGAGGGCGGCGGCCAGCAGGCCGACTCCGGGGTGCTGCGCGGTGACGGCTTCGCCATCGTGGTGACAGACGTACAGTCCCCGGTCACCGGGCTCAACGCGCACCGCGGCCGGGTCACCGACGGGGAGGCCCGGCTCGACGCCGCCGTACACGCCGAGGTCGACGTGACCCGCAGGCAGGCGATCTCCCGGGCGCACTCAGCAACCCACCTGGTGCACGCCGGGCTACGCCGCGCGCTCGGCGATGCCGCCGCGCAGGCCGGCTCACTCAACGCGCCAGGGCGGCTACGGTTCGACTTCACCTCTCCGGCCGGGGCGGTACCGCCGAGCGTGCTGGCCGACGTGGAGGACGAGGTCAACGCCGTCCTGCTGGACGACCACGAGGTTCGCACGTTCACCACCACACTCGACGAGGCCCGCCGGATGGGGGCCATCGCGATGTTCGGCGAGCGCTACGGCGACGCCGTGCGGGTGGTGGAGATCGGCGAGTACTCGCGGGAACTGTGCGGAGGCACCCATGTGCACCGCTCCGGCCAGCTCGGGTTGATCAAGTTGCTGTCCGAGGCGTCCATCGGCTCGGGTATCCGTCGTGTGGAGGCCCTGGTCGGGCTGGACGCTTTCCGCTTCCTGGCCCGCGAGCACGTGCTGGTCAGCCAGCTGTCGGAGCAGTTCAAGGCCCGCGCGGAGGAGCTCTCCGACCGAATCGGCGCGGTGGTCGAGCGGCTGCGCGATGCCGAGCGTGAGCTGGAGAAGGTACGCGCCGAGGCCGTGTTGTCCGCTGCGGGCGCACTCGCCGACAGCGCGGAAGACATCGAGGGGATCGCGCTGGTGGCGGTGGCCGCCCCGGACGGCGTGCCGGTCGGCGACCTGCGCGCGCTGGCCTCCGACGTTCGGGGGCGTCTCGGTACCCGTCCTGGAGTGGTCGCGCTGTTCAGCGCGGCCGGCGACAAGCTGTCGTTCGTGGTGGCCACCACCGAGGCCGCTCGCGCCAGGGGACTGGCCGCCGGCAAGCTCGTGCCCTCGTTCGCGGAGTCCATCGGCGGCCGGGGCGGGGGTAAGCCGGACCTGGCCCAGGGTGGTGGCAGCAACCCGGCCGGTGTGCCCGCCGCGGTCGCCGTGCTCCGTGCCGCGGTGCGCTCCGCCTCAGGCTCTTAGCCGGTGGGCCGGGAACCGATCGATGCAGCCGCTCCCGACGTCGGCCCAGGTCGGCGACTGGGCATCGACGTCGGATCGGTGCGGGTCGGGGTGTCGGTGTCCGACCCGGGCGGGGTCCTCGCCACCCCGCTGGTTACCCTCGGGCGCGACCAGCAAGGCGGGTCGGACGTCCGCTCGCTGGCCGACATCGTCGGGGAGTACGAGGTGATAGAGGTGGTGGTTGGGCTGCCGCGCACGCTCGCTGGCCGGGACGGACCGGCCGCGCAGTCCGCGCTGGACTACGCCCGGGCGCTGACCGGCTCACTGTCGGTTCCGGTGCGGATGGTCGACGAGCGGCTCACCACGGTGATCGCCAGCCGGGCGTTGACCCAGCGTGGGGTGCGGGGGCGCAAACAACGCGCGGTTGTCGACCAGGCAGCCGCGGTCGCGATCCTGCAGGGTTGGCTGGACACCAGGTCCGCCCGAGCCGAGCGCGGTGGAGCCGGTTCGTGAACTCTCGCCGCGCCGGCGAGGACACCGGGTCGGGGGTCCGCGACTCCGACACGGTCCCGTTCGAAGCGGTGTCCGATGCCGCGATTGCGGACACAACTGTGTTCGAAGCCTTACCTGACGAGACCACCGTGTTCGAGGTAGCTTCCGACCTCGACGCTCCTGGCGCGGCCGCGGCTTACGACGACGAGGAGTTCGAGGAGCCACCTATGCGTACCCGGCGCCTAGGTCCGCTGCTTGTCCTGGGCGTGTTCGCCGCGATCGTCTTCGGCGGCGGCTACCTGCTCTACCGTTCGTTCTTCGGTGCTCCCGACTACGAGGGTACCGGCCAAGGGGACGTGATCATCCAGGTCGACGACGGCGACACGATCAGCGCGATCGGCACCACCTTGACCAAGGTGGACGTGGTACGCAGCCAGAAGGCGTTCACCCGGGCTGCGGCGGACGACGACGAGCGAGCCCGTTCGGTACAGCCGGGCTACTACCGGCTGCGGCTAAGGATGTCCGGCCCGGCCGCGGTGAAGCTGCTGCTCGATCCCCGGTCCCGGGTAGGGCAGCTGGAGATCAAGGGTGGCGCGCAGCTCGACGACACTCGGGGGCCGGACGGCACCGTCGCCCCAGGCGTCTTGACCCAGGCCGCCCAGGCCACCTGCACCCAGCTGAGCGGTACCAGCACATGCGTAGGCGTCGGCCAGCTCCGCGAGGCGATGGCGAAGGCGCCGCCGGAGGCGCTCGGCGTGCCGGACTGGGCCCGTGCCGACGTCGCCAAGGCCGAGCCGAGCCGACGGCTCGAGGGGCTGGTCGCGCCCGGGCGCTACGACGTGCGGCCGGGCAGCACCGCCGAGGAGGTGCTGCGCGTCCTGGTCAGCCGGTCCGCCGCGCAGTACGAGGCCACCGGGTTGGTGACCGGGGCCGGACAGGTCCGCTACAACCCCTACCAGGTGCTGGTGATCGCCTCCCTCATTGAGAAGGAAGGCATCACCGGCGACTTCGAGAAGATCTCCGAAGTGATCTACAACCGGTTGACCAGCCGGGTCCGTCTGGAGCTGGACTCCACCGTGAACTACCCGCTCGACCTGCAGTCGGTGCAGACCACCGCAGCGGACCGAGGTCGCGCCGGCCCGTACAACAGCTACGCCAACTACGGCCTGCCGCCAACCCCGATCGGCGCGCCGGGCACCAAGGCCATCGAGGCCGCGCTACGCCCGGCGACCGGCCCGTGGATGTTCTTCGTGAAGTGTCGCACCGACGGCACGTCCTGCTTTGCCATGACCCTGGCCGAGCACCAGCAGAACGTGAAGGCCGCCCAGGCGGCCGGGGTGTACTGATCCTGTGTCGGCGTCCGTTTCCAGGGACTACCGCGCCCCATCCCGGCGGGCGGCGGTGCTTGGTTCACCGGTGCGGCACTCGCGCTCCCCGAACCTGCACCGGGCCGCCTATGCCGCGCTGGGCCTGGACACGTGGCGCTACGACGCCATTGAGTGTGACGAGGCCGCGCTACCCGGGCTGGTCGACGGGCTCGGCGCGGAATGGGTGGGGCTGTCGGTCACCATGCCGGGAAAGCGGGCCGCGCTGGCCCGCGCCGACACAGCCACTGAGCGCGCGGTGGCTGTCGGGGCGGCGAACACGCTGGTCCGGCTGCCCGACGGGGGTTGGAGGTGCGACTGCACCGACATCGACGGGGTGTCCGGGGCGATCGCGGCGGCGGGCTGGACCGGTCCGGAGTCTGGGCGGGCGTTGGTGCTGGGCGCCGGTGCCACGGCCTCGGCGGCGGTGGCCGGGCTGGCCCATCTCGGGCTGCGCGCGGTCGAGCTCATGGTGCGTGACCCAGCCCGGGTAGGCGCCACCCGGGCGGTGGCCGAGCGGTTCGGGCTGACCGTCGAGGTTCGCCGCTGGGATCCCGAGGTGCCCGGCGCGCGCCGGTGCGACGTCCTGGTCAGCACCGTGCCGGCTGGGGTGTCCGACGACTGCGCGGCCGCCGTCGCCCGTGCCGGACTGGTGCTCGACGTGGTCTATGCCCCGTGGCCGACCCCGGTTGCCAGAGCGGTCGCGGCGGCCGGGGGTCGGCTGGTCACCGGCCTGGACATGCTGCTGCACCAGGCGTTCGGTCAGGTCGAACAGTTCACCGGCCGGCCGGCACCCAGGGTGGAGATGGCCGCCGCTCTGGGCATCGCCTGGGGCGGTGGAGACCGGGGTTGAGTTGCTGGGCTCCGATCAGTTGCTGATCATCGAGTGGTCGCGACTCACGGTGCGGTGCCGGTGTGCTCGCACGCAACCCCTATTCTGGCGGTATGCTGCTCCCCGCGCTGGCGCTCAGGGTCGTGCTCGCGGCAGCCCTGCCGCTCGTGATCGGGACGGGGCCGGTCGCGGCCGAATCGCCGTCCGTTGCGCCGGCGGAGCGGACAGCGCCGGCGGCAGCGGGGTGTGAGTTGCCGGCGCAGGTGCTCGACCTGACCAACTGGAAGGTCACCCTGCCGCTGCCCATGCCGGACAACGCCACAGGCCCGCTGGAGATCGCCCAGCCACAGTTGGCGTCCTACGCCCGGCCGCCGTACTTTCGTACTACCCCGACCTGCGATGCGGTGGTGTTCCAGGCCCCGGTCAACGGGGTGCACACCAGTGGCTCGCGTTACCCGCGCTCGGAGCTGCGGGAGATGACCGACGCTGGGGCGAACAAAGCGAGCTGGTCGTCCGGCGCCGGGGAGCACCGGATGACGGTGACCGAGGCGTTCACCCACCTGCCCGTGGGCAAGCCAGAGCTGATCGGCGCGCAGATCCACGATGCCAAAGATGACGTCACGGTCTTCCGCCTGGAGGGCAGCAACCTCTGGATCACCGACGACAACGATCCGCACCACAAGCTGATCACCGATCACTATGTGCTTGGTACCAGGTTCGACGCGACGTACGAGGTGAGCGGTGGCACGATCCGGGCCTACTACAACGGTGTGCTGCAGACCACGATCTCCAACCGCTTCCGGGATGCCTACTTCAAGGCGGGGGCCTACACCCAGTCCAACTGCACCACCGCTGCCCGGTGCGCCAGCGACAACTACGGCGAGACGACGATCTACCAGGTGACCGTGTTCCACCACGTCACCACCTGGGACCTGATCTTGGACTGGATCATCACCTGGGGGCCGATCGCGCTTCTCGTGGTGGTCGTGCTGGTGATCGGGTACCGGCTGGCGCGCCGGCTCCGGGCCCGCTGAGGTAGGTACTGCGCGAGCGGCCGTAACGACCTGGCAATGTGCCGGTGACGGTCGCTGCCTACCGTTTGGCGGCGGAGATGAGGAGGAGCCGTGCTGCTGAGCCCGCACGAGCAGGAGCGGTTGCTGCTGCATGTGGCCGCCCGGTTGGCCGAGGAACGACGGGCCCGCGGTCTGCGGCTCAACTATCCGGAGGCGGTGGCAGTGATCAGCTCCTTCGTGCTGGAGGGAGCCCGCGACGGGCGCACGGTCACGGATCTGATGGCGGCCGGCCAGCGGGTCCTGACGGTGGAGGACGTCATGGACGGGGTGCCCGAGATGGTCACCTCGGTCCAGGTGGAGGCCACCTTCCCGGACGGCACGAAGCTGGTCACCGTGCACCGACCGATTTCGTGAGCGAAGCGAACAATCGCGCAGCGGAGCGGAGCGCGTTGACACAGAGCGAAGCGAACCAACGCGGAGCGGAGCGTCCGTGTCGACACTGAAGCCCGGCGAGATCGTGGCCGCCGCCGAACCCGTGGAGGTGGCCGGCGAGACGTTTGAACTGACCGTGGTGAACACCGGCGACCGGCCGATCCAAGTTGGCTCGCACTACCATTTCGCGGCGGCCAACCCGGCGCTGGATTTCGATCGAGCCTCCGCGTCCGGCCACCGCCTGGCGGTCCCAGCCGGCACTGCGGTGCGCTTCGAGCCGGGAGTTCCCCGGGAGGTCGCGCTGACCCCGTTGGGTGGCACGGCCACGGTGCCCGGGCTGAGGTTGCCGGAGACCCGGGGATGAGCTGGGAGATCGAGCGGGAACGCTACGTCGAGCTGTACGGGCCGACTGTCGGCGACCGGGTCCGGCTGGCCGACACGGACCTGTTCATCGAAGTCACCGAAGACCGCTGCCGGGGTCCGCACGGCGGTGACGAGGTGGTGTTCGGCGGCGGCAAGGTGGTCCGCGAGTCGATGGGTCAGGCCCGGGCCTCCCGCGCGGACGGCGCTCCGGACCTGGTGATCACCGGAGCGCTGGTGCTGGACCACTGGGGCGTGGTGAAGGCCGACATCGGCGTGCGGGACGGCCGGATCACCGCGCTGGGCAAGGCCGGGAACCCGGACATCATGGACGGCGTCGATCCCGCGCTGGTCATCGGCCCGGGCACCGAGATCATCGCCGGCAACGGGCTGATCATCACCGCCGGCGGGGTGGACTGCCACGTACACCTGATCAGCCCTACCCAGTTCCCCGAGGCGCTCGGGTCCGGGGTGACCACCCTGATCGGCGGCGGCACCGGCCCGGCGGAGGGCACCAAGGCCACCACGGTGACTCCGGGGGAGTGGTATCTGGCGCGGATGCTGCGCGCGCTCGACGGGTTCCCGGTGAACATCGCGCTGCTCGGCAAGGGCAACACCGTCGGCCTGCCGGCGCTGCGTGAGCAGGTCGCGGCCGGGGCGTCCGGCTTCAAGCTGCACGAGGACTGGGGTTCCACGCCGGCCGCGATCGACGCCTGTCTGCGGGTGGCCGACGAGACTGGTGTCCAGGTCGCCATCCACACTGACACCCTCAACGAGGCCGGCTACGTGGCCGACACGCTTGCCGCGATCGCCGGCCGAGGCATCCACGCCTACCACACCGAAGGTGCGGGCGGCGGGCACGCGCCGGACATCATCACTGTGGCGTCCGAGCCGTACGTGCTGCCCAGCTCGACGAACCCGACCCGCCCGCACACGATCAACACGTTGGCTGAACATCTCGACATGCTGATGGTCTGCCATCACCTGAAGTCGACTGTGCCCGAGGACCTGGCGTTCGCGGAGAGCCGGATCCGGCCGTCCACCATCGCGGCCGAGGACCTGCTGCACGACCTCGGCGCCATCTCGATGATCGGCTCGGACAGCCAGGCCATGGGCCGGGTCGGCGAGGTGGTCCTGCGCACCTGGCAGACCGCGCACGTGGGCAAGAAGCGCTGGGGCGCACTGCCCGGCGACGGACCCGCCGACAACAACCGGGCGATGCGCTACGTCGCGAAGTACACAATCTGCCCGGCGGTGGCGCACGGGCTGGACGCCGAGATCGGTTCGGTCGAGGTCGGCAAGCTGGCCGACCTGGTGCTGTGGCAGCCGGCGTTCTTCGGGGTACGCCCGTCCGTGGTGATCAAGGGCGGTTTCATCGCCTGGGCCGCGATGGGGGACGCGAACGCCTCCATCCCCACGCCACAGCCGGTGCTGCCCCGGCCGATGTTCGCCGCCTCGCCGGAGGGGGCTTCGGACACCTCGGTGCACTTTGTGGCGCCCGATGCCCTCGACGGGACCGATCTGGCCGACCGGCTCGGCGTGCGCCGCCGACTGGTGCCGACCAGGAACACCCGACGGGTGGGCAAGGCCGACATGCCGAACAACGACGCGCTGCCCCGCATCGAGGTGGAGCCGGACACCTTCACCGTGCGGGTGGACGGCGAGGTGGTGGAGGAGTCGCCAGCCGTCGAGCTGCCGATGGCTCAGCGCTACTTCCTGTTCTGAGTAGTATCTAGATATGGCTAAGCGTAAGATAACGGTGACGGTCGACGCCGAGACTCTGGAGCAGGCCCAGGCCCTGGGTGTGCAGAACCTGTCCGCCGTCGTCGACGAAGCCCTGGCGATCTACGTCCAGCGCCTTGCCCGGCATGCCGCATTGCGTGAGCTGCTCGATACCTGGGACAGCGAGGTCGGGCCGGTCTCCGATGCCGAAATGGCCGCGGCGCGAGCGGTCTTCGACGAACTCGACGGCCTGGTTGACGGCCGTCAGTTGACATGACGCTTCCGATCGTCCTGGACTCCGACGGACTCGACGCGCTCACCGATCCGGGGCGACCAGGGCCGTTCCGGGCACTGCTTCGCGAGGCGCTCGACCGAGGACGGGACGTGCTTGTGCCGGCGGTGGTGTGTGCCGAGGTGTGTCGGGGGCCTGCTCGCACTCGTCGCGTCGAGGTGGCACTGCGTCGACACCGCCCCGGTAGCGGCCAGCGCCCGCCGGTCGAGACTGTCGATACCGACTTCACATTGGCTAGGCAGGTAGGGGCGGTGTTGCACGGGGCGGCTGCCGGCTCCGCCGATATCGTCGACGCGCATGTCGTCGCGGTGTGCGCCCGCTACGGCGGTGGCCTGGTGATCACCTCCGACGCCGGTGACATCGAACGCCTGGCGGAGGCTGTGCCGTCCGTACGCATCATGACACGATCGGCCCGTTGATGGAGCGAGTCGCGCACGGGAGACATCGGCGCCGCTGCGGGTGAGATCTGGATTGTGGACTCTAGGGAGTCGGGGTTGCGTGAGGTGAGCTACGCGAGATGTGAGGGACGCCAAGTCGGTGTCGGTTGAGCTCCTCGTTCCTCGCTGACTCCGCTGCGGACTGCGCGCCGGTGAGAACCGACCGGCTCCGGATACTCCTCAAGCTGGGCACCTGCTCGGGAAGAGCGATCCACGTGCGCGGTGACGTCCCGATCGCCCGGTCACGGGCCGCCGCGTTGAACATGCCAGCGTTGATCGCCTGTTTGCGCAGGTCATCCCTGAAGGTGCGGCGGGGCCGGTCATCAGATTCCCGCAGCCAGCGTTACGTCTTGTTCTGATGGTCGTCTGGCGTTTGAACGGCGAGCGGCCGGACGAGCTGAGCGCGAACTCGGGCCGGTACCTGAGGTCGATCGCAAGGCTGCGCGGGCAGCGTTTGACGAGCTGGACGACACGGTGATAGCTCCGCACGTTGTAGACCAGAAGGTCTACGAAATAGTAGACTATCGTCGTGAGCACCACTATCAGGGTCAGCGAGGAAACCCGACGGCGCGCGTCTGAACTGGCGGTGCGGACCGGTCGGCGGATGCAGGCGGTGGTGGACGAAGCTCTGGTGGCGTACGAGCGGGCACTGTTCTGGGAATCGTTCGACGACGGCTACCGCCGCCTCGCCGAGGATCCCGAGGCATGGGAGTCGGTGGTGGCCGAGCGCAGCGGTGAGGCTCCGGCATTGGCGGATCGCACGGAGTGAGTCGTGCACTGGAGACACCGGCGCCCCTGCGGGGCGAGATCTGGATGGTGGACTTCGGTACTCCAATCGGTCATGAGCAGGGCTATCGGCGTCCAGCGGTGGTGGTCTCGGCGGACCGGTTGAACCGCAGCCGCGCCGATCTGGCGATTGTCGTACCAATGACTCGGACCCGTCGCGGTCTGCCGTCCCACATCGAGGTCGAGCCAGGGGAGTCCGGCTTGCGCGAAGTGAGCTACGCGAAATGCGAGGACGTGAAGTCGGTGTCGATCGAGCGCCTGACGCGCCGGGTTGGTCTGGCTTCGCCGACGGAGCTCCGCGGCATCGTGCAGGTAATTGTGCTGCTCGTCGATGGTTGAGGGCGCCCTTCATACTGGGCCCGTGGAGCTGGCCGGGTTGCTGCTGCTCGCGGACTCGCGACTGCCGGCCGGGGGGCATGTGCACTCCGGTGGGGTGGAAGCGCTGGTCGACCGGGGGCTGCTGCGTGATGTCGCTGATCTGGCGTTGGTGCTGGATGCGCGGGTTCGCACGGCGGGGTTGTGCGCGGCGGCGGTGGCCGCGGTCGGCGCGACGGTGACCGACGGCTGGGCGCGGTGGGACGCCGCGGTCGACGTCCGCACGCCGTCTCCGGCGTTGCGCGAGGCGTCCAGGGC
>JALYVZ010000275.1 GCA_030852965.1 Actinomycetota bacterium | reverse complement strand
GCCAAGCGGAGCTGTTGCTCGACAGCCTCGAGCCGGGATGCGACGCGGACCACATCTTCGACGCAATCCGCGGTCAGGACGTGCCGATCGCGGACGCCCACCAGTAGGTCAGGCGCGCGCCCAGGTCCCAGGGCGCGAACGAGATCTACGAGCAGGTGCGACCATGGGTCGACCGACGACCAGCAGCGAAAGGTTGGGTCATGGCTACTGAGCCGGACAACCGCGCCGACCGGAAGGCTCGCGCGGCGCATCTGCACGAGCAGCTTGTCGAGGTGCCGAACGTCGCCACCCGTATCACGACATCGACCCAGGCCGCCGAGTGGCTTGATGCCATCCAGGCGAGCAAGCTTCCATGGGCCGCCCTCTCCGACGACCAACTCGCGGCGAGGGCGCAACTCGAGGCGGCGCTGCAGGACATCTCTGGACCACGTCAGTTGTACGAGGCAAATGGAGTGGTCATCGTCACCGTACAAGCCGACGGGCTGGTGGCGGTGGCCAGGGAGATCCGGGAGGACCGTACCGAGCGTCTTCGCCCCCGCCCTCAGAACCCAGATGACTGATTCCGTGAAGATCGCCTGAGACGTGCCGCGCCGATCCCGCTGCACGCGGCAACCCTCGGCTACGCCGCCAAGGCCACGCTCACCACCTACAGCAAGGGCCGGGCCAACGAACTCGGCCAGCACGGCGTCCGACAGCCACTTGACCCAGCTCGAACGGCGCAGTCGGTCGGACGAGTAAAGTTCTGCGATCGGCACCCGCCCGAAGCCCGACCTGGCGACAGGTAGGGAGCATGCTGGGAGCGGCACAGACGGTCTTCCAACGGGAGGGGCATTGACCGACGTCAACGAGGAGATGGCCATTCAGTACGCCATGGCACGGCGACAGTTCCCGACTGTCGCCGCAGAACAGATCATCGAGACGATGATCCAACGCATGGGGGAGGAGGGAACGCTGTCTCTCGCCGCGGCGTCGCTAGTCAGCGGTGACCTCGCTGCCTCGGCCCAGGCCATGGCCAAGCAATACATACGCGACTTCGTGTACGAGATGGAGGGGCCGGCTAGTGACTCGATCTAGCTTGCTAGCCCTCGCTGCTGGTGGAGGACGCCCGGTCCCGGCTTACCGGGTAAGCGGGACATCTCAAACGCCGAGCGCTACGGACCGACACTTACAAGCACCACCGCCCACGAGGGCACCTCGTCAGGAGGCGGCGACCTCGACAAGGTCAGGATCGATCCGCGGGAACTCGACCAGGGCATCCTGCGAACCGGTCAGCTCGTCGAACCGCTGCGGGACCGGTGGCTCCACCGCGTCGCCATCGATCTCACCGATTTGCACGCCCCAGCAACCACAACAAGTACAACGCCCGCTCGTCACCGGCCAACAGTTCGGTCCGCACCGGCAGGATCGAGGCCAGTACGCCCTCCCCGCCCCACCCGAAGTCCTCCCCCTCGGCCTCGGACACCGCGGCGACGATCACCTGATCGCCCCGGCTCCACGCAGTCACCGAGTCGCCCACGCAGTAACGTCGCGCCGTAGCCAGATCGACCAGCCGGGCAGGAACCGCAGCATCAGCTCCCTGGTGCCCCAGTTCGCCAGATAGAGGAACGCGTCGAAGTAACGCTCGACCAGCCGCCGGGGGTCGCCCTTGAAGCTGACCGCCGGTTGTCGAGATCACCGTATCGGCCAGCTCGATTGGCTTCTCCCCCAGCGGGCGTATACCTAGAGCTATACTCAGCTTCGTGGATGCTGGCGAGTGGACCCCTGGCGGTCGAGCATGCTGCTCGTCGCCGGTGACAAGGCCGGCCAATGGAACGCCTGGTATCGCCACGCGATACCACTCGCCGAGCAACGATACGAGCGCTACCTCAAAGAACGCACCCAGGAGGAGGGACAGCGATGAACAGCTTCGTGAGCTGGAACGACATCCGCGCCGAACACGTCGAACGGGCCGGCGGCGAAGCCGCTGTCGAGGCCGGCAAGCGCGAACTGCTCGCCGAAGTAGTCGGCCACCGCCTCGCCGAGATCCGACGGGCCCGCAGCATGACCCAGCAGCAGGTGGCCGACAAGATGGGCGTCACCAAGGGCCGCGTCTCCCAGATCGAGCAGGGCAAGATCTCCGGACACGACGTCCTCACCCGCTACGCCGGCGCGCTCGGCGGACGACTGCACCAAGCGATCTACTTCGACGACGGCGACATCACCGCCATCGCCTGACCCCGCTGGCATCGCCGACAGCTGCAGACCGTGGAGACCACGCACCCGGCACCTGCGGGATTTGAGCCTGGCTCCGCTTGACCTGCCCGATCGAGTCCCGCTACAACCGCCCAATGAACACCCAATCAAGCGAATGTGCACCGGAACGGTGGCCGAGTCCTCGGACACGCGCGCTAACCACACGGGGAGCGAGCCGGACTCCATCCACTCATCCAGCAAGCCAGGGGCACGACCCTGATCGCATACTTCTGTCAGGTCGCCATCGAAGTCGCGGTGGGGAGTAACACCCCTCCGGGGGCACGGATCACCGTCTGGGGGACTCGCTTGTCTGGCGTAGCGCGCAGGACGCGACCGACGTACTGGACGAGCCGGCCCTTGAAGGCGATCGGGGCGGTCAGGAACACGGTATCGAGGGCTGGGCAGTCGAAGCCCTTGCCGACGTAGGGACCCGTTGCGACCACGAGTAGCGGTCCCTCGTTCGGCCGGAGGCGTTCGAGAGCGTCGCGCCGCTGGCCGGCTCCCATGCCGCCGCGCAGCACGACCGGGTCGTGCCCGGCGTCGCGAGCAACTCGGCGAGCAGGGCGAGGTGCGCGGTCCATTGGGTCAAGACGAGGCAATGCCGTCCTCGAACAAGCGCGGCGACGACGTCGGCAACCACCTGCTGGTTGCGGGCGTCGTCGGCAACCAGCTCGCGGTAGACGGCCGCGATCCCGCCGGGAGCCGACACGTCGGCGTCCCCCCGGTAGGCGAAGGGTCGTGAGGTGGATGGTGAGGGGAACGTTCCGGAGCGCCGCCGGCAGCCGCCGCGGCCAGGGTTCCCGGTTCCGGAGCACTCATCGTGTGTCGGACCGGGCCAGCTGCAGGGCGATGAGATCATCGAGTTCATCGCGCCGGTACGGGGTCGCGGTCAGGCCGAGCCAGCGCCGGGCCGGGATCTGGCGCACCGCAGCGTCTCCTCGGAATCGCCCTTGTCGCCGCTCCTGCTCTACGTCGGGGCCATAGTCAGCGTCTCCGTGAGCTACCAGCGCGCCGTGGACACGAAGACGCTCACCTGCCTCGCGCCGGGCGAGCGCGGCGGATCGTACACCGCCGCGTTCCGCGAGGCCTTCGCGCGCAAGGGAGGCAAGGAGGTCCTCGGCTGCGGGATCTCGATCGTGCGCGCTCGGCGGTGGCGTCCGCCAGAACTTCACCGCGCCCGGTGGTCCTGCGGTGATCATGGCGATCGAGCCCGGTGGCCTGACGTTCCGCACTTCTCGGGGGTGATTTGCGCCCCACCCCGCTGTGCGTCGCGAGTGATCAGCTGGATCCGGTGGGCGGGGCTCGCGGGCCTGCTGGAGATCTGTTCCATCTCGGTGATTAGCTGGTCAAGGGTTCGTCGGTTGGCGATCTGCTCGCGGTAGCGGTGGGCCTGCTCGGCGGTGAGTCGGTGGGTGACGGTCTTGCCGGCGATCTTGCAGGTGTGCTGGAAGTAGGGGCCGTGCCGGACCGGCGGGTCGGCGTGGCAGCGACAGCCGGAGCTGTCGCGGACGACCACGCTGCCGGAAGCGATGAAGCCCAACTGGCGCAGCTGGTCTTGAAGTGCCCGGTAGCGGGCCGCCGGGTTAGGATTGTTGAGTGCCCGGTGACTGACGCCGGGTGTCCGAACGGGTTCGGAGGCACTGGTGACGGCACTGCGGCGCGTCGTGCACGAGGTTCACTCGGTCGAGTTCGGCCCCGCTACCGATTACCACCAGCACCATCTCGTGGTCGGTCGGGAACAGGTCGAGTCGCTGTTCGCCGATCCGGCGCTGGCCGCGGTGCGGCCGCAGCTCGCCTCGCCAGGGGAGTCGGTCCGGATCATCACACCGCTGGACGTGGTCGAGCCCCGTAGCAAGGGCCGGGGCGGCGGGGTGTTCCCCGGCTTCTTGGCCCCGATCAACCGCAAGCGCGGGCCCCATACGCACGTGCTGCGCGGGGCAGCCGTGCTAGCCGCCGGGTACCTGCCGCGCAACCAGGAGGGCCTGATTGACATGTCCGGCCCGGCCGCCCCGCTGTCCCCGTTCAGCCGGACCCACAACGTCGTGATCGAGTTCGATCCCGCCGAGGAAGTCCCCCTGCTGGAGGCCGAGCAGGCGGTGCGTCGCGGGCTGCTGCGCCTCGCGGTGTTGCTGGCCGACGCCGCCGTGGACAGTACCCCTGACGCGGTGGAGGAGCTGGCGGCGCCGCACCGGCCGGGCACGCCCACCGGGGGCCTGCCGAGGGTGGGTGTGATCACCAACCTGCAGACCCAGGGCGCGTTCAAGGACGTCTTCGTCTACGGCGCCAGCATGGCGGGCAGCCTGCCGACCCTGTTCGACCCCGCCGAGATCGAGGACGGCGCCGTGGTCGCCGGTCAGTACGGCCACCCCGCCCTGCGCAACCCCACCTACCTGCACCAGAACCACCCGGTGATCGCCGAACTGCGCGCAAGGGACGGTCAGGACCTGCGCTTCGCCGGGGTGGTGCTGTGCCCGGAGCCAGTCGAGCAGGGGGGCAAGGAGCATGTCTCCGCCCATGCCGCCTGGCTGTGCCAGGCCGCCGGGTGGGACGCCGCGATCGTCACCAAGGAGGGTGCCGGCAACGCCGACAACGACCTCGGGATGAAGGTGGACGCCCTGGAGGCCGCCGGTCTGACCGCGGTTGCCCTGTACGCCGAGATGTCCGGCCCCGACGGCACCGGACCGCCGCTGGTCGCCGGGCCCCGGCACGGCGCGGTGGTCAGCACCGGCAACTACGACCAACGGCTGAAGCTACCCGCGGTCGAGCGGGCGCTGGGGGGCACGCGACTGCGCATCATCGACGCCGAGGCCACCTCGGCGATCGAGGTTCCGGTGGCGATGGTCCTCGGCGGGCTCAGCCCGCTGGGTGCCGGACGGCTGACCTGCCGCGCGGAGCCGCCCGCCGTCGTCCTGGAGGGGGTGGCCTGATGCGCCTGGTGCACTACGTCAACCAGTTCTACGCCGGGCTCGGCGGGGAGGACGCCGCCGGGCTGGGCCCGCGCGTGCTGGACGGCGCGGCCGGGCCAGGGCGGCTGCTCCAGCAGCTGCTCGGCGCTGACCATCAGATCGTGGCCACCGTCGTCTGCGGTGACAACTACGCGGCATCCGACCCTGCGGTGTCGGCGGAGCTGCTCGGGATGGCCCGCGCGGCGGGTGCGGAGTTGTTGATCGCCGGCCCGGCATTCGGCAGCGGGCGCTACGGGCTGGTCTGCGCCCGGCTGGTGGCCGCCGCGCAGACGGCCGGCCTGCCCGCGGTGGCCTCGATGCATCCGGACAATCCCGGGATCGGCGAGGCGGGTGCCGCGCCGGTGGTGGCGGCTGGTGCCGTCGCCCGTCAGATGCGGCCGACGTTGGAG
>JALYVZ010000274.1 GCA_030852965.1 Actinomycetota bacterium | reverse complement strand
GCGGTGGTGGAGATTCCGTATGATCCGCATTTGGCGACGGGTGGTCGGTTGGATCTGGGGGCGATGCGGTCGGAGACGCTGGATGCGTTCTTGGAGTTGGGCGCCCTGATCGCCGACGAGTTCTCCGGTTGATGCGCGGTGCTCAGACCCGCTGGCCTACCCTGGGGTTCAGTATGACCAGACGCCAACAGCGCGAGAACCGTCCCTCGTTGACCAGTCCCTGGGTGCTCAGCACCCGCGAAGTGGGACGGCGACCAGGCAACATGCGTTCCTACCAGCGCACGATTCCCGCGCCGGCCAGCTTCGGGCTGGAGGTGATCGGTATCCCCGAGGGCAGCCCGATCGAGCTGGAGCTGCGGCTGGAGTCGGTCACCGAGGGGGTGTTCGTCTCGGGTTCGGCGCGGGCCGAGGTGGTCGGGGAGTGCGCCCGCTGCCTGGAGTCGATCGGTTACCCACTGACGGTGCGGTTCGGCGAGCTGTTCGCCTACCCTGACAGTGTCACCGAGGCCACCACCGATGCCGATGAGATCAGCCGGGTGATCGACGACCTGGTGGACATCGAGGAAATGGTCCGCGACGCGGTGTTGCTGACGCTGCCGCTGGCTCCGTTGTGCCAGGAGGACTGTCAGGGGCTCTGCCCGGAGTGTGGAGATCGGTGGGCCGACCTCGACCCCGCGCACAGCCATGAGACACTGGACGCTCGATGGGCTGGCCTGCGGGGCCGGCTCACGTCTGATACCGACGCAACCACCGAGTAGCGGCGGTGAGCGATACGAGAATCTGGAGATAGTCGTGGCTGTTCCGAAGCGCCGCATGTCGCGGTCCAACACGCGGTCTCGCCGCTCGCAGTGGAAGGCCACCGCGCCGACGCTCGCGCCGTGCTCGAACCGGGCCTGCCGCCAGCCCAAGCCGCCGCACATGGCCTGCCCGAACTGCGGCCAGTACGACGGCCGCCCGGTCGTCACCCCGGCCTGACCGTCCTCGACGCGCACTCGCCGGTGGGGGATCGGGCGACACGGGGGCCGGAGAGGGACCGATCAACGTTGTTGTCGCAGCTCGATGTTGACCTTGACGTCGAGCTGCTTACTCTCGCGCTCACCCACCGCTCCTATGCCTACGAGAACGGTGGGCTGCCGACGAACGAGCGGTTGGAGTTCCTGGGTGACTCCGTGCTCGGCGTGATCGTTACGGAGCGGCTGTACCGCTCGCACCCCGACCTCCCGGAGGGCCAGCTGGCCAAGCTGCGGGCCAGCGTGGTCAACATGCACGCGCTGGCCTCGGTCGCCAGGGACCTGGGCCGACCGGACGGTCCCGATCCGAACCACGGAACCGGCCGCGAGGATGGCGATGGGCAGTACGGTCTGGGCGGTTATCTCTACCTGGGCCGCGGCGAGGAGCTGACCGGTGGCCGGGGTAAGGAGAGCATCCTCGCCGATGCCGCCGAGGCACTGATCGGCGCGGTGTTCCTGCAGCACGGGCTCGAGATCACCCGCACGGTGGTTGAGCGGCTGTTCGACGGGCTGCTGCGGGCAGCTCCGTTGCTGGGCGCGGGGTTGGACTGGAAGACCAGCCTGCAGGAGCTGACCGCCGCGTCCGACCTCGGCGTCCCCGAGTACCGGATCGCCGAGGACGGGCCCGACCACCTCAAGACTTTCACCGCGGTGGCGGTGGTTGCCGCTCGGGAGCTGGGCACCGGTGTCGGGCGAACCAAGAAGGAAGCCGAGCAGAAGGCCGCCCAACTCGCCTGGAGCGCACTCACTGACGGTGGCCCTTCGAGTACCGGCTAGGCCGTGCCTGAGCTGCCCGAGGTCGAGGTGGTCCGCCGGGGCCTTGCCGAGCACGTCATCGGCCGCCAGGTGGCGCGGGTGGAGGTGCTGCACCCCAGGGCCGTCCGTCGCCACCTTCCGGGGCCGGCGGACTTGGTGGCCCGCCTCACGGACCGGACCCTGACCGCTGCCCGCCGCCGGGGCAAGTATCTGTGGCTGGAGACCGACTCCCCGGAGGCGGTGCTGGCCCACCTCGGAATGAGCGGCCAGCTACTGGTGTCCGACCCGGCGGCGCCGGCCCAGAAGCACCTGCGGGCTCGGCTGGGCTTCGCCGACAACGGACCCGAGCTGCGGTTTGTCGACCAACGGACGTTCGGTGGGCTGAGCGTGGAAACCCTGGCGGACGGGTTGCCGGCGCCGATCGCGCACATCGGCCGCGACCCGATGGACGCAGACTTCGACAAGGACGCGGCGGTCGCGGGCGTTCGGGCCCGGCGCACCGGTCTCAAGCGCGCGCTGCTGGACCAGACCTTAGTGTCCGGAATCGGCAACATCTACGCGGACGAGGCGCTGTGGCGGGCCCGGCTGCACGGTGCCCGTCCCACCGCGTCGCTGAGCAGGGCTGCTGTGCGTTCCGTGCTCGGCGCGGCGAGTGACGTCATGGCCGAGGCGTTGGCCAAGGGTGGCACCTCGTTCGACGCGCTGTACGTCAACGTCAACGGCAACTCCGGTTACTTCGACCGCTCGCTGAACGTCTACGGTCAGGCCGACCGGCCCTGCGGTCGCTGTGGGGCCCCGATCCGGCGGGAACCGTTCATGAACCGCTCGTCCTACTCGTGTCCGCGCTGCCAACCCCGGCCCCGCAACCCGCACCGGTAGGACGGGCTACAGCCAGCCGCGGCGGCGGAATACCAAGTATAGTATCCCAGCCATGACCAACATCATCCCGATCGCCATCGGGTAGCCGAGGGTCCAGCTCAACTCGGGAATTTCGTGGAAGTTCATCCCGTAGATTCCGGCGACCAGGGTCGGTGCGAACAAGATCGCCGCCCACGACGAGATCCGCTTTACCTGCTCGCCCTGGGCGTAGCTGGCCTGGGTCAACCGGGTCATTTCCTCGTTCTGCCGCTGGGCGACCAGAGCCGCGTTGACCGACAGGATGTTCGTCAGCAGTTGCCGGAACGCCTCGGTGCGCTCCACCACCCGGGTGGTGTGGTCGGCCACGTCGCGCAGCATCCGGCGCAGCTCCAGGTCGGCCTCGCTGGCCTGCTCCTTGAGCATTCCGCGCAGTTCGTCGAGTACGTCGGTCAATGGCTCGACCGCTCGCTGGAACTCGATGACCTCACGGGTGAGTTGGTAGATCCGCCGGGACGCGGAGGGGTCACCGTCGAAGACCTGGACCTCGATCTCGTCGATGTCGGTCTGCAGTCCGTCGAGCACTGGGGCGTAGTCGTCGACCACCTTGTCCAGGATCGCGTACAGCACCGCGAACGGTCCGCGGCCCAGCAGCTCCGGGTTCTCTTCGAGGCGTTCGCGGACCTCGGCGAGCTGGGGCTGGTCGGCGTGTCGCAGCGTCACCACGAAGGCCGGCCCGAGGAACAGGTGCACCTCGCCGAGTTCCACCACCTCCACCGGATCGACGTACCAGGCTGGCCGGAGGACCACGAATACGGTGTGGCCGTAGCGCTCCAGCTTCGGGCGCTGGTGGGCGTCGATGGCATCCTCGACAGCGAGGGGATGCAGGTCGAACTCCGCGGCCACCGCCTGGATGTCCTCCTCCGTGGGGCGCAGTAGACCGATCCAGGAGAAGCTGTGCCCGTCAGCCGGGCAGCGGCGCAGCTCGTCGAAGGTCTTCTCCAGAGACTCCGGCCGCACGGCGCGCTTGCCGTCGACGTAGATCACGTTGTCGATCAGCGACACGGTTCGTCCCTCCTCGCGGTCCGGGTCTGCCCAGCATGCCGGACAACCCGGGGGCCGATCGAGCGGAGCACGAGTGATCACATCGCGGGACAGCGTGGAGTTCAGCCGCCGAAGTTCTGCGTCCAGTAATGCCCGGCGGCCACGTAGCCAACGCCGATCAAGGTGAACGAGCAGTCCAGGATGTTTCGCCGGTGTCCGGGGGAGTGCATCCAGTCGTTCATCACCTCTGCCGCGGAGGTCTGGCCCATGGCTATGTTCTCCCCGCCAGAGTCCCCGGTGAATCCGGCGGCGGCCTCCCGGTCGGCGAAGTTGTGCCCGTCCGGGTCCTCGTGCTCGAAGTAGTCCCGGGTGGCCATGTCCACCGAGTGTCGCTGGGCGGAGGTGTTCAGCCGCGAGTCGACCTTGAGGGGGCCGCATCCGGCCTTGGCGCGTTCCGCGTTGGTGAGCGCCACCACCACGGCGGCCGGGCCGGAGAGCCCCGGCACGGCCGGATTCGTCGGCTTCGGGACGGCCGGGCGTGGCAGGCCCGGGAGCTTCGGCGGCAACGCCGGGAGCTTCGGCAGCAACGCCGGGAGGTACGGCGGTAGCCCTGGGAGGAACAGCGGTAGCGCAACCACAGTCGTGGGGCGTGGTCCGGGCGGGGTGGGGCCAGGCGGCGTGCTGGGCGGCAGTGTGCTGGGCGGCAGCGGCGGCCGCTGCCGCACCGTCGGATCGGAGCGAGCGTCCTGGCTGACGCCGGTCACGTCGCTGGCGGTGGGCTGTCGCGTGGCCGGGTGGTGCAGTTGCCCGAGGAACACCGCGACCACAGCCATCACCGCCCCGGTGCTCAGTCCCACGAGTACCGGTGCCGTGCGCCGGTGTCTGCGCGTGGTCACGGTGGGTGAACGTAGCAGAATCGACGGATGGCTTCGGATACGGCCGTCGGGCAACACCCCCTCACGCAGCTCTGGTGGCTTCACGCAGCGGCCGGGGCCGCTGCGTGCGGGTGACGAGAGCTGCGTGAGCGCCAGGGACGGTGCGACGAGAGCTGGTCGGTAGGGTTGGTGGGCTTCCGGGGTGGGGGCACCTGGGGGAGGGTCAGCTCGCCGTGCATCTCAAACGCCTGACGCTGAAGGGCTTCAAGTCCTTCGCTTCGGCTACCGAGCTGCGCCTCGAGCCCGGGATCACCTGCGTGGTGGGCCCGAACGGCTCGGGCAAGTCGAACGTCGTGGACGCCATCCAATGGGTGTTCGGCGAGCAGGGGGCGAAGGCGTTGCGCGGGGGCAAGATGGAGGACGTGATCTTCGCCGGCACGGCCAACCGTCAGCCGCTGGGCCGTGCCGAGGTCACCCTGACCATCGACAACTCCGACGGGGCGCTGCCCATCGACTACTCCGAGGTGTCGATCACCCGCCGGATGTTCCGGGACGGCGCCGGTGAGTACGAGATCAACGGCAGCCATTGCCGACTGCTGGACATCCAGGAGCTGCTGTCCGACTCCGGGATCGGCCGCGAGATGCACGTGGTCGTCGGGCAGGGGCAGCTGGCCACCATCCTGGAGTCCAAGCCGGAGGAGCGGCGGGCCTTCATCGAGGAGGCCGCCGGCGTTCTCAAACACCGTAAGCGCAAAGAGAAGGCGCTGCGCAAGCTCGATGCGATGCAGGCCAACCTGGCCCGGCTCACCGACCTCACCGTCGAGCTGCGTCGCCAGCTCAAGCCGCTGGGCAAGCAGGCCGAGATCGCCCGCCGGGCCCAGACCGTGCAGGCTGAGCTGCGCGACGCCCGGCTGCGACTGGCCGCCGACGACCTGGTCACGTTGCAGACCGAGCTGGCCAAGGAAGAAGCCGACGAGGCGCTGGCCCGGGCCCGGCGCGCCGAGATCGAGCAGCTGCTGCTGGTCGCCCGCGACGAGTTGGCCGCCCGGGAGGCCAAGCTGGCCGCGGCCCAGCC